>JACRCP010000291.1 GCA_016218965.1 Deltaproteobacteria bacterium | reverse complement strand
GATATGTCCACGTCGACCGGAAGCACAAAGCGCCCCATGTTCTCTTCTATGTCGGCGACGCTTCGCATCGGCTTCCAGCCGTGAATCATGGCGCGGATCTCTCTCGCGCCCGCGGCGAGGTATATCCGCGCCAGAAGCGAGAGCCCGCGGCGCATCAGCGCAAAGTCCTTGCGGTTGAGCCAGTAGAACGCGAGGGGAGTCTGGGGGATCTTGTCCGGCAGCACATGTCCGCGCGTCGTATCGCAGACCATCACGCCGAAAGACGAAATCCTGCGGTAGTTCTGCATGAACTCCTGCGCCCCGCGTCCGACGCCCGGGACCATCATCGTGAACATCTCTAGGGGCAGCGTGCTCCCCTCCATCAGGAGCCCCTCTTCGTGGAACTCGTCGACCATGTAGCCCTGCGGGATCGACTTCTGCGGCTCGACCGGCTCGTCCATCAGCGCAAGCATGGCCGTCGCGGGGTGGAGCGAGAGGTTTTTCCCGACCCTGCCCGACGAGTTGCAGATTCCCTGACGCATAAGGAACCGGGGCGTCCCGAACGCGCCCATCGAGAGCACCACCGCACGGGCCTTGACCCTGACCTTCCTGCCGGTGTCGAGCGAGCGTCCGACGACGCCCGCCGCGCGTTTGCCGTCGAGGATGATCCGCTCGGCCTTCACGCGACAGAGGAGTTGCGCGCCCTTTTCGAGGGCCATCGGGACAAAGCTTATATCGGCCGAGCGCTTCGCCCCCGTCGCGCACCCGAAGCAGCAGAGCGCCTGCCCGTCGCAGTCCGGGGCGTTTCGAGGGATCGGCCCGTGGCTCCAACCCAGCGCGCCGGCGCCGCGGGCGATGATCTCGCCGTTTTTGCCCACGTATTTCGCGTCGGCGGGTTTGACCTGGAAGACCGCCTCGACCTTCGCCAAGTACGGCTCGAGGTGTTCGGGCGTATACGCCGTGAGGCCCAGCGCCCCGCGCCAGCGGTTGAGCGTCCGCGCGGGCGTCCGGAAGCAGGTGCCCGAGTTGACCGTCGTGGACCCTCCCACCGTCACGCCCAGGGGCACCGGGATGGCGACGTTTCCGACGGTCGCCGTGAGGCCGTGGTTCATGTAGAGCAGGCGCTGCATCTCGAACCCGCGGCCTGTGAAGCGGTCGCGCGCGAAGTAGTCGCCCTCCTCGATCATCACGACGGCGTTCCCGCGCGACGCGAGCTCGAGCGCCGCCGCCGCGCCCCCCGCCCCGGTCCCGATCACGACGACCTCGGCCTCGATCTCGACGTCCTCGTTGAGGTCTTTTGCGCGGGTGACCTGCGACATGAAGCGCGGCCGCTCGGCCTTGACCTCGGGTTTCTTGTGCTCGAGCCCAAGCGAGGCGTACACCGCGGGGTCGTCAAAATACGTCCCCTTGAGCATGACCCCGAAAAGCCTGAACATGAGGCGGCGCGGAAGCGCCCCATTGACCCAGTGCCGCTCTATGTACGCCGCCCTTTTTTCGGGCGGGAGCTTCGACATCGGGCGCAGGTGCCTGAGCATCGCGCCGCGTTCGACCATGTGCAGGGCCGTCTTGAACAGGAGCCTGAGTTCGGCCGCGCTCCCCGATGCAAGGTACGTCTCTATCTGGTCAATCGCCCTGTCCCCGAACACCGGCAGGACGTCCGTGGCCGGCAGGATCGCCTCGCCCAGCTTTCGCAGGACTTCGCGTTCGCGCGCCGAGAGTTTGAAAGACATGGGCCGTTTGTACACTGAAACGCCGCGGGAACGCAATCGACTTCTGGAATACTGGCATTCGGAGTACGCTCGTAGTCGACACCCACAGCCCCGCCCCGGGCCTACTCCGCCGAAGCAGCGGCTTTCGGCTGCGAAGGCTGGACGCGCCCTGGAGCCCCGGCTCGCCCCGAACCTGGGCCAGAAACGACGAAACACCCGGCGGTCTTGGCGGCCGCCTGCAGCAGGATCACATCCCTGCCCTCCTGCAGCACGGCGTCGCCATCCGGGTACTCGCCCCGGACGGCCATGGCGGTGACCTTGACCACGAACACGGTCATCAGCCCGACGGCCGTATCGTAGGCCGGTGGATGACATCGCGGTACGTCGCGAGCTCCCGCAATACGACGTCGAGTTCTTCAAGAGTCCGCTCAACGGTATGTCTTCTCAAGACCATCAGGCGAACCTTTCACGCAGATGCTCCCGAAGCCTCTTTCGCAGCGGCGCCGTGTCGCGGTATTCGTGAATGGTCTCGAGCTCGAACCGATTGACTGCCTCGTCATTGACAGCGTAGATCAACCGCCCGGTGCGGAGAACCTCGAACCTCCAGACCGGCGGTGCCGAGCAGAGATCGATCACGGCCACCGCAATCACGCCTGTTTTTCTCATGGTCCTTTCCTCCCGGCGCAAGTCTATCAAATGATGACCGCGTCCAAACACTCGTTTTGCCCGTCTACGACTTTCCTCCGGCGGCGTCAGGCGGTGATCATTCGGTCTTGGGTGGGGGACGGGTTTCCCGGAGCGGCATGTTTACGGCAACCGCCGGGCGAAGTTAGATGATGACGCATCGGTTATGTGACTAGTCACATAACCGATGT
>JACRCP010000290.1 GCA_016218965.1 Deltaproteobacteria bacterium | reverse complement strand
GCGTCGGGCATCCTCCTGGCTCCTGGTCAAGGTGTGTAGACAACATCCTTGTACCAAGAGCTGGCGATGCCCTCGATTTTATCTACGAACGCTCAGAAATGACCTTCGGCGGGTTTACCCACACTATTTCCAGAAGAACCCATTTTGTGGCGTCGTGGCGTTGTGCCGCCCGCAGCGGGCTTCGGGCACCGGCTCGGGACTCCACGCTCGCACTGCTGAAAGCTGACGGCTGACCGCTTGTGGCTGAGCCTCTGGGCAGCGTCCGTGCCACCCGCCCTTTCAAAACTCCTCTTCGCTTTTGAACTCGACGTTCGGCTCGAGCGCCGCGGCCGCGCTGGTGAGATGGGCCTCGTACATCGCACGCGAGCCGCGCAGGTACGCCGCAAGAAACGCGACCGAAAACTTGTTTGTCAGCCGGTGCGCCTCTTGGGCCGGGATGTTCTCTTCGCCGCACCCGTCGCTCATGTACGATTCGACGTTTAGGTCGAACACCGCCGCGATGTCGGCGATCGGCAGGCTGCACAGGTCGGTGTACGAAAAGTGCCCGCCGTCCTTGAGGCCGACGAGGTACTTGTCGGGGTCCACGTGATCGTAGAGGAGTTTCTGCTGCTCATACGCCATCGTCTTGTCCTTCGTCGCGCCGTGGATCATCACGGGCGGGAACCTCGCGAGGCTCTCGGCCTCGTAAGGGTTGCTCGGCGGCGCCATCGGAACCACCGCCTGAAACCGCCGGTTTGCTGCCGCCGCGACCGCGGTGAACGCCCCGAACGAATGCCCGGCGGCTCCCACCTTCTTCGGCTCGATGACGCCGAAAAACAGGTCCTCCGAATCTTCGTTGCGCTTAAGCATCCAGTCGGTGACGACCGCGAAGTCTTCAAGTCTCTTGGGCATCGACTCGGCCATCAGTGCGCCGAACTCCTTGTCTTTGTTCTTCGGGTCGACCAGGTCCCACGCCGTGCCACCCACGTGGTCGGGCGAGGCGACGACGAACCCGTGGCTCGCCAAGACGACGGTGAAGAAGACACTCTGCTGTCGGATGCCCCCGGCGCCGTGCGAGAAGACCACGAGCGGGAACGCCTCGCCAAGGCGCCGCACGGTTGCGTCGCGCACGGCGTCGGTCGGGATGGGGTCCATTTCGAGCGTCACCTTCTCGAGAAGCCACGCGGGGGCGAGGTTGCGAAGATCAAGCGATTCCTTCTCCATGCCCGCCGCGGCGTCATCAGCCGGGTACCAGATCTCGACGGGAATGTCGCGCTGTTCTCCCTTTTTCCCGTCGTCATAAAAGTAACTCACGCGCCCCGTCGCAACGCCCACCGGGTACGGTCCAAGGATGGCCGGGTCGGGGGCGTTGGGACTGCCCTTTCCGGCCGCCGCCGCCCTCGCCTTGTCCGATGGCCCCGCGTCGGGCGCTCCGCCGTCAAGGCCCCCGCCGTCCGGCTCGGCGACCGGGCCCGAACCGCCGTCCTGTGCGTCGCCTTCGGCCCGAAGGACTTCCCGATCGCCGGGACAGGCGGCGAGAAGAAGACAAAGAGACACGCAGAAACACGGAAGGAACTCACGGCGTTTGAAGGTCATGTGAAGACCTCACCCTATCAACTTGTCGTATTCGGCGTGCGTCCCGATCCAGAACCACAGCACGCCGTCAGGAATCTCAACGCCCAAAGCACGGAACCGGCGCCCAACGCGAACCGACCGGTACCGCCCAATCTCCTTGAAATGCAGCGAAGGATGGTGCGGGTTTTCTTTGAGGATATCGAAGTTCTTTCGAGCCAGCTCTTGAACTTCTAGAGGCAGGCGTTCGAAACAGGCCCAATAGTCAGGTGCCGCCCGGTGCCTCACAGGTCTTTGCTCTCGCCCCGCGCATGGGCCGAAAGAGCTCGGGCGGCGAGTTCGTCAAGTTTGCCCGCGTTGACGTCGGAGTCTATCTGCTTGTCCCAATCCGCAGCGTCGTATTCGGAAAACCACTCCCGGAACGCCTCGAACTCGCGTTTGGAGAGCCTCTTGACCTCGTGTTCCAACGCCTCGACCCTGCTCACATCCGCCTCCCGCGTCTGCGTCGCGACCCGGTACAATGGTACATCCAGAGGGAATCGAGATCAAATCAGTGCTACATTTCAGTCCTTCATTTCTTTCAGGAACTCTTCTTTTGAAATGAGGCCCTTGCGGGCCATCGACCGGACCAGCGCCCAGAAGTACTTTTCGAGCTTCTCGAGCTTCTGGACGGTCTCGGGATCGGCCGACTGGACCTCCCGGAGGTAGTCGCTTAGGGCCTCCTCGGCCGGCGTGAACTGCTTTGGCGCCGAGCCGCCCGAGCTGGGGCGCGGCAGCTGCGAGGCCGGGGCGACCGGTTTCGGCTGCGACCCGGACCCGGGCGCGCGCGGGTCCGTTCCGGGGGTTGCCGGAGGCTGTTGTGGCGGCGGCCGCTGCCCGGAACCGGCCGAGTCCAATTTGGCCTTTGCGGGCTGCGGCGGTCTGCTGGCGCCCTGCCGGTCGGCCGGAAGGGATGTGTCCACTTCTTCCATCTTCCCGCCCGGGCGGACGATGGTCATGATGCCCTGCCTCACCTGCTGCGGCACCATGGACGGGGGGACGATGACCGTGTTCATCCCCAGAAGGAACTTCCTGATGGCGCTGTGGATGGCCGAAAGCGTCGCCATCACCGGCCGGACCTTGAGCCCGGTGGTGAACTCGATCTCGTCGATCACGGCGACGTTCATGGGATCGGCCATCGCCAGCACGAGCGCGCGCGACCCGCGCTTTTCGTCGATGAAGATCGGGATCAGGTCGTTGTCCTTGCAGGTTTCGAGCGGAACGAGCCGAAGCGCCTCGTGCTCGAACTGCGCCGTCGAGAGATCCACCGCGGGAAGCCCCATGACCTCGCCCAGCACCTTTGCCAGCATCCCCTCGCCAAGGTGCCCCCGCGTTACGAGCGCCACACCCAGCCGGACACCCTGCGCGCGGCCGTAGCCCAGGGCGTCCTGAAGCTGCCGCTGGTCGATGATCCCGCGTTCGACGAGGATCTCTCCGAGTTTCTTGCGCGCCATCTTTGCGTTTGACCCCGCTTTTCCGACCACACCATAACACAACGGAACGCCCGTGTCACAGGCGGGGCCCGCACACAAGGGTGGCGGCCCGGCCAATCCGGGAGTCAGTTTCGTGTTCCCCAAAACCGGAGACGCACCCGGCGCGATCAGCGTCCTCTGCACGATCCCGGGTTTGGAGCCGCACGTGCGCGACCCGGTTGCGCAGTAGCGGCGTTTTCGGGCAACCAATGGGCGCCTGGACAGGCAAGCTGCCGCGGAGAGAAAGCGCAAGCAAGCTTGCGCACTCCAAACGGCCCCCTTGAAATTCGCGGTTTCGTGAGTATCTTTTGATCGTGGTCGCAGGATGGAGGTGAGAAGATGCGGCTTGACAGGTTCACCATCAAGGCGCAGGAGGCCCTGCACGGGGCGCAGGAGGCGGCACGCAAGCTCGGCCACCAGGAGATGGACGTCGAGCACGCCCTCTCGGCGCTCGTCACACAGACCGACGGCATCTGCGCCCCCATCATCCGCAAGCTCGGGGCCGACCCCGACGCAATCTTGCGGAAACTCGATGAGGACTTGAGCGCCAGGCCGCAGGTCCGCGGCGGCGGAGATTCGGTCTATCTGTCCAAGCGGATGCTCAAAGTCATCGACGAGGCGACCGCCGAGGCCGACCGGCTCAAGGACGAGTACATCGCGAGCGAGCACCTGCTCATCGGGATGGCCCCGCCCGACAGGAAGGCCAAGGCCGACGGCGCGGCACAGCGCATCCTGCGTGACGCCGGCGTGACGCGCGACCTCATCTTCAAGGCCCTCCTCGAGATTCGCGGCGACTCGCGCGTGACCGACCAGGACGCCGAAAACAAGTACCAGGCGCTTCAGAAGTACTCGCGCGATCTGACCGAGATGGCGCGCAAGGGCAAGCTCGATCCGGTCATCGGCCGCGACGACGAGATCCGGCGCGTGATGCAGGTGCTCTCGCGGCGCACGAAGAACAACCCCGTCATCATAGGCGAACCGGGCGTGGGGAAGACCGCGATAGTCGAGGGATTGGCCCAGCGGATCATCAACGGCGACGTCCCCGATCCGCTCCGGGACAAGACGCTCGTCGCGCTCGACCTCGGCGCGATGGTGGCCGGGGCAAAATACCGGGGCGAGTTCGAAGAGCGGTTGAAATCGGTGCTAAAGGAGGTCCAGGCGGGTGCGGGAAAGATACTGCTGTTCATCGACGAGCTCCACACGCTCGTCGGCGCGGGGGCGGCCGAGGGGGCGATGGACGCCGGGAACATGCTCAAACCCGCGCTCGCACGCGGCGAGCTTCACTGCATAGGCGCCACGACACTTGACGAGTATCGCAAGCGCATCGAAAAAGACGCGGCGCTCGAACGCCGTTTCCAGCCGGTATACGTCGGCGAACCCGGGGTCGAGGACGCCATAGCCATCCTCCGCGGCCTGAAAGAACGCTACGAGGTCCACCACGGCGTCAAGATCCAGGACGCCGCGCTCGTCGCCGCCGCGACCCTCTCGCACCGGTACATCGCCGACCGGTTCCTGCCCGACAAGGCGATTGACCTCATGGACGAGGCGATGAGCAGGCTCAGGATGGAGATCGACAGCATGCCCGCCGAGATCGACGCCATCGAGCGGCGGGTGACCCAGCTCGAGATCGAGCGTCTAAGCGTCGCCAAGGATGAGTCCAAAGAAGGGGCGAAACACCTGGCAAAGATTGACCGGGAGATCGCCGAGGCAAAAGAGCAGAACGGGGCGCTAAAGGCCCGCTGGCAGGCCGAGAAGGAGCGGATCACCGAGATCCGGAAGCTCAAGGAGGAGATCGAGCGGGCCAGATTCGATGAGCAGGAGGCGATGCGCAAAGGCGACCTCCAGCGCGCGGCCGAGGTGAAATACGGCAGGCTAATCGATCTCTCGAAGACTCTGGACGCCGAGAACGCGGCGCTTGCAAAGGTCCAGAAAGACGGGGCGATGCTCAAGGAGGAGGTCGGCCCCGAGGACATCGCGCGAGTCATAGCCTCGTGGACCGGAATCCCCGTCGCCAGGATGATGGAGGGCGAGCAGCAGAAGCTCCTGCAAATGGAGAGGCGGCTCGCAAAGCGCGTCGTGGGCAAGGAGCAGGCGATTCGTGCAATCTCAGACGCCGTTCGCCGAGCACGCTCGGGGCTCTCGGACCCCAACCGGCCGATAGGTTCTTTCATCTTTCTGGGGCCGACGGGTGTGGGGAAGACCGAGCTCACGAAGGCCCTTTCGGAGTTCATGTTTGACGACGAGAACGCCATGGTCCGCGTAGACATGAGCGAGTACATGGAAAAACACGCCGTCTCGCGGCTTATCGGCGCGCCGCCGGGGTACGTGGGCTACGAGGAGGGAGGCCAGCTCACCGAGGCGGTCCGCAGGCGCCCCTATTCCGCCGTGCTGTTTGACGAGATCGAAAAGGCCCATCACGACGTGTTCAACGTCCTTTTGCAGCTTCTGGACGACGGGCGCTTGACAGACGGCCAGGGACGCACGGTGGACTTCCGGAACACCATCGTCATCATGACCTCGAACCTGGGCGGAAGACTGTTCCAGGAGGCGTCGCTTTCGCGCGAGGAGATTGAGCGGGGCGTCGCCGACGAGTTGAAAGCCCACTTCAGGCCGGAGTTTTTGAACCGCGTGGACGAGACGGTCATCTTCAATTCGCTGGGCCGCGAGCAGATAGAAGCGATAGTAGACATACAGGTCGAGCGCTTAGCGGCACAGCTCGCGGGCAAGGGGATCACGCTCACGCTTTCGAAGAAGGCCCGCGAGTACCTGGCCAAAGAAGGCTGGGACCCCGCCTTCGGCGCCAGGCCCCTAAAACGCACCATCCAGCGCGACCTCATGAACCCCCTGGCCGTCGCCGTCCTAAAAGGCGAGTTCAAAGAAGGCGACGCCGTGACGGCGGATGCGACAAGGGAGGGGCTGGTGTTCCGGAAGGGCGCGTAAGGGCGTGCGGCGGCCGAACGCCGCAACGGTAGACGGCACAGTCCCCGGTCGAAGCGTCTTCGACCTGCGATTGAAAACGAACGCGCGAAACTGCCGCGCGGCCCTCCTCCCGGCCGCCCTTTTCCTGCCACTGTCAGCCGCTTCGGCCCCGCGCCTACGTGCGTTCCCACTCGCTTTTTGAAATGCCGGCCTGGCGCAGGATTCTGGCGAGCAACTCGGCCCCGATATCGCTCTGATGCGGATTCGGAACCACCAGCGCAAGGTCGCCTCTCTGCATGAATTGGTGTTTCCCGCCTGAGTACGGCCCGTCAAATCCAAATCCGCGCAGACGCCGGATGAGATCTCTTCGCTTGACGGACTTGAGCCGCGGCATCAGGCGACTTTCTTGATTTGGAGCCTGATTCCGTCGATCGTCGGCAGTGAAAGCCCCTTCGAGATGCGAAACAGCAGCCAATCCTCCAATGCGCTCTCAAGCTCTTCCCTGCACCCTTCGAGGGTTGAGGCATTCGCGTAGACGCCCCTGAAGCCCTTGATCTCGCCGTAGTAGCTCCCGTCATCCGGAAGGATTTCGTAGTGAGCCCTGCCCATCGCTGCCTGAATGTAGTGAATCAACATCGGCTTCTCCCTTCGTAGACTACTCCCCCCCCTCCGGCGCAGGGACGGCGGGTTCTATTGATTCGAGGTCCGGCCGTTTGTAGTCTTCCTGGAGCTTGTCCCTGACCTCTTCGATCTTGTCCTGCTTGGGTTTCTGGATGTCCAGCGGGCCCGGTTTGTCGACGCCCTCCATCTTGGCGGCCGGTGCCTTGACGTCGGGGAACGTCGTCTTGTAGTTCTTGCCGAACTTCATGACGTCGATCTTCAGATTCGGCGCCTGGAGCTTCGCCACTCCAAACAGCGGCACGCGCTCGGACGACCAGACCACGTACGGCACGCCATCGCCGTGGAACTCGTGAACCGTCGACATGATCTTGTCGTTGGTTTCCAGGGCCGTCACGACGTCCTTTTTGGCGCGCGACCTGGCGGTTTTGGGAAGCGTTCCGCCGGGGAACTTCTTGAGTTTTGCGAGCGCCTCGGGCTTTGCCTCGACCGCCGGGCGCTTCCCGGCACGGTTCAGGAGCCTCCGGATGTTCTTCACGTCGCGCGGGTCGCCTTCGCTGTAGATCTTGACCGCCGCGCTCGGCCCGTCTATGAGTTGCGTGACCACCTCGATCCAGTAGCAGTCCTTCTTCGGAGGAGGGGGCGGTTTCGGGGCCTTTTCGGCCTTGCCGGCCTTCCCCTTCTTGCCCTTCTTGTCGGGTTTTCCGGGCGCGGCCAGATCGGCCCCCTCCGCCCCGGTGTCGAAATCGAAACCCTTGCCCGCAGCTTCCTTTTTCGCCTCGTCCCCGGCCGCAGGGACGACGCACTTTTCGTGCCCCAGGACCGCGATCTTGATCTCCATGACCGTGTCCGAGTCGGTCTCGTGCACCTTGTACTCGACCCATATCCCGTCGGCCGGCCTGAAGTCGCCGTACAGCGGCGGCATCTGGATGAGCCCGACCGGGCCCACCTGCGCCGCGGCGGTCGTCGCGGCCAGGACAAGGAAAACGGCGGCGGCAACGCTGAATATCGTTCGGATCATCATCTTGGTACGAAACCTCCGTTCGGTTCCCCCGACCTGGCACCATCCGATGTTCTGGAGTCGGTGCGGCTCAAATCATAAATCAAAAATCTCAAATGGGAAAATTCCCGTCACCCGTTCACCGACATTAGTCTGGTCATGCGCACGAGCTGGACCGGGTTCCAAAGCATCCCGCTGATCTTGAGGTCGCCCGTCCTCATCTTCCTGAGCATCGCCCTGCCGCCTTCGTCAAAGAAGTTCGGCAGACCGCAGACGATGCTCGCAAGGCTGAGCTGAAGCACCGTCTCCGAGTCGGTGGCGATGCTGATGTCGGGCGTGCCGTGCACGCCGCCATGGACCCGAAGCGAGCCTTTGCGGAACTCGAGCGTGATCGTGACCTCGGCGTCGCGCGCCTCGATGGACACTACCGCATTCAACTTGTCGAAGTCGGCGCGCTTGTGCGGTTTTTGCGCGACGTTCTGCCGGATGAGGTCCGCCAGCATGGAGGCAAGCCCGATCTCCTCGGCCTCTTGGGCAAACGTGATGTTGAGGTCTTTCAAAGGACGCCCCCCCATGCCCCTTTGAGAACTTCCAAAACCTCGCGTGGGTCCATGACCGGTTTGGCGTTGTAGACTATGGCCCCGTCCGAAATGGCCGCTTCGGCGCACGCCGCGAGGTCCGATTCGGGAACGCCGACCTCCTTGAACGTGGTCGGAAGGCCTACCTCTTTGTTGAACGCAAGGATGGCCCTGGCGGCCGCAAGCCCTGCAGCTTCGTCGCTTTGGCCGCGGACATCCACGCCCATCGCATGCGCGACGAGCGCGTATCGGTCGGGCACGGTGTCGTTGTTGAACTTCATCGCGTACGGCATCGCTATTGCGTTGGCCGTGCCGTGATGGACGCCGTGGCGTGCGCCCACGACGTGGGCTATCGCGTGGATGAGACCCACCTGGGCGTTCGAGAACGCCGCGCCGCCCAGCGTCGCCGCGATCAGCATCTGCCCGCGCGCGGTGAGATCCGCACCGTTTTTGACGGCCTTCGGGAGCCACTCTTTGATCAGCCGAATCGCGTGAAGCCCGAGCGCGTCGGCGATCGGCTCGCGCTGGGCCGAGGTGACCGCCTCGAGCCCGTGCGAGAACGCGTCCATGCCGGTCGCGGCGGTGAGCATGGGCGGCAGGCCGAGCGTGAGCTTGGGGTCGAGAATCGCGACGTTCGGGATGATGTGGTGGTCACCGAACAGCAGCTTCTGCTTCTTCTCGTGGTCCTTGATGACCGCGACGTACGTCACCTCCGAGCCGGTGCCGGCGGTCGTCGGGATGCTGATGTGCGGCGTCTGGTCGCGCGTCAGGATCTGGAAGCCCTGGTAGTCCAGAAGCGATCCGCCCTCGCGAAGCAGGATGGCAATACCCTTGGCCGTGTCGATGGCGCTCCCGCCGCCCACGCTCACGATCGCGTCGGCGCCGCGTTCACGCCCGAACGCCGCGCCCTTGTCAACGACATGCACGCCCGAGTCGGCCGGGACGTCCGAAAACACGCCGGCGCAGGCCCCTCCGAGCGCCTTCTCGACCTTTTTCACGACGCCGGTCTTTTCGTGGAGGTACTTGTCGGTGACGATGAGAGCGCGCGAGCACTTCAGGTTCTGGAGCTCCACGCCAGCGTCGCCGGACGACCCCGCGCCAAAGATCACCCGTGTGGGGTTGTAGAACAAAAACGCCAGGTCGGCTTCATAACCCATTGGCGCCTCCTCACTCGTCCATAAACGCCGTGTCGACCATCCCGGCCGAGTTCACAAGCTCCTGCGACGCCTTGACCGCCCGCACAATCGTCGGGAGGTCGCCCTTGAGCTTGAGCTTGCCCTGCATCATCCCCTTGATGGGGTCGAGTTCTTTGCGAATGACCTGTTTCCAGCGGTCGTACTCGCCGGTGATGCAAAACGGCGCCTTGGCGGCCTCCTCGACGGTCACGAGCTTGGCGTCGTAGCATACGCCTTTCGCGAGGTCGAGCCAGATGCCCACGTCCTGCGGAAGCGCCGGCGGCTTGGCCTTGGCGACGAGCGCCACGACGCCGTGCGTCCAGTCGGCCCCCGCGGTCTTGTACGCCGGGTTGGTGTTGATCGCGTCCTTGTACGCCTTGATCCACTCCTCGCTCGGGAACGGAATGCTCATGAAAACCTCCTGTGCGTTGCTTGGATATTGGACATTGGGTATTGGACATTCATCCGTAGAGCCGTTTCGCCATCTCGTCCAGCCCCCCCGCGGCGTCCAGTGCGGCCTTCGACGGTTTTCCGTCGGCCTCGATTCCGCGCGCCTTGTAGTACTCTTTGCGCAAAACGTCCTGGTCCGGGACACTCCCGGCCGCGGCGCCCTCCTTGTACGGTGCCAGGATCTTGGGCGGCAGAACGTCGTCGCGCGAGGTCACCCCCATGAGGTTGGAAAGGCCGCGCTTGAGGAGCCAGATCCTTGCGCCGCACCCCAGGTACGATTGGATGTCGTAGTCGAAACCGGTGACCGCCTTCAGGATGGCGGGGAAATCCGGCGGGTAAAGCGTCCACGCGACGAAGTTGCAGAGCACCATCGCGTTGCACGGCACGCCGAGGTCCTCGGCGATCCTGACGAGGACCCCCTTCCCTTCGCTCTTCTGGCCGTCGTAGTTTTCCTTGAGCCCAACCCCATCCCAAAAGACCATCCCCTGCTCAATGGGGTGGACCAGGTGCTGCAGGTGGCACGCGCCGCGCGTGGACATCATGTACGCAAGCCCCATCCCGTGCCAGCCGTGCGGGTCGTGGTACGGGAGTTCAAGCCCCTTGACGTGTACCGCAAGGTCCGAGGCCCCCTTGCCAATCCTTGCCGCCGCCGCGCGGCTGCCTTCGGCGAGAACGTCGCCGAACCCATCGCGCCTTGCGATCATCTCCATCATCTTGAAGACGCCGTCGACCTCGCCAAACCGGAGCCGGACGCCGCCGGTGTCTTTTTCGTTTATGATCCCCTTCTCAAAACAATCCATCGCAAACGCGAGCGTGCTTCCCAGCGTGATGGTGTCCATCCCGAGCTTGTTGGCAAGCTCGTTTGCCTTGAGCACCGATTCGGCGTTCTTGTTGTGCAGGCCCGTCCCCAATGAACAGCAGGTTTCGTATTCGGGGCCGGGACCTTCTTCCATGGCGAAGGGGCCGTCTGCCACCTTCATCACTCGCTTGCAGGCTATGGTGCAGTAGAGGCAGGCCGCGGGTTTTACGAGGAACTTTTCGGTCATGGTCGGGCCGCCGAGCGCGGCCGAAAGGTCGAAGTCCTCGCCCACCGACCAGTTCCTGATGGGGATGTCGCCGGTCATCATACCGAGGTCCATGCTCGCGTCGGTGCCCATGGAGTGGAGCGAGTCGGCCGGGACCGAGTTCTTGATCTTCTCGAGCACGTCCTTGCGGATCGCGTCATAGGCCGCCTGATCCGCGACCTGGACTTTCTGCGTGCCCAGCACGACGACCGCCTTGACCTTTTTGCTCCCCATCACGGCGCCCATGCCGGTGCGCCCGATGACGTCGCCTTTGTCGTTGTTGATGTTGGCATATTTGATGAGGTTCTCTCCTGCCGGCCCGATGCAGATCACGCGGGCGCGTTTTTCGTCGTGACGCTTCGCGAGCATGTCGCCGGTTTCGTACGTGTCCTTGCCCCAGAGATCGGCCGCGTCCCGAATCGAGACCTTCCCGTCCTCGACAAACAGGTACACGGGCGAGGCGGCCCTGCCGGTAATGTACAGGCCGTCGACGCCGCACGACTTCAGCATCGGACCGAAGTTCCCGCCGCACGTCCCCTCGCCCCAGATGCCGGTGAGCGGCGAACGGGCGCAGACCGCAAACCGCGACGAGCCCGCGAGCGTTGTGCCGACGATCGGTCCGGCAAGTATCATGAGCGGGTTCTCGGGGGCAAGCGGGTCAGTTTTCGGCGCGGTGTGCTGCATGAAGAGCCACGCCCCGACCCCCGACCCGCCGATGAGGTCGCGCCAGACCGCCTCGGGGAGGCTGATGTCGTGTGTCTTGCCCGACCCGAGGTCGATGCCGACTATCCGATTCCAGTTGCCCTTCATTTCAGCCCTCAGCTTTCAGCTTTCAGCTATCAGCCTTCGTCGCGACATGGCAGTGCAGCCCTGGCCACTAGCCACCGCCTATCGGCGGGAACACCGCCAGGTCGTCGCCGTCCTTGAGGGAACGCGCGGCGTCCTTCTCGCGCCGGTTGTTCACGAATGCGAGCCTCGGGAACTTGTCGTCAAGCCCCAGCCCGTTCATCACCTCGGCCACCGTAGCCCCCTCGCGCACGTCGAGCCCGGCGCAGTTCCTGACAGCCCCCGGCGGCAGGTGCCTCGAAAGCGTGGCGAACAGACGAACCGTGATCTTCATCGGCACGCGGGAGATGTTACCTGCCCGGCAACGGAGGCGCAAGGGTTTTCAACCTGGATTTTCAACCTGGGTTTCGAACCAACGTCGCCTCGTCGATTGGCTGGCGCGGGCGGCCGTTGACCGTTGCGACGGATGTAGGGGAGCAACGCAGGCCGTCCAACGGCCAAGTGCTCCCGTGCCCTCGGGTCGGCACAAGCTCCCCCAGCAGATGGTTACGGCCACTTGTCGGGCCGCGTCGTCACTGCTGAGCGACGATTCTCAACACGAGAGGCACGGCGAAACGCACCCTTTCCAAAGATCCGTCGTTCTTTTCAACCTCCGGGCCGAATGTGAATACATCATACACGCCCTCCGGCGGCGTCCAAGGGCCGTTCGGGTCGTTTGGAATCCACCAAGCCAGTTCCTCCACGTAACTCTCGCCGGGCAGGAGATCTTTGTCGAAAGTCATCTGCTGCCTCACCCCGGGAATGTGGATGACGAACTTGCAGGGTCCGCCGCCTTCGTGTTCGCGGTATTCGCAGGTCGTGCCGTGACTCGTGCTGCACAGGGAAACTGGTGGGAGATCCGGCGAGCTGATGTGCAGAGCTGCGGCGCAGATGTTTGTGAGGGTCACGGTGAACGCAACACCGCTCCCACGAACGACAACGTCCCTGTCTCCTTCGGAGATGTAGCCCAAACAACCCTCATTGCCTTCGACGCGAGTCACCAAAGCCACATCTCCATCAAATACCCCTCCGTCACATTCAACGCCGCCGTCGACGACTTCGGCGTCCTGGGCACCCGCGTCCGCCTGCCCCGTGTCATAGCCGACTTCAAGATCGCCTGCATCGCCGATCCCGGAGTCGTCATCCCCGGCATCCAGGCGCACCTCCGCCCCCGCGTCGCCAGCGAAGACACCATCTTGGCTGGAGTCCGAACCGATATCCCTTGGCAGGTTGGCCACGTCGCCCATTCCAACATCCGAAACGACTGTGCCATCTTCAGCCGGTGCGGCCGCATCATTCTCGGATTGACCGGCATCGGATCTCGGCTGGTTGGAAGGTTCGCACGCTGCGGCGCAAACGGCAGTCGCGACCACCGCCGCACAACCGAACCAACGCGAGGAAAGCGACTTACCCGACATGTTGACCTCCGGTCTGGGACCGTCACGGAACGTACCACGCGATGCTGAAGGGAATAGGGGGTCAGGCACCGTCTTTTGACACATGCGCCTTGCCTGTCTCGGCGGCGAGCCAGTCACGAATCCAGCTCTTCACCGGCTCCGCGGCGCCTTGTTTCTTGAGCCGCCCGAGAAGCGCCGTCACCTGGTTGTGCGACGCCGAGAGCAGCTTCCCTATCTCACGCTGGCCGAGCACGCTGCTCCGATTCAGCGCCCAGATCGCAAACCTCCGCGCCGGGTTCGCGCGTGGTCCCGACTCCGATCGCTTCAGATCCGCCATCGTCGCTCCGGTGAGCTTCAGCACCTCCTCGATCACCGCATCCGGATTCCGCAGGCGCCGGTGCTCGCCCACAGACCCCCGCCGACCTCCGGCCTTGGCCGCGGCCCGGCCGGTGCCCCCGGCCGCCAATGCCTTCTTCCCGAAAAGCCCCGTCTCCGGGTTGAAGTCCCCGGGATACTCGTGCACCCCCTGCCGGTACGACAGCACGAATTCGTGGAGTTTTCCGGGGCCGCCGAGAAGGTCACGGAACACCTTCGTCGTCAGCCACTCCGGCGCCTCTTCCTTCCCGATGTACGCCCGGTGGCTCGTCCACGCGTCGTCGCTCAGCCGCGTCACAAGGTGCGCTTCCACCGGATTGAGATGGATGTACGCGAGCAGGATGCGCAGGTGGCCTTCGGCAGTCACCAACTGGCTCCGAAATCTGCCCCGAAACACCGGCCCGTCCCACTGGTGCCGCGCGTTGAGCCACAGCGTGTATGTCCCATTGAGATACTGCATCGCCTCCGAGAGGTTCCCCGATACACTCCGGACCAGCAGATGATAATGGTTGGGCATGAGCGCGTAGGCGTGGACCTCGACGCCGAACCTCGAAACCATCTCCTTGACCGCGTCCAGAAACCCGTGGCAGTCCGCCGGGACCTTGAAAATGGGGGCGCGCCTGGCCCCCCGATGCATCACGTGATGCCACGCGCCCGCGAAATCCTCCCGTTTCTGCCTCGCCATGCCCCCACCTTACCCCCGGCCCGCGCATGTGTCAAATGGCGGTGTCTGACCCCATATATCCGGGGGCGCCGCCCGGCGGCTACCATGGGATCACTGGCCCGAAAAACGGGTATGGTGTAGTATCGGGGCCGATGGAGCTTGGACTATGAGCGCATCGGAGGACATAGAACGCCTGGATCACATGATCGAGGCCCTCAAGAAGAAGTACGAGATGTTCTTCTCGGGGATGGAGCGCAAGGAGCCCAGCGGCGATCGGGCGGCGGTCGAGCGGGTGGTGCGGCAGCTTCACACCGCGTTCATCACGAACTCGGCCATGCAGTACCGCCTGCGCACGGTGGCCACCAAGCTCACCACCTACCAGACGTACTGGGACCGGGTCCTCCGTCAGATGGAGGAAGGGACGTTTCAGCGTGAAATAGACAAGCGCAAGCTCGTCCAGCGCGACATGGCCATCGCGCGCGAGGCCGAACGAAAGGGCGAGGGGTACGTTTCGATGGACGAGTACCTCGGCGGCTCGCTCGACGACGAGATCGGCCAGGCGGCGCACGAGGCGCTTGTCTCTCACAAGCGCCCGGCCGCTCCGCCGCCGGCGGCCGAAAAACCCCCGCACAAGCCCGCCGTCCCTGCCGCGCCCGCCGAAAAGCCTCGTCCGTCTCCCGCCCCGCCCCGTCCGTCGGCCGCGCCGCCGCAACAGGGCGGCGGTATCCCCAAAGAAAGGGTGCGGGAGCTCTACGACGCCTACGTGACGGCGCGGCGCACGCTTGGCGACCGCGACGTCAACGTGTCGCTCGACGGTTTCGCGCGCCAGCTCGACAAACAGGTCCCTTCGCTCAGACAGAAGTACAAAACCGACGCGATAGACTTCAAGGTGTCCATAAAGGGCGGCAAGGCATCGCTGCGGGCCGTCGTCGGCGGGAAAGACGACGAGTGATTTGCCTTCCCGGTCCGGCGCGTGATAGATACGCGCGCTGATGTCTGTGTTTTTCAAAACCGCCGCCGCCCTCGTGCTCGCCGCCGTCATTACGGCAACCGGTTGTTCGCCCACCGAAAAGGACGAGCAGCCGCCGGGGACGTTTTATTTCCCGACCTCGATCGCCGTCCATCCGTCGCAGCGTTACGCCTATGTCGTGTCGAGCAATTTTGACCTCGGTTACAAGCACGGGACGATCAAAGTAATCGATCTCGGCGAACTCGATCGGGAGATACTCGCCGACGCGTCCGGCACCGGCTGCGGCGGCACGACGTGCGCGCAGACCCGATTCTCGGGCGCAATCGTCGAGGACTCGACCGTCAGGATCGGCAACTTCGCGGGGACGGCGGTTTTCAACCCGGCGGCGTCGCGTTTGTTCGTGTCGCAGCGTCAGGACGGGGCGGTGGCGTGGCTCAATGTCTCCGAAGGCGGCGCAAGGCTCGACTGCCGCGGCTCGACTGCCGATACCCCCGAAGCGCAGCCCTCCGAGTTCGTCGGCGACTGTCACAAGGGCCACCTGATTTCCTCGGGTTCCGACGACCCGTTCACGCTCGCGTACGGCCCCAACCCGGTCACCCCCGACGCGGGGTGCGTGTATGTGGCCCACCTCAAGTTCGGCGTGGTGTCCTGCATCGAGGCCGAGTCGGCCGACCCGTCCGCTGCGGGGCCGGTGTTTTCGGCCGATTTCTCGCGCGGCCAGTCGCCCTCGGGGATCTCCGACATCGCGATTACGGCTTCGGGGAGGCTTTTCGCGACGAACCGGTTCCTCGTCGAAGGTGCCAACGTCCTGGGGGCCGGCGACCCCGCATCGCTTGCCACCAGCGGGACGGCGGGATGGCTGTTTGACATCGGGTACGTCGCCGGCGGCGGAGAGCAGAAATCGATGGTCATGACCCCGGACGGCGGCACGCTCTTTTTGCTCACGAGGGCGCCGGATGCGCTCATCAGGATGTCGGTGGGCTCCGATTCGGCCGGGACCCCGTACGTGGAGGCGATGGACTACGTGCCGGCCGGGATCTGGCCCGAGCGGTTGTTCATGTGGGAAAACGACCTCCCGGCGCGGCGGCTGCTTTACGTCGCCTGCACCGACAACGACTACATTCACGTGTTCGACGCCGAAACGCTTTACGAGATCGCCCTCCTGCGGGACGGATTCGACGGGCCGTACTGGATGGCGTTTTACGACACCGGGGCGGGGAAACGGGCGCTCGTCGCCAATTTCGAGAACTCGACCGTTGCGGTGGTCTCGATCGACCCGGCCACCATGGCGCACCAGACGCTCGCGGTCATCGGAAATCCGCGGGTGAAGGCAAAGGGGGAATACTAGGATGGTGAAGGGTTGAGGGTGGAGGGAAACATCACGGGGCGGGGAGCGGCGGCGGCGGCGATCTGTTGCTGCGGAATCTTCTGCGCGCTTGCGACGGGGTGCTCGAGCCCGTCGGCGTTCACGGCGGGGAACCTCGTCGAGCCGCACAGCGTGGCCGCCGCGGCGCCTTCGGCGGGGACCGACCCGCTTGCGCACACGTTCGTGTACGTGAGCGACACGGCAAAGGACAACGTCAAGGTCGTGGACGTCTCGCTGCGGGTATTTCAGGAGGCCCCCATTCCGTACTTCCCCCTCGTGATTCCGGTGGGCTCGCGGCCGACCCGGATGGCCGTGTCAGGCGACCAACAGAGGGTGTATGTCATCAACTCGGCCTCGCGCGATCTGTCGGTCATCGACACGGCCCTGAACGCCGAGGCCGGCGCCGAGGTCTGGAACGGCACCGGGTTCGCAAACCTCGACCCGCAGACCGGCCTTCCGCGACGGATCTACACGGGGCTCGTCATGACCGACCTCGCCGCCGCATTCAGCCGGTCGGCGGGCGCGACCCGCCTTCATGTCGCCGCGGACACCGGCGACAACCGCGGGAGACTCGTCGTCGTGGACACCGCCAGATACCTTCCGGGGGGCGTCGCGAACCCCGCGCTGCACTCGGTCATCTGGGAGGCCGATCTTCCGGGCGTGCCCGGCAGGATCGACGTGAGCGGGGACGGCGACACGGTGTTTCTGTCCAACCGTTCGGGGAAGGCGGTCGCCGTCGTCGACACCGCGTCGAAGTCGGTGACCGAAATCGACCTGGGCTATCCGACCGAGTTGGTCAAGGCGGTCCCCGAGAGCGCCGGCGCGGGCCGGATCCTGCTGGCCTCGTCCAAGTCGGCCTCCGGAGTGTGGGTCGTCGACCTCGACACCCTGACGCCGCGCAAGTTCGGGCTCTCGGCGGCGCGGCCCCTGGGCGAAATGCTCCCGGTGGTGTCGGGCGTGCCGCACGCAATGGCGTTGAGTCCCGCGACGTCCCTCGGCGGCACCCTCGCGGCCGACCCGGCCGCCGGTTGTCCGGGCACAGTGGCGCTCGTCTCGATGGTCAACGGCGGGGTGTCGGCGCTGGACGTCTCGGGTTGCGCCAGACACACCTACGCTTCGGGCGTCCAGTTTCTGGGCAGGGACGCGGGGCTTGAGGGCCTGTTTGTCGAAGCCGAAACCACCGCCCCGACCATCTCCGTCCCCGAACTTTCGGTCGGGGGCAGGACGCTTACGCAAAGCGAGCAGTTCTTCGCGACGTACCCGCGAATCGAAGGCTGGGACCGTTCGGACCGGAACTACGGTGTCGCCATCTCGCGACTCCTGCGGCAGTTCGTGAACCGGTCCGCCGGGTTCGTGACATTCGAAGGTGTCGTCGTTTCCGGGGCCTCGGGCGCCGCCGCGGACCCATCCACGTTTTCGGAGGCCGGCCGGGACTTTGTCGCCGCGGGCGTCGAGGCGGGGAGCGACTGGCTCGTGATCCTCGGTCCCGACGGCGCGCCGCGAACGGCGTGCGACGACGGCTCGGCCATTTTGGCGTCGGAATTCCAGGTAACCGCCGTCGAGAAGACGCTTTTGACCGTCGCCGGTCCGATGCCCCCGGCGACGTGCGTTTCCGGCGCGGTCCCGTGGCAGGTCCGCCCGAAGGGGCTGTGGACGGTCTTCATCGAGGGCCTGGGCATTCTGGGGCGCGCGGCGCCGGGGACCCAGTTCGTTTTCCCGCCGGCCTTCGAGACCGACAAGCCGCACCTTGCGCTCACCGTTCAGGACGGCACGCAACCGTCGGTGCGCGACATGACGTTTGCGTTCGGGATCACCTTCAACGCGTTCTCGCTGTTTCCGCCCGAGGCGTCGTTCATGCCCACCGACATCGGCGTGGCGGAGGATTCGATAAACCCGGGACGCGAGTGGGCGTTCATCGTCTATTCGGGCGCCTCGGCGCTCTTCCAGTTCTCGCCCCAGACGCTCGACACGACGACCGAGGTAATCTACAGGTAGGGTCACAGGCGTTCCGGGATTCGGAAAACGTTTCCCAGGGGAGCCGGCAGGTTTGGCATTCGGAGTACGCCCGTGAGCGCCGGCGTCGGGCGCGCCCCTCCACCGGGTCTCGGTCCTCGATATGGCCGGTGAGACAAGCCGAGACCCGGTTACAGTGCGCACCCGACACCGGCTTGCCGATGGATTCGGGAGCTACTCCGAATTCCAGGGCAGGTCGTCGTTCTTGACTTCGGGCGTTTCGTGTCTAGAATGGCGGCCCTGCGTTTTTCTGGCGGAGGCCGCCGCGCAGCGGTGCCCAGGTAGCTCAGTCGGTAGAGCAGTGGACTGAAAATCCACGTGTCGGCGGTTCAATTCCGTCCCTGGGCACCATCCATCCTTCTTCAAACTTTCAGCCATCAGCTATCGGCGGGCCGCCTCGCACAACCACTGGCGCACCCCGGGATGTACGACGGGTTTCATGAGCACGCTGGATTCCGGAGTACGCGCGTCTGCGCGACAAGCCGCCCCCCGATGCGCACTGGAACCGGGCCTCGGCTCTGGTCTCCGGCCATAACGAGAGGCCGAGGCTCGGTGGAAGGGCGCGTCGGGCGGCGGCGTTCCGCGGCATACTCCAAACACTCATGGCCGGCGGCCGGCCACCCATAAGGATGAAAATCCACCGACGCCCAGATTTTCTGGGCAAAGCACAGGGGGCACGCGGATTGTTTGCTCCCTGCACGCCGTTGGGGTAGGATGCGGCCGGGTTGGAGGGAAATGAAAGTCTCCAGCAAAACGCAGTACGCCATTCTGGCGATGATTCACCTCGCCACGAAGTACGACGCCGGCAGGCCCGTCACCGCCGGCGAGATCGCCCGCGTGCAGGAAGTCCCTCTGAAGTTCCTGACGCAGATCATGCTCGTCTTGCAGAAGGCGGGCCTCGTGCAGGCCCTCCGCGGCAAGGAGGGGGGGTACAAGCTCGGACGCATCCCCTCCAAGATCTCGCTCGGGGACATCGTCAGGGCCATCGAAGGTCCGGTGATGCGTTTTGCACCGGCGTCGCAGAGCCTGACGGCGAAGCTGTTGGCCGGTGTGTGGACCGAGATAGGCGACGACCTCGAAAAACGCCTGAACTCCGTCGACCTTTACACGATCACCGAGAAGGCCCAGGGGCTGAACGCTCCGATGTTCTACATTTGAAACGGAGTTCGGGGGTGACGGTCATGACCATGCGGCAGATTTGGGCGCTCTATCTAACCGGCGATTGCAACCTGTCGTGCGCGTACTGCTACTACCGGCCGGAGTCCCCGCAGGGAACGATGAGCGCCGAAACGGCGGCGCGATCGCTCGACTTCATCGCCGCCCACGCCGCCTCGCGCGGAGCACGCTCGACCGATATCGGCTTTTTCGGACGCGAGCCGCTCACGCGGTTCGATCTGATCGAATCGGTGGCGGCGGACGCAAAAAGGAAGATCCCGGCAGTCACGTTCTCGCTCAACACCAACGGGACGCTTCTGGATCCGGCGCGGCTCGACTTTTTCCGCGGCCTCGGGGCGCGAATCTCTCTTTCGCTCGACGGCCCGCCCGACCACCACGACACAGTCCGGCCCACCAAAAACGGCGGCCCGTCGTACGGGCTTGTCGAGCCGATGATCTGCGGACTCGCGGCCTACGAACCGGCGGTCTACGTGAGGATGACGGTGACCGCGGCGTCGGCGCGGCATTTTTTCGACAACGCGACGTACATAGCCGATCTGGGGTTCAAAAAGCTCGGTTTCGCCTTTGACCTTACCGACCCGCACTGGGACCAGCCGGCGTTTTCGGCCGCCCGGCGCGAGCTCGAGCGGTTTGCCGACTGGTACTCGGCCGGCGTCGCCGCCGGGCGGGGGCTTGCCGTACCGGCGTTCGACTCGCTCGCGCGCGGACGACACGTGCCCGACGCAGGGTTGTTCTGCGGGGCGGCAAGCCACCTGTTCGCCGTCGACTGCGACGGGAAGATCTATCCCTGCTGGAGGTTCGTCGGATCGGCCGCCGACGCGATCGGCGACGTCGTGACGGGCTGGAAGGCCCCGCCCGACTCGCATGCGTTCAACTCGGTCCGGCAGTCGCTCGCCCCGGATTGCGCCGGGTGCCCTCACGCCGGTTACTGCGGCCGATGCGCGTGGGCGAGCATAAGACACACAGGGTCGCACGAGCGAGTGAGCCGCGTGCAGTGCGAAACGGCCCGCGCGGCCATCGACGCCGGTATCCGCGCGTGCGAGTCCATGGCCGCCTCGCAAAGCCCCAACTTCATCGCAAGACTTTCGTCCATGGACGCCGAACAGACGCTCGACGGCTCGCTCATGCTCTCGGACGAGTCGGGCTGCGTCTATTCGCTTCCGCCGGAAGAGCTCGAGCGCTACCGCGTTTCACACCCGTGACGAGCGTATGCGCCCGGCGCGTGGGTTCGGGGATGCGCGTCACCGCGCACTCGATCGTCACACGGACGGCGCCTTCGAGATCGATTTTGTGCCCGGCCGATACGTAGACGGGCGAAACCCCGTCGCGCGTCCGCACGACCGCGCCCACGGTTTCCTCACCGATGAGCAGGGGCGCTGTCGAACCCTTTTTGAAACCGGGTTCGCCGTGTTCGCCGATGAGCCTGCTCTTGGCGCACCCGAGCGTCGGGACGCCGAGCACCATCCCGAGGTGAGATGCAAGCCCGAACCTGCGCGGGTGTGCAATCCCCTGACCGTCGGCCATGATGCAGTCGACCTGACTTTCGACCTTTTCGAACGCCGAAAGAAGCGCGGGGATCTCCCTAAACGACAGAAACCCGGGGACGTACGGGAACGTGAGTCTTTGCTCCGCCCACGCTTCCGCGACCGTTTCGTGTGACGGCACCGAAACCACCACGACGCCCGCGACGGCAAGACCACGTTCGTCGTCGAACGACACGTCGGTCCCCGCGACGAGATACCTGCGCTTCCGAAAGGGTCTGAAGACGACCCTGGGCGCCAGTTTTTCCTGAACCTCCCGCGCCTCGGGAACCCGAAGGTTCCACGGATGGTCGAGAACAGGCCGCAAGACTCAGGCCCCGACCGCCTTCATCCCGAAATCGCACCATCTCCTCAACCCGCAGTTGGGGCAGTCGGGCCTGCCGGCCTTGCACACCGCCCGGCCGTGGTCTATGAGCATGTTGGAAAAGCCAATCCACTCTTCCTTCGGGATCTGGTTCATCAGGTCGCGCTCGACCTTTTCGGGGCTCTTCTGTCGCGTGAAACCGACGAGCTTCGAGATCCGAAGGACGTGCGTGTCGACGACGATCCCTTCGGCCTTTCCGAAGAAGTTCCCTAAAACGCAGTTCGCGGTCTTGCGCCCGACGCCGGGGAGCCTGAGGAGCTCGTCCATCGTCCCGGGGACCCTCCCGCCGAAATCCGAAAGCAGCTTCTGACACGCCCCCTGGATCGATCGCGCCTTGTTCCTGAAAAACCCCGTCGGCCGGATGTCCGCCTCGAGTTCCTCCTGCGGGACGCGAAGATAGTCTTGCGCCTTGCGGTACTTTTTGAAAAGAGTCTTCGTGACCTCGTTTACGCGCACGTCGGTGCACTGCGCCGACAAAATCGTCGCAACGAGCAGCTCCAGCGGGTCCCCGTGCCGAAGCGCCGTCCGCGCCTGCGGATACATGCGGTGGAGGGTCTTGAGGATCGATCTCACTTCCGACGGCGATTTGGGCATCACTTCCTCTTCATCGCCGCAAGCGCCTCGTCGGCGCTGCGGGTGTTTACGACGTCTTTTGCGGCAAGCCAGCCCTTGCGGGCGATCCCCAGGCCGGTGAAGGTGTCCGAGAGGCCCTCGATCTCGTGCGCGTCGGGATTGATCGAAACGAGGACCCCGAGACGCGCGGCCTCGCGAAGCATCCGCCAGTCGAGATCCAACCGGTTGGGGTTGGCGTTCAGTTCCATGACGACGCCGAAGCGCGCCGCGGCCTGCAAGACGACCTCCTGATCGACCTCGTATGGCTCGCGCGCCAGAAGCAGCCTGCCGGTGAGATGGCCGACGATCGAGAGGTGCGGGTCTTCCATGGCTTTGAGAATCCGCCGCGTCATCTCGCCGCGTTCCATGTTGAATTTCGAGTGGACCGAGCCTATGACGAAGTCGAAGAGGTCGAGGGTCTTGTTGTCGTAGTCGAGCGAGCCGTCGGCCAGGATGTCGCTTTCGGTCCCGAAAAGAACCCTGATGCCAAATCTGTCACCGGCCTCGCGGGCCGCCTTTTTTTGTTCGCGGACCTTCTCGGGGCTCAAACCTCCGGCGTAGGCGGCGCTTCTGCTGTGGTCGGTCAACCCCAAGTACGAAAACCCCAGGTCCTTTGCGGCGCGGACCATCTCGTCAAGCGTGTTTCTGCCGTCGCTCCAAGTGGTGTGTACGTGAATGACGCCCTTGATGTCGTCCTTTTCGATGAGCGTCGGGAGGGCGTCTTTTTCGGCCGCCTCGATCTCGCCAGTGTTTTCGCGCAGCTCGGGCGGGATGTACTGGAGCTTGAGCGCGGCGAAGATCTCTTCTTCGGACGAGCACGGGATGACCCGTTCGCCCTTGAAAAGACCGTACTCGTTCATCTTGAATCCCAGCTTCTGGGCGCGCCCGCGCATCGCCGTGTTGTGTTCCTTGCTTCCGGTCAGGTGATGAAGGGCGTACGGGTACTCGGCGAGGGTCACCATGCGCACGTCGCAGTTTGGACCGTCGGGGGTCTTGAACGACACCTTCGTGTCGCCGCTTGCGATCACCGAGGCCGAAAGCTTCGACCCTGTGAGCGCGGCGGCCACACGCGTTCTGTCCTTCGGCTCGACGGCGGCGAGGATGTCTATGTCGCCGACGGTTTCGCGACAGCGCCTGAGGCTCCCCGCCGCCCGGGGGTCGAATACGCCTTTCATCCCCCTGAGGAGCGCCACGACCTGTGCCGCGACCTGACTCGCCTCGATCCAGAGGTGGCGGTCCTTGTATTTCTTGAGGTCCTCGATCCCCCGAAGGACATTTTCCTGAAGCTTTTCGCCGAAACCTTCGAGAAGCTTGAGCCTGTTTTCCTTGCACGCGTATTCGAGTTCGCCCAACGTGGTGATTCCGAGCGTCTCTCGAATGAGCCTGATGCGCTTGGGGCCAAGGCCATGAATCCTGAGCATCTCAAGAAGCCCCGGCTCGATCTTTGCG
>JACRCP010000286.1 GCA_016218965.1 Deltaproteobacteria bacterium | reverse complement strand
GGGCCGAATTGCTCGTTGTCCTGGCAGGTCTTCCCGTCGAGGTAGCACGTACCAAGGTCGCCGTACGCCCGGTCGAGGGTGCACGGGCCGTCTCTTGTGTCGAACACGTCGACCAACGGATCGGTCGGCCCGGGCGCCGGGAACTGCCAGAGCTGCTTGCCTTCAGGATCCAGCGCGTAGACGTGACCGTCGTCCTTGCCGAAGATCGCCGTCCCGTCGCTGGTGATGAGCGCCCCGGATTCTATGGCCGAGATCGCCGCGCTGCCGATGTCGTTGTCGAAACGGTAGCGGACGACCCCCTCGGGCGAGAGCGAGTAGAAGAGTCCCGACGGCCCAACCTCGCCGGGGTTGGGGATGCCGTCGGGGTTCTGCTCTCCGGCGAAGTACGACGCCATGCTATCGAAGTCGTAGCGGAAGATGCTGCCGATGAACAGATCGCCGGTCGCCCCGATGGTGATCGGCGCCCAGAAGCCCCCGCAGCACACCTCGCCGTCCGCGGCCGGCGGTGGGCCGGCAGGCAGACCGTCGGGCGTGAGCGGCATCCCGGCCGGTCCGCCTGCGACAAGCTCCGGCGCCACACCCGACCGTCCCGCCGGTCCGACCACGTCGCTTCTTCCGGTGTGCCGCGGGTCATGCTGGTACATGGGCCAGGCCGACTGCGCCAGGCGGACGACCGTATCTGGTGATCCCGCGTCTTCTGAGGGGCCGGCATCCTCTCCCGCGCCGTCCCGGCCGGTGTCCGGCAGCCCCATATCGGCGATTCCAACGTCGGAAACGCCGGTGTCGGCAGTTCCCGCGTCTCCCGCGGCATCCTCTTGGCCGGCCGAACCTCCGCCACAGCGCCAAAGGACGGCAACAAGCAGGAAAACGAACACCGGAACGTTTTTTGTTCTGTCCACTGCCGGCCTCCACATCAACGATACTCGGCCAGACAATCCATCCGAAAAACCTCGTCCCGGTTCCTCACAGCCCCACAAGGCGCCGTGTATGCATGACTGCCGTCGAAAGCCGCCGGCGCCGAGACCGGGTACTCTCCGGGCAATTTTCGTCTACTGCGGCCCCTGACAGGACGAACCGCAGCCGAGTCCGAAGACGACGTGCGCCTCGGTGATCAGTCCCTCCGAAAGGACGCTGCAGGCAGTGCCCGAGAAGATGATCTTCTGCATGGTCGGATCAAGCGTCCATCCGTCCGACCCGCCCCCGGCGATGCTCTGGTACTCCTCGCCGCTCTTGAAAAAGACATAGACCTCGCCAGAACAGGGGGGCGAAGAACCGAGGGCAAAGCCACACTCGAGCGTGCTCCGGGCGATCGTGTCCAGAACCGCGGACAGGCCCGCCTGATCCTCGGCTAGGTAGTAGTCCATTTCGGGATCGTCGTTGGGCCTGCCTCCCGCACGCGCAAACTTGTCAAGCTGCGCCCCGTCTGCCTTGGCCGTGAAACCGACGACGAACGTCGACACGTCCCGGGCGTACAACTCCGCGATGACCTTCTCGGTCTCGACATCGCCCGCGTCGCCGCCGCACCCTTCGGATTGCACGCCGTCGGTGACGAGCAGGACGAATCCCGACCGGCCGTCGGGCGTTGACATCTCCAGGGAAGCCCGTGACATGGCCGTGTCAATGTTGGTCACGCAGGGACCGTCCGGGAACAGCCCGTCCGCCGGGTCCAGCGCCGCCTGGAGGAGGTTCTTTACCGCGTCCTCGTTTGCATCGCCGAGGGCGGCATGGGTGACCTGCTGATCGCAATTGGGCTTTTCGGTGTCCGGGAAAAGGATGAGGCCGAAGCGCAGCCTTCCACGGTAGTTCTCGACGAGCCCGACGGTAGCCTCTACAGCGGCGCCCCATTTCGTGGTCTGCCCCAGCGCCGGCTGCATGGAGCACGAGCGGTCGAGCACGATGAGAAAGTCCGGCGGCACGGCCACGCTCCTTCCGCACCGCCCCGACGCCGGGATGCAGCGATTCTGCGCGTCGCAGAGCATCCCGGCTTCGCAGTCCTCGTCCACGAGGCAGGTGCCTTCCTTGATGCAACGTCCGGCCGCGCTGCACCAGAGCGGCTCGGCACAGGGTGTGTCGGGCCCGCATGCCGCGTCTTGAGGGTCATCGCCCCACTCGTCGCCGCCGCAGGCCAGGACGGGGAAAACCAAGGCAAGGACGCAGGAAACAACTCTCCGAAACGATCCCACGGGTCAAGGGTAACAATTTCAAATGCGGGAATCAAGGCCCCCGGACGCCGAGGCGAGCATCCTAATCCTCGGAACGCCGGTTCATCATTGCACGTTCCCGCCGCCACAGTTTTCAAGCGGCCCCGCAAACTCGGGGTGTTCGTGCTCGGGGATGCAGGAGTCGTCGTAACACTTCATCCCGGGCCCGCACTCGCGGTCGGAGGAACAGGCGGGCCTTGAACCGTACGGGATACAAAACACCTGGGCGCAGGGATCGCGGGGCGGGTACTCCTGCTCCCAAACAGGTACGCGTTGATCAGGAAGTGCGAGTGGATGTCGAAGACCAGGATCACGCCCACCAGCCCGGCCACTGGCGGCGGATGACCAGCTCGGCGAGCAGGCCGCCGAGAAAGAGCATCCCGAAACGGCGGTTGTGCTGGAACGCGAACGCCACGTACCAGAGCGGCCAGACGCCGGGCGGGAGTTCCCGGGGCGGAGCGGCGGGTCTGGTCCGGCGGTAGACGATCACCGACCACCGGTAGATGTTGAGCGCGAAGACGATCGCGAGCACCGCCGGCGTGAAGTATCTCACCGCCACGAGGTAGATCACCGCGACGTACATCAATGCCATCAGGACCACGTTGGTCCGGCGCGCCGCAACCTCTCCGAGCAGCACGGGCAGCGTCCTGACACCCCTGGCCCGGTCAGCCTCGAGCTTGTCGATGTGCTTGCCGAACAGGACGCTCGTGGCGCCGAGGGCGAAGGGGAGCGAGGCGACGGAGACGTTCCAGTCCCAACGGCCGGTGAGCACATAGTACATCCCGCCGGTCATGCAGGGGCCCCAGACTGCGAGCACCGCGAACTCGCCCAGCCCGATGTACTTCAGCGGCCACGTATAGAAGACCACGAAGAATGCACCGATGGCGATGAGGACAAGCGTCGCCGGGCCGCGCACGCAGACGAGGTACGTTCCGCACGCAAGCGCCGCGAGGCCGGTGGCGGCGGCGTAGGCGAGGATGCCGCCCCTCGTCATGAGGCCGTGCTCGAGCGGCTGTGGACCGTACTGAGTGCGGAAGTAGTTTCCCGTGTCGATGCCGCAGACATGGTCGATGAGGTCGTTGAGGAGGTTGTTGGTGGCGTGCGCAAGGCAGAGGCCAAGTGTGCAGACGCCCCACAGAAGCCAACTGAAGTTCCCGTCGCGCCAGGCGATGATACCGCCGATGGCGGCGGAGAAGAATGTCATTATGAGAACTGCGGCCCGCGTGGCGATGAGCCACCGCGACACGAGGTCGAGGCCGTCCCACTCGGCCTTCTCGATGTGCGGGATGATGTAGACGGCCCTGGCCCACATCCGGACGTTCATCTGCGCTCCCTTCCCCCTGAACCACCTGAACCACTTCATTCTCAACGGTCGTGGGTCTGCGGTTTATGGTCGCTCATTCGCATCGTAGTGCGGCTTGAATTTCAGCCATGTGCCGGGGCCCTTCTTCGAGATCTCGATGACGCCGGCACAAGACGCGGTGTCGGGCAGGCGCTGTGCCCTGAAGTAGCTCCGGTCGTTCTGCGGGTGCTTGAGCGTCTGTAGGTCGTAGAGGAGTTCCTTCTTGCTCGCCCCCAGCGTGCTGTTCTCGAAGCCGTGATCGACGGGCCCCTGCAGGTGGTGGCGGTCGACGGCGACGGCATGGTAGACCATCCACCATCGTTGGGCGTTGTAGACGTCGCCCGAGAACACCCCCGAGACGATCGTCGTCAGCCCCGGGTTGCCGTCGCGGTCCTGGTCCCAGGCGTGCGAGAGGTCGCCGCGGGCGGGGAGCAAATCGTTGGCCGGGTCGTCGAGGCGCGCCCCGCGCACGTTGAGCATCACGTCCGTGACAAAGGTCCCCCCGGGGACCAGTGCCGGAACGGCGCCCGCAGGACTTGCGAAGATCGGCATGCTGTCGATGAAGGCGTCGGGGATGATCATGTGCTCGAACTCGTACGGCGTCGAGTCGTCCTCGTTGAAGTTTTTCTGATCGACGGCGCAGAGCTTCTGCCGGATGACGATCCCGTCGCCGTCCTGGGTCACCTTGGCGAGGGCGATCTGGTGCCACACGGTGTCCTGCACGGTGATGATCGGGAGGCCCGTCACGCGCACCGCCGTGTTGAACACCACCCCCCACACGCCGCGGTAGGAGTACGACGGCCGGTCGGGGTCCGCACCGCCGCCCCAGTCGATCCCGCCCCCGCGGGGGATGCACTCGCCGTAGGCGGGGTGCGCGGCGTCAGCGTTCGCAACGATGTCCATCCCCGGCGGGAGGTCGCAGCGGAAGTGCCAGCCGTGATACGCGCAGTCGGTCTCCCTAAAGCAGCGCCGGACGCACCAGCCGCCCGCGCTGTCCCCGCCGCAGGCCCAACCCTTTCCCTGATTGGTGCAGTCGTCGTCGGAGGTGCATGACGGGGCGCAGATCCCGCGGCTCCCGCACACGGTGGACCGGCCGGCCGTCTGCAGGCAGTCGGCCGTGGTCTCGCACGGGGCGTCGGTGACGAGGCGGCATGAAACGTCCTCGACCCCTTTCTGAAGGCAGCGGCCGCATGGCGAGCAGTCCATCTCGTTGGGGACTGACGGATCGGCCATCTTGAAGACGCAGTCCCTGGGCGAGGTGCAGTCGATGGCGCAGCGCCGGTCGGTGCTGCAGTACCGGCCGCCGCCGCAGTCGAGGTCCACCGCGCAATTTTCCGCGGCCTTTCCGTCGTCGAGCGCGGGGGCGCCGTCGGTGCGGGTGCACCCGGCCGTGCAGAGAAGCGCGGTGAGGGCGATCAGGCACTCGATGGTTTGGACGCGGTCCGACATGGGGCGCAAACGATACACGCCGCGCGGCGGTTTGACAACAGCCTCGTTACCCTGCCCCAGGCGGGCGTCGTTGAGAACGCACGGTTTTCACCCAAAGACGCTTTTGTGGTCAGACCCGACGGCGGGACAACCGCCGCGAATGCAACGAGAACAGGAAATGGGAACTGTCCGAGGTTTATCATTGCGCCTTTCAGCCGCCGCAGTTCAGAATGGGCCCCTTGAACTCCGGATGCTCGTGCACGGCTACTCCAAGGGCAAGTCGTAGGCCGCGCAGAGGGGTTTGGAGAACAGCGGGAGACTGGTCGCGACCTTCTCGTCGGCGGTGCGGAACCGCACCAGGCACGCGGGGTAGGCGACCGCAGGCGCCGGAGGCGTGGCCTCCCACTGACCGTCGGGCGTCGCGGCCATGGGGAAACGCTCCCAGGTCCCGTCCCTGAGGTCGGTGTCGTCGACCGCGGGCATGGTCGCGGTCGTGCAGTCGGGCAGCGTATCGATGACCCGGTCGTTGACGGCGAGTCCGGTGGTGCACCAGAGATCCACCTCCGCGGCCTCACCCCCCACGACGGCCGCGTGGATGACGTTTTGGTCCACGTCCCAGGAGGCCTCCACCGCGGGCCAGGTCGCGCCGTTC
>JACRCP010000289.1 GCA_016218965.1 Deltaproteobacteria bacterium | reverse complement strand
GCGTCGGGCATCCTCCTGGCTCCTGGTCAAGGTGTGTAGACAACATCCTTGTACCAAGAGCTGGCGATGCCCTCGATTTTATCTACGAACGCTCAGAAATGACCTTCGGCGGGTTTACCCACACTATTTCCAGAAGAACCCTTCTTTTGAGGGAAGCAGGTGAGTCCACCGTCCGGGCAGGGCCTTGAAGGCGGTCAACGCCTCTTCGTAGAGTTTCTCTATCCGGTCACCGAAAACCGGAAGCCCGACCGGAAGCGTGCCGAGGAAGTTACGGGCCCTGGCCAGTTCGGCCAGCCGCCGGGCGGCTGTGACAAGGGCGCCGTCGTCCCGCCAACCGAGCGGCGGCAGCGGCAGATGGGATAGATCGGTCCACTCGGAGAGATTGACGCGGTCGCCCGCCTCCCTGCGCCGGTAACAGTCGTACGCGCTGCGGTAAACTTGGCGAAGGATTTCATTCCGAAGCGATGCGGTTGCAGGGTGATCGGAGCGGCCTAACGCCTCAATGAGTGCCTGAGAGGAAAGACCCCCTTCCGCCCCGGCGCAAATCTCCTTGAGCACCGGGATGACTTTTTGGTGTTCCAGGCGTCCGGCGGCAAGATGTCTCGCCAGCAGGATGATTAGATCAGCATTGTTGTTCATAGGGACCCCTCCCAATCGGCATCTTGCTCCTGCACTATGGCAAGAAGCCTGCCAATAGGCAAGTGCGCGGAGGGCGGGAGGCGTTTTCATGAGAGCAGTCGCTCGAAAAGTTCTGGATTTCATCGGCGACACGCCGATGGTCAAGATCACCAGACTCTCGAAGGGCGAGATTTTGCGCAAGGCCGAGTTCTTGAACCCGGGCGGGAGCATCAAGGACCGCATGGCCAAGTACATCATCGAGATGGCCGAGAAGGAAGGCAAGCTCAGGCCCGGCTCGGTCATCGCCGAGGCGACATCGGGAAACACCGGGATTGGCGTCACGATGGTCGGGGTCCAGAAGGGCTATCGCGTCATCATCATCATGCCCGAGAACATGAGCGAGGAACGCAAGAAGATCATCACCGCGCTCGGCGGTGAGCTGGTGCTCACCCCCGCCGAGAAGAGCCTTCCGGCGTGCCTTGAGAAACTCGACGAGATAAGGCGGACGGTTCCCGATGTCTTCGTCCCCGGCCAGTTCACGAACCCGAACAACCCGGAGATCCAATACCTGACGACCGGTCCGGAAATCTGGCGGCAGGTGGAGGAGAGGGTCGACGTTTTCGTCGCGGGCGTCGGGAGCGGCGGGACGCCGATGGGCGTGGGGCGGTTCCTTCACGAGAAGAACCCCAAGGTCCAGATCGTCGCCGTCGAGCCGAAGAACAACTCGGCGCTCCTCGGGCGGGAGCCGGGGCTTCACATGATCCAGGGCATCGGCGACGGTTTCGTCACGGACGTCGTCGACTGCAACAAGATCGACATCGTGATGACTGTGACCGACGAGGACGCCATCGAGACGACGCGCCAGCTCGCCCGCAGAGAGGGCCTTCTGGTCGGGACGTCGTCGGGCGCCAACGTCTGGTGCGCCATGCACTTCGCCGACGGCAAACGCTCGGTTGCGACCGTCCTCCCCGACCGCGCCGAACGCTACTTCGGCACCGCGCTTATCTGACCGCCTGCGTCGGCGGCAGCGTTCAGTTCCGGTCGAACCGCAGCTCGAAATCTGCGTAGCAATCGGGTGTGCCCATGGGCAGGTCGAACAGGAAGACCCGTGCCGTCCCGGACATGTAGTTGCCGTACGAGGTCGCCACGCCGGTCTCCATTCTTGTGATGGTGCCGCCCAGCCCGTCCGGCTCAGTCCCGACCGTGCAAGATATCCCCGTCGCGCCCTTGACCACGCCCACGAGCGCGTGGTCGGGGCTGTATTCGCACTCGCCGACCGAGTTGAAGGTCACGTCCTGGATCAATGTGACGTTCCCCGGTTTGAGACGCTGGTCGAAGGCCTCGGCCATCTTCCCGCACGTATGGCTGACCGTCGTGAGCTTCTGCGTCCACGTCCCCGAGGAGTCGTGGCAACTGTTCGCCGCCCCCTCGTCGCACACGGGCAGCCTGCAGACGCGCCCCTGGTACCACGGGTCCGTCTTCTGATCGGGCGGCCAACCAGGGATCGTCCCGCATCCGCCGCCGTCGGCGACACCGCCGTCAACAGTACCGGCGTCGGCTACCCCGGCGTCGTCATTCCCGCCGGCATCGGGTGCCACGCCCCCGTCCGCTTCCGCGCAGCCGCCGTCGTATCCCGCCGGGAAATTGTCGCCGACGACGAAGTTCACTGTGTCGAACGGCATGTCGTCGCGATCGACGAGCATGGCGGCCGAGCCCGGCGAACCGCGCAGGCGGGCGTTGGCGAACGCCGTCGAATAGTGGTTGGCTGTCTTTTGCGCCTCCGCGAACGGCACGTTTCCGGTAGGGGAGCAGCCGTCGTTTTCGAGATCCGGCCCCTCGACGAACGTGGCGCCTCCGAAATCGTAGGTGCACAGGTCGCAAAACGTGAAGTGCCCGCCCCGCTCGACCTCGTAAAGGTACTTCTCGATACTCTCGATTTGACGGTAGGTGCAGACCTGTTCGGGCCAGGGGAGTGTCCGGTCGTCGGTGCCGCCCAGCAGCATCAGCGGGACCGGGTATGTCTCGATGGCGCATCCCATGGCCGGGATCGGCCGCACCAGCGGCGCGTGGAGGATGACGAGGTTGATTCGCGGGTCGAAGCAGCCCTCGGCCATGGCCGTGAAGCCGCCGAAGGAGTGTCCGCACGCCGCAACGTGAGCCAGATCGACTGCGTTGTTGAGTATGCTCGCCGGGTCCCCGTGCGCAGCTTCGATCTGATCCAGGACCAGGCGGAGGTCCTGCGGCCGGTCTTCCATCGAGCGCCCGAGCGCCTCGGAGTCCTGACCGTCGCGGATCATGTCCCACAGCGTGTTCCCAGCGTGGTCCGGCGCGACGACCACGTGCCCGTGCGAGGCGAGGTGGATGGTGAAGTACAGGTACTGGAATCGAAGCGAGTACGCCCCGTGCGAGAACAGCACCACCGGAAACGGGCCGTTGGTCCGGTCGATTGCGGCGTCACGAACGGCGCTCGAAACGATCGGCGGGAGGTCGGCGGCCATGAACTCGTCGCGCTTGGCGCCCAGGTCGATCGGCTCGGCCGCCTCCGCCTTGAAATCGTACGACCAGGGGGGATCGCCGCGCGCCGACTGGACGGCGGGGTACCAGATCTCGGTGCGGAGCATGCGCCCCATTCCGGTTGCCGGATCGATGCGTCCGGGGTCCACGTAGTCCACGGTGGCGACGCCGACAGGAAACGGTCCGATTGCCATCGGGTCGGGCGAAGAGTCCGGCCCGGCTGGGGCGAACGGGAGCGCTCCATCCGCCGCTTGACCACTGTCCTCTGTGTCGCCGCCGTCCCCATGTGTCCGCGCGTCCGGTTGCGGACCCGACGGTGAATCCCCGTTGCCACAGGCGGCCGAAAGGAGCGCCGCGAACACGGCGGCGTAAGACGAGAAACAGACCGCCGGACTGAACGGCCTTCGTCGAACGACAGGGGTTTTCATGGCGCGGACGTTCGATCCTTTCGAAAACCAGTCGGTGTGGTCGTGATCGGTGAAATCCTCTTGGCAGGAGGGTAGCACAGGGTGGCGAGGCGGGCAAACGACGTCGCCGGAAAGCGGCGGTAACCGTGTCCAGTCCGTTCGGCATCCCCGGGCGGGCCGTTTTGGGTTGAAAAGGGCGGGGGAAACGCTACAATCCTTCGCGCGGCCATCATGATCGAGTCGTTTGGTGAAAGGGAACCTCATGAGCGATGCCGGGAAGATGAGACTCAGAATCGAGAGCGCGGGGCTGCTCGTGATTGACGTTCAGGACCGGCTGGCCGCGGCCATGCAGCCTGAGGGCCTGGACTGGATCTGCAAGAACATCGGGATACTGATGGACGCGATGGCTGTGCTCAAGGTGCCGGTCATCATCACGGAGCAGTATCCGAAGGGGCTGGGGCCCACGGTGCCCGAGGTTTCGAAGCACGTCATGAAGGGGCAGGCGCCGATCTCGAAGGTCGAGTTCTCGTGCTGCGAAAGCGCCGACGTGACGAAGGCGATCGAGTCAAGCGGCCGCACGCAGTGGATTGTCACCGGGATGGAATCGCACGTCTGCGTGTACCAGACGGCGAGGGACCTCATTGCGAAGGGGATGAGCGCGTTCGTCGTCTACGACGGGATCATCTCGCGCACCGGGACTAACTACGAGGTCGGCGTCCGCCTGATGGAGCGCGCGGGCGCGTACATCACCTCGACCGAGACGATGCTCTTCGACCTCCTCCACAAAGCCGGCACGCCCGAGTTCCGCGAGCTCCAACCGCTGGTGAAATGAAGAAGGCGCAATCATCAGTCCCGCGCGGCGGCGTAGACCTCGGCGAGTTTGTCCAGGCGGAAGAACAGCTGCTCGCGGCGGCCAGCGTCAAGGCGGTCTTCCTCGAGTGCGTCGCAGTCGGCCGCGAGATCTTCCTGGACTGCGTTCGAGAGAATCTCGTCGGCTTTGGGGAAAATGACGGTGTCTTCCACGGCAATGTGATGCCGCAAGAGATACATGTAGGTCCTTGCGTGCCTTGAGAAAGCCGCGGCCGCCGGCGCAACGCCCGCTTGGTGCCAGCGGAGTGCCTCGTGCATGTTCCTGACCTGCTCGCGCCCGGTCCGGTGGTCTTCGAGCGCGCTCGCGACGAGCGTGTCGACCGGGCCGAGGCCCGCACGCTTCATGCGGGGAAACAGGACCTCTTCTTCCTTTTCGTGGTGGACTGTGTCGGTGTACTGCGCGACGAAGTCAAGCACCCATCCGAGGTGCTGCGCCGGTACGGGGTGGTCGCCCCGTTCCAGCGCGTCGCACAGACCTTCGATGACGTCTGCAAAGAGCAGAATCCGCCTGTGTTCGGCCTTCAGAGCGTCGGTGGCCTTCAAGTGATTTGCTGCCTTTCACCCCCTCGGGAGTTCTTCTGGTCGACGATCGACCGCGGTTTCACATGAAGTACTTCACGAGCCAGTCTATCCGGCCACGCTTGACGAAGTGCATGCCCGAGTAGCGCATCACCTTCTTGACGCGCTGGCGATACTGCGGCCGGTAGCAGTGAGTCTTGCAGTCCTTGCATTTGGGTTTCGGGTCGTTGGGGCACTTGTCCAGGCGCGAACGCGCGTACGAGAGCAGGTCGGTGCACTCCGGACAGACCGTCCTGCCGTCAGTACCGTGGTGGTCGCGGCAGAAGACCGAAACGAACCTGGTCAGCGTCTCAAATTCCCGGTCGTGCTTTTCGGCGTCCATCGGTTGCTCGTGGTTTTGATCGTTGTCAGGCGGCGCCCGTCGTCGCCAAGGGTCGGGGCGTCAAGCCGCCGCACTCCAAGATTCATCGCGAATCGCCCCGGATTGAGATCGTCACGTCTTTCACGGGGATCTTCGTACCGGCGCGCGTCTGGGCCTCGCGGACGAGGTGCGCCACGCCAAAACAGCACGGCACTTCCATGTGGAGCACGGTCACCTGCGGAATGTCGTGGTTCTTGAAGATGTGCGTGAGTTTTTCGACATACACCTCCTGGTCCGAGTCGAGCTTGGGGCACAGGATGGTGAGCGTGTTCCCCTTGAGGTACTCGGCGTGGAAGTTCGGGTGCGCAAACGGGACGCAGTCGGCCGCCACGACAAGCCCCCTGCCGTCGAAGTACGGGGCGTCGGGGTTGATGAGGTGGAGCTGAAGCGGCCAGTTCTGGAGCTCGGAGCGGAGCTTCACCCCGGCGGGGGAGGGCGCCTCTTCGCGGTCGCCGCCTTCCCGCATGTCCATCGTACGGGAACCCGGACAGCCGCCAGATGCGTGCCCACGCGGCATTGGCCGGACCTTTTTGGGCCGCGGGTCATCCATGCCCTTTTTCTTGAGGACGGCAAGCGCCTGCGCAAGGTACTCCTTTTGGCCGTGGTCTTCGAGGTGCTGGAGATGCGCGGCCACCACGTTTTTTCCGTGGCCGATGATCCGTTCCATCACCTTCGCCTCGTCGTAAGGCTCGGCCGGGGCCTCCTCGACGGTGAGCGCCCCTTCGGGGCAGTGCCCGAGGCACGCGCCGAGACCGTCACAACTGCTCTCGCTCACGAGGCGGACCTTCCCGTCAATGATTTGGAGGGCGCCCTCGGGGCAGTT
>JACRCP010000288.1 GCA_016218965.1 Deltaproteobacteria bacterium | reverse complement strand
GAATATGTCAAGCTGAAATGTGATTACGGCGCGGCAACATTCGTGACTACTTTTGGCTTTTCAAAGGACGCCCCCCGGAATCACTGCGGTTTTTCCCTTCTGAGTACGGAAAAAGCTCAACACAGGTTGGAAGTTGGGCTAGGATGTTTGGCACTTTCGAACTCGAATTGGCTCAACGTGTACGCCAGAACATCTTTTCTGGAGTTTTCCCAAAAGGACACCATCGTCGTTTGTTTGCCCGGAAAACCATCTGGACCTTCGCGGGTACTGTTCCTCCAGACTCCGCCCCCATCCGGCACGCCGGATCTTTCAGCCCCGGCCTTTTGCGCCAACCACCCGTTCTTCCAGAGGTATTCCGCCACCGCGGCAGCGATCTCATCCACGGGTTGCTCCCCTTCGATGGAATAGTGGATGTACGAAACGCCGCAGAAAAGCGGGTTTTCGAACTTGATGTCTTTGGCGCCGGGGTCATTGCTCCTGCTCGCAACTATAGGCGAACCGTCGTCGGCCCGCAAGGCTTCCCGCCGGCAGTGCCGTCGATCCGGACTTGACATGGCGGACTGGTCGAATAGGTTTGGAGCCGTAAAAGCGCAGGAAATAGGAGTGAATGCCGCCAAGGCGCGCTTCTCCCGATTGCTCGACGACGTGCGCCGTGGCCAGACGTTCTTCATCACCCGCCGCGGCCGGCGGCTCGCGGAACTGCGGCCTGTCGTTCACGGAAAACGAAGGCCGGTTTTCGGGTGCGACAAGGAACGCATCGTGATCGCCGACAGCTTTCGACCGGTTGATCGTCGCCCAAGGGTTGACCGAGAAGATGCAGATCGTCACGGGTGACCCGGCCTTCAAGGCCTACGGCGTCGCGGTCGTGTGGTAGTCCGGCGGGGCCGGCCCCGCCCAGATCCGGAAACACGCTGGCAGGCGTTATGAGTGCCCAATCGCGCCGCTCGATCCCGCCCGCCACGTTCGCCACCGCCCAGCCGGCCCGTCTATGCGTGATGGGGTTCATGGAATTCCCGGTGGTTTGAGCACCACTGCCGCGGTGAGCGCGCCCAGGGCGTAGTCCGTGGCCTTCCCGTCCCGGACCACGACGTTGAACGGCCTGTCGAGGTGCTCGGGGATGAACACGGTCCCGGGGGCCTTCGTGTCCATCGGCACGCACTCGAGGCGCCACGGCGGCGTTTTGTCCGGCACGCACGGCGTCGTGTCGGGATGGAGCAGGTAATCCTGGTCGGCAAAGGGAAGCATGGCGGCGACCAGCTCGCCCGGGTTGCGGGCCTCCTCGCGCGCCCTGAAGTACTCCTCGAGCCACTCGCGGGTCCGCTGGTTGTAGTTCGAGAGGTCGATGCGTTCGAGGACCCGGGCGTAGAGCCATGATGGCCGCGCCGGCGCCCAGTCCCACGTCACAACGGCGTCGTCCTCCGCGGGGATCTCGAGCGCCGCGGCGACCCGCGGCAGAGGCACCGCCGCGACGTCGAGGACCGCGGCTTCATCGAGGACGACTCCTTCGACAAGCTCCACGCGCCCCCCCGGCGCACCCTTCACGCGCGCTTGCACGGCGATGTCCATTCCCGGGACCCAGTCGCCAATGTCGCCGGCCAGAAGCTGCACGCCGCCGGCGACGGCCTCGAACTCGACCATCGGCGCCGCGGGGCTGCGCGTGACAAACGTGTGACGCGCCCGGATCCCGTCCACAATGCCTTCGACCGTGTGCTTGGGCGCGCGCACCCACACGGTCGGGAACCCGGGCATGAACATCGTGTGCCTGTCGCTCCCGCTTGTCGGCGCGATGAACCGTCCCGTGGTGAGATTTGCCTCGAAGAACCGCGCGTTTGCTTCCGAGAGCGCGTCGGCGGTCCACGCCTGCGCCAGGCGAAAGACCGGATTGACCGAGCCGTGTCGCTTTTCCATTTCGTCTATGTCGCCCGCGGTCGCCACGTCCACGAGCCCGGGGAGGATCCCGTTCCAGACCTCGGCGGCGTCGTAGCCGCGCACGTCCCAGAACCAGAAGTCGCCCGCGCTCATCGGGTGATTGATTGAGAACGCGCCGCCCTGCGCGTGCGTGAGATCGATCCCGCGCTGGATGGCCGCCGTCGGCGACTCCCCCGCCACGGGCTCGTGCGGGATGAACGTCGAGATGTTGATGGGGTTGGCGTGCCCGTCGCTCCCGAACTCCTCGGCCTGGATGAGAAGGACGCGGTTCGAGACGAAGGCCGGGTCAAAGACCGCGTCAATCATCCGGTGGTCGGTGATGGCGATGAAATTAAGCGCACGGCCGGCATATGCGGGGTTGCGCGCAACGAAAGCCGGGTCCGAAAAATATTCGGCCATCAAGACGGTGGTGGCGACGTCCTCGTAGCCGTCCGACAGCGTCGTGTGCATGTGTAGGTCGCCCCTCAACCAGACCGGGCCCTGCGTTCCAGTGCCGAAGTCGCAACGATCGGGGATGCGGGCTTTTGCGCCGGGAAACACCCGCGCGTCGAGAGGGTCGGAGCCGGCGACGCACTCGTCGGCATCGGCAACTCCATCGCCGTCGTCGTCGTCGTCCGAGGCGTTGGGGACACCGTCGCCGTCCAGATCCGCGTCAGGGAGCGCGCCGCAGCGCGCGGCGGGATCGCCGGGGACCTCGGGGAAACTGGCCGGGTCGTCAGCGGCGAAACCCAGGAGGCGCTCAAGGAAGTCACCGGCGCCGTCGCCATCACGGTCGTCGTCCCGGCCGTCGCAGATCTCGTCGCCGTCGAGGTCCGCGGTGCAGCACCGGTCGTCCGGCCAAGGGTCGCTCTCGTCAGAGACGCCGTCCATGTCGCGGTCCGGCGGTCCCGCGTCTGCCGGGCCGGCGTCCTCTTGCGTACCGGCGTCGGGAGCGCCTGCGTCGATTCCGGTGTCCTGGCCCGACCCCGCATCAGTTTCCGTCCCTCCGCCGCCACTGCACGACAAGACAAGAACGAGAATTGAAACTGCAGCCAACCCCGATCGTGTGCAGGCCATGAGAGCCTCCGTACTCCATTCGGGCAAGGCGACCGCGGGGGCCCCGCCCTACTCGTTCTTCGACACGTACACCGACAGAAGGACGATCCCTCCGGTGAGGAGGGCGACGCCGGCGGCCTGGACTACGTTGAACCGCTCGTAGTACGTCAGAATCCCTCCGACCAACGGGACCAGCATATACCACGACTGGTAGCACGGGACGACGGTCACGGCCTTCGATTTTGTCAGGGCGTACTGCGTGACGACGAAGTCGCCGATGCCGGTCAATGCAAACAGGTAGAAGTACGGATTGCGGAGCGCGCCGGGGATGTCCTCGAAGATGTCGGCGCAGCGGCAGTGGAGCATGGCCGCCTTCTGGTAGAAGACCGAGATCCCGCCGCAGAACCCCGAGATGCTCCCCAAGACGATGCCGAAGAACCTGTACCCGCCCCGAATCGACCAGACCGCAGCGGCGACCGAGACGATTCCGACGACTGCCGAGAAGACGACCATGTTCCCGACGTCGATCTTTTTGCCTGCGGCGGCCGCCATCCCGTAGCTCGCGACCCCCGCGAACCCGTCGAAGTAT
>JACRCP010000280.1 GCA_016218965.1 Deltaproteobacteria bacterium | reverse complement strand
GGCGTTCCTGGACGCCATCGAGGACCTCGTGAACGAGGGCGCGCACGTGTACGTCCCGAGGTACCCGATCACGATAGGAAACTGGCGCGGCAGCGGCTACATCGGCGGCGGCCAGTACATCATCAGCGGCGGCACCGGCAGTTCGACGCCCGTCATGTTGAGCGGCGGCAGCGGATCGGGGAACAAACCGCGGGAAAGCGGCGACGGCGAATGCGACTGCCCGAGTTGCTGCGACGACGGGGGCGGTTCACAGGTGAACTTGGCGTCTGGCAACTTCACGTTCACCGAGACAGACCTCACCGTCAACTCCCGCGGAATCCCTGTCGTGTTCAGCCGGACGTACAACTCCATCAAAAGCGCGGACCTTGGTTTGGGCGCGGGGTGGGGGTGGAGCTATGGGCAGCGGATGAGCGTGGACACCGGCGGGAACGTGACGTGGACGAAAGAGAATGGGATCGAAAAGGTCTTTCGGCCCAACGGCACGAGCGATTACACCAACCCACCAGGTGTGTATGACACGCTCACGCGGCACGCGGGCGGGTTCACTCTGCGAAGCAAGGAAGGCATCGTGCGCGAGTTCGGCCCTGAGGGGAAGTTCCTCTCGATGTCCGAGCCGAATGGGAACATCGTCACAATCCAGTACGCGAACGGGCTGCCCTCGACGGTGACGGACGCCGCAGGGCGGGTTGCGCTGACCTTCCAGACCTCGAACGGTCACGTGACGGGCGTGACGGACCTGTACGGGCGGACGGTAGCCTTCACGTACTCGGGTGCGGACCTCGTCTCGGTGACGGATGTCCTCGGCCACGCGGAAGGCTACACCTACGACAGCACGCACAAGCTCATTGCGAAGACGGACAAGAACGGCAACACCGCCTACGTGTACTACGATGAAGCCAGCCGCTGGAGCCGGAGCGTGGACACTGAGGGCTTCATCCGCTCGGCGGAAACGGACTTCGTGAACCGCACGACGAAGTACGTCGATGCCAACGGCAACACGGAAGTCTACGGGTACAACGCCAACGGCGCAAAGACCCTGTACATCGACGGCGAAGGAAACAAAGTCGAGTACCTCAGGGACGAGAACAAGAACGTCGTTGAGCAGCGGGACGCGAGGGGAAACGTTTCGCGAAACACGCTCGACGAGAGGGGGAATCTCCTCACCCAGACCGACGCGCTCAACAACACGACCACGTACACCTACGACCCGACATTCAGCCGCGTCCTGACCGTCACGGACGCCGAGGGGAAAACCTCGTCGAACACGTACACGCCCACGGGAAATCTTCTCACCTCGATGGACGCCGTCGGGAACGAAACGGCCTACGTGAACAACGCGTATGGCCAGCCGACGGAAATCCACAAGCCTGGAGGGGCCGTCCAAACGCTGCACTACGATGCCCAGAGCGGGAACATCTCGGGGATGGGGGATTCCTACGGGAACCTGACCGAAATCGGCTACGACGGCTGGGGCAATCTGGCGAGCTTCACGGACGCGGCGGGGAATTCACGGACGATGACCAGCGACGCCGCAGGCCGCGTGCTCTCGATGACGGATTCCGAAGGGAACACGACGAGCTTCACGTTCGATGCCAACGGCAATCGCCTGACCTCGACGGATGCTGTGGGTAAGACCTCGACTTTCCGGTACGACAAACACAACCGCCTTGTGTCGGCGACCGATTCGGCGGGAAACACGACGCACACGAACTACGACGGCAACGGGAATGTCGTTGCCCGCTCCGATGCCAAAGGCTCGACCACGGCATTCAAGTTCAACAAGTCCAACCAGCTTGTGAAGACCGTTGACCCCCTCGGCAACGCCGCCCGCCAAGGCTACTGCGCCGACGTGGGCTGTCCGAGTTGCGGCGGCGGGGTCACGCCGTCCCAGCAGAGTAACCTTGATACTGCTGGCGGCGGCGGTGGTTCCTCCGGCGTGTGCTCGGCAACGGACGCCCTCGGCAACACCACAGTCACCCGCTTCGACTCCCTCGGGCGGGCGACCGAAACCATTTCCCCGACCGGCTCGGTGACCGCAACGCAGTACGACAACCTTGGGCGTCAGTCCAAGACCATCGACGCCCTCGGCAACGAAACGACGTACTTGTACGATCAACTCGGGCGCCTATGGAAAGTGATGGACCCCCTCGGCGGAGTGACGGAGTACGGCTTTGACGAGCGGGGGAACCGCACGAGCGTCAAAGATGCCAACGGGAGCACCACGTACTTCCAGTATGATCTGAACAACAGGTTGACGAAGGAGATCAACCCGCTTGGGATTGAAACGACGTTTACTTACGACGCCACCGGCTCCCGTGCGACGCGGACGGACGGCAACGGCTTTACGACGATCTACCGCTACGACAACAACCGCCGCCTCTCTGAAATCGAGTACCCTGATGGGACAAGAGTCCAGTACACCTTCGATGAGAAAGGCAACAAGACCTTCGAGGGACATCTTGATCCCAACATCAACTTCGCGGCGACCTCCCGCACCTTCGTCTACGATGATTTGAACCGCCTGCGTTCGATGACGGATTCTGCCCTCGGCAAGACCATTCAATACGAGTTTGACGAGAACGGGAACCGCTCCGCTATCACCGACGCCGAAGGCGACGTGACGAAGTGGGAGTACGACCGCAACAACCGGCCCGTCAAAGTCACCGACCCCGATGGCCAAGTGACTCGCTTCGAGTACGACGCTGCCGGACGGCGCACCAAGTCGGTCTTCCCCAACGGCGTGTGGACGGAGTACCT
>JACRCP010000281.1 GCA_016218965.1 Deltaproteobacteria bacterium | reverse complement strand
TCGGGAACCGCCGGCCCGATCCAGTCCCATAACGCCGGCCGTCATGAATGATGGCCCCGTACGAGCGCCAACCCCAAGGGGGTTGTGCATTGCAGCCCAGGGTTGCCGAAGGCTACCCTGGGATCTCGAACGGGCCAACATCCACCCAACCCCAACGGGGTTGCGTTGTGTGCCGTCGGAATGACGATTCAACGCCGTCCCCTCCGCCGCCCTGTCACCACGACCGGCCAGAGTGCCAGGTGCGAAATCCGACCTTGTCCGGCATCGCACGCTCCTTCAAGCAGGAGCGCACATGATCCGGGTCCCAGTGCTTGAGGATAACTGCCTATCAGAACGGGCGTCATCCCTCTTGAAAACGCCGCCTGTCACACATTTCCAGAAGATCCACTTTTCTGTTTCCTCAGCCTTGGTTTTTCTTCGCAGCACAACCGGATGTGTTCAGCACCGCAACGGTCGGCAATCATCTGTCGAAATCCGACCTGCGTTTCGCGCAATGGTTCACCGTCACATTTGACCTCGACGGTCGAAATGCGATTCCTGGTTTCGCGAAGAGCGTCGGCAGGAAGACGCGGTTGCTTCAGGACCGCGGTCATCTGGCGCGCACGAAGATCACTTTCAATCCGGCTGCGCCTGCGGCTTCGCCCTGGCGGTCGTCGGCGGTGATGAACGGCAGGCGGATGCCTGCGGCTTCCTGGAGAAAGGCGGCGGAGGCGACGTGGACCGCATCAAGCGAACGCACGGCCGAGCGGGCCACCATCTCCTCGGCGCGTTCCAGGATCTCGTCGGTTGCCGCGACGAACTCGAATAGCTCCCGGTCCTTGCGAAATCTCTCGAGGAACTCTTTGAAGTCGGCTTCGGTGATCTCGCCCATCTTGTACTTTCGTCTGAATGCCGACGCGGCCTCAACGCGGGAGATGGCGGACGTGCACACATGGGCGCCGTCGAGAAGCCGTCTGGCCTGCGCGGACCCGGGTTCCTCGATGTATCTCTTCACAAGCACGCTCGTGTCGAAGTACGTCGGGACGGGCGGCGGATTCATCGCTCGTCCCTCTCTTCGGAAACAAGGTCGGAGACCGGCTTGCCCCCGGCCGCCATCGGTCGAATCGGCGCAAGTCTTCCCGTCCGGACCGGGCGATGGAGGATGCCCATCTCGGCCAGTTGCTGGAACTTTTCCTCGATGCCCCCTCCTTCCTCGAATGGCTTGATGACTGCGACGGGCCGGCCGTGGTCCGTCAACACCACGGTTCTGCCCGCCCGGACCTTTCGGATCGTCTTTGAGAAATGCTGGTTTGCTTCACGAAGGCCGATGCGCATCCGGCACCTCCTGTAGTGACGTCACTACATTAGCGCGCGGGCTACGCGACGTCAAACACGGGCGTTCGAAGCGATCCTACATTTTCGGCCTTCGCTCGTCGTTGTAGTACGCGGCGAACTGGGCGTCGAGGTCGACGAGGATGAGCTTGTGGTTGTGGCACCCGACCATGGGACAGGCGCGCACCTCGCCGCCGTTTGAAAGATGGAGGGCGAAAAGATTGACGTGGCAGACCGAACAGAGTTCCTCGACCTCGAGCCGGACCCCGCACTCGGGGCACGACAGGTCGACGATGTCGCCGGGTTTCAGGATGAGCTCGGATTCGTATTCGAAGATGCCGTAGTACGGGTTGAAATGGATGAGACCGGTCTTCCTGCGGAGGCGGTTTTCGCAGGTGACGGCGGGTTTTCCCGACATGAGCTTTTGGGGGTTCATGAGCGAATGCCCGTTGGGACAGCGGGCGTCGGAGACGAGGACCTTGCCCTCGGGGACTTTGATGATGATCTCTTCCATGGACTAGCGTACCTCCAGCGCCTTGTTGGGGCAGAATCGGGCGCACATCGGTTCCCCCTTGCACAGATCGCATTTCACCGCGAGCCCGGCTTCCGGGTCGAAGCGCATGTGACCAAACGGACATGCCTTCTCGCAAAGCGAACATCCCACGCAGCGGCCTTCATGGACTTCGATCGCTCCAGTCGCTTCGTTTCGCGCGAGCGCCTCAACCGGGCACACGGCGACGCACGCGGCCTCGACGCACTGGAGGCAAGTCATCTGGACGAAGCGTTTTTCGCCGACCTCCCGGACCTTGATGCGGCTCCGGGCGAGGCGGCCGTGGGTCGAGTGCACGAAAGAGCAGGTGAGCTCGCACGTCCGACACCCGACGCAGTTGCGCGGAATGACGGTGAGCATCCCGCCGCCCGACCCCGTGCGCGCCGCGCCCGCGGGGACGCGGCCGGAGATCCCGGCGAGCACCCGCAGGGCGTCACCAGACGACGTTTGCGAAGCGTCCGGCGGCGTCGGCCTGTTTGCAGGGTTCACAGACATCGTAGTAGTCCTCCGGCAGGCCCGCATGCGCGAGCGCGTGCTGGCGGTGCTCCCGGGTCAAGACCGGCGCGCCGCAGTTCTTGCACAACACGAATTCGAAAGTCTTTCCCCAGATCGTCCGCGAGGTCGCCGTGTCGCGCACGAAGACGCACGCGGTCGGGCAGACGGAGCGGCACGAGGCGCACCCCACGCATCTTTCGGACGGAGTCCCAAAAGGCGGCCCTATGCGCTTTTTGTCGCCGCGGCCGATCGCGCTCAGCGCGTCGTGGCCGAGGCGCGAGCACACGCGCATGCACAGCTCGCACAGAATGCAGTTTGCGAGAGCGGACTCGGCAACCTGCGGGAAGCGCGTGCGCGTCACGCCGTACTGGCGCGCCATCTCACGGACACGCGCCGAACCGGGGGCCCGCGCAAGCAGGAGTTCCAGGTTCATCGCCCGGTGCGCCCGTACCTCCGGCGTATCGGTCACGACCTGCAGCCCTTCCTCGGCAAGCATGTTGCAGGAGGTGCTCAGCGTGGTCTTTCCGCCAAACGTGACCTGCACGAGGCACACGCGGCACGCCCCGATCGGCGCAACGCTTTCATGGTGGCAGAGCGACGGGATCGCGAACCCTTCGCGTCGCGCCACGGCAAGCACATACTCGCCGGGTTCCGCCTTCACCTCGACATCGTCTATCGTCAGCCTAATCGACATGCCATCCCTCGGGGGTGGGGTTACGCCACCGAAATCGAGTCGAACCGGCACACATCGTTGCAGATCCCGCACTTGATGCACTTCTGCTGGTCTATCGTATGCATCCCCTTCATCTCGCCCGCGATGCACTTCTGCGGGCACTGGCGGGCGCACACGTGGCAACCGTTGCACTTTTCGTTGACCGAGTAGGTGATGAGCGCCTTGCACACATGCGCCGGGCACTTCCTGTCACGGATGTGCGCCATGTACTCGTCGCGGAAGTGTCTGATCGTGGACTGCACCGGGTTCACCGACGTGCCGCCCAGTGCACAAAGCGACGAAGCCTTTACCGTCGCCGCGAGTTCCTCGACCAAAGCGAGCTTCTGTTCGGTCCCGCGGCCCTCGCAGATGTCGGCGACGAGGGCGTGCAGGCGCATGAGGCCGTCGCGGCACGACGTGCAGTTCCCGCACGACTCGGACTTCAGGAACCCGAGGAAGTAGCGGGCGACGTCTAACATGCAGGTGTTCTCATCCATGACGATCATCCCGCCCGAACCCATCATGGCGCCCTCGCGCACCAGGGTGTCGAAATCAACGGGAATGTCGAGCTTGGATTCGGGGAGACACCCGCCCGACGGCCCGCCCGTCTGGACCGCCTTGAACTTTTTGCCCTTGGGGATCCCGCCGCCGATGTCAAAGATGACCTCTCGCAACGTCATCCCCATCGGGACTTCGACGAGTCCCGTATTGTTTACCTTGCCCACGAGCGAAAAGATCTTCGTCCCCTTGGACCCGTCCGTGCCGATCCCGCGGAACCAGTCGGCGCCGTTTCCGACTATGAGCGGGACGTTGGCCCAGGTCTCGACGTTGTTGATGTTGGTGGGCTTTCCCCACAGGCCGGACACCGCCGGGTACGGCGGCCGCCGGCGCGGGACCCCACGCCTGCCTTCGATGCTCGCGATGAGCGCGCTCTCTTCGCCGCAGACGAACGCCCCGCCGCCCCTTTTCACCTTGATGTCAAAAGCGAACCCCGAGCCCAGGATGCCCTTTCCCAGAAGCCCGTGCTCGCGCGCGTGCAAAAGCGCAAGCACCAGCCGCTCGACCGCCAGCGGGTATTCCTGCCGGACGTACACGAACCCTTCGTGCGCGCCCATCGCGAATGCACCGATGATCATCCCCTCGATGACTGAATGCGGGTTCCCCTCTATGACCGAGCGATCCATGAACGCCCCGGGGTCGCCCTCGTCGGCGTTGCAGACGATGTACTTGGTGTCGCCGGGCTGCGAGCGGCACACTTCCCACTTTTTCCCCGCCGGGAACCCCGCCCCCCCGCGGCCCCGCAGATCCGCCTTCTTGACCTCGGCCAGCACGGCTTCCGGCCCCATCATCAGCGCCTTGGCGAGGGCCGAGTAGCCTCCGATTGCGATGTAGTCATCAATGGTGTTGGGGTTGATGAGGCCGTTGTTCTTGAGAACGAGGCGGCGCTGGTGCTTGTAGAAAGGGACTTCCTTTTCGGTCCTGAACTTTTTCCCCGTCGCGGGGTCTTCGACAAGCAACCGTTCAAGGACCTCGCCTTTTTTCACCGTGCGCTCGACGATCTCTTTCACGTCGGCCGGTTTCACGCGCTGGTAGAGCGTTTCTTCCGGGAAGAACAGGACCAGCGGCCCGCGTTCACAAAAACCGTGACAGCCGGTGGGTCGAAGCACGATCTTCTTGTCGAGGCCCTGCACCGCAAGCTCGTCGCGGAACGCGTCGAGGAGCCTAAAGGACCCGAACGCCTTGCACCCGGTCCCGGCGCAGACGGCGATCTCGCGCCGGCCCTTGGGACGGCTCTTGACGACCTTCTCCCGGTACGCGTCGAGGTCTTTTGAGCTTGCGAATGCGGTCATCTCACGTCCTCACCAGAGGCGACTCGGCGGCAGCTCATTTCACCGCAGAAACCGCGGAGTCCGCAGAGAAGGGATTTCCCGATCCGGCGCGTTGAAAACGCAACAACTCTTGAGCCTGGGGCAACGCCCCAGGTTCTGGCGTCCAAAGATCGACGAAGCGTTGAAAACGCAACAACTCTTGAGCCTGGGGCAACGCCCCAGGTTCTGGCGTCCAAAGATCGACGAAGCCCTGAAGGGGCGACACACGGGACTCGACAGACCCGACGGTGGGAGTCTCGCCCTGTCAGGGCTCCAACAACAATCCCAACCCCAACCCGGGGCGATGCCCCGGGCTCAAGAGTCGTGCACCTTCGGCGCGTAGGCCGGACGGACCAGTCGGAAAACGGGGGGTGGCAGGTGAAGCATGGCCGTCGCGGAGAACCTCTGCGGTCTCTGCGCTCTCTGCGGTTGAGATTCTGGTCCCTGCCGCTCACGCGGTCTTCGCCTTTCTGATCGGAGCGACCAGCTTCTGGAGCTTCGCCGAGGTCATGTTCCCCTGGTACTCGCCGTCGAGGATCACGAGAGGCCCAAGCGCGCAGGCGCCGACGCAGTTGACCTGTTCGACGGTAAGAAGCATGTCCGGGGTCGTGCCGCCGCTTTTAATGCCGAGGTCGCGCTCGAGTGATTCGAGCAGGCGCGGCGCGCCGCGCACGTGGCAGGCGGTGCCCATGCAGACGGTGCAGATGTGCTCGCCGCGGGGCGCAAGATGGAACCCGGTGTAGAACGTCGCGACCTCAAATACGGCGGCATCCGCCAGTTCCAGGTGTTTCGCCGCCGCTTTTAGCGCGGCCTCCGGAAGGTACCGTAACTCGGCTTGGAGGTCGTGCAGGACGTCGACCAGCGCGCTCCGGTCGCCTTTCGGATGCCGCGCCAGAACCCCGTCCACGCGCGTCAGATCAATCTGCGGTGCGTTCATGGTTCTGACCCTGTTGGTCCGCGCACGACAGGGTGCCGCGGACAAACCCGGTTTGTCCGTGCGTGCGGGCGCGGATCCGAACACGGACAAACCCGCATCGCTCCTTTGTCCGTGCCACCCATCGTTTCATACGAGCGGGTCACCTGTTGGTTGCCCTTGCGTTGACTCCCTCCTCCAGCCCGGCCCGGAACGCCGCGACGTTGGCGGGGATGAATTTTACCTTGTCCGAAAACTCCTTTTCGATTATCTTCTCGGTCACCTTCGCGTCGACGACCCCCGAAAGACCCACGTAAACTCCAAGCATCACGAGGTTTGCCGCACGGCCGGTCCCTACCTTTGCCGCAAGGTCGTTCGCGGCGACGTAGATAACCCTGCAATCGGCGCGGTCGGACTTGATCGGAACGAGCGAGGAGTTGATGATGATTAGCCCTCCGGGCCGGACGCGCGGGCCGAACTTCTCCAGAGACGGCTGGTTCATGGTGAGAAGCGCCCGGGGCTGGGCGATGTACGGCGAGGCGACCTGTTTTTCGCTGATGCACACGGTGACGTTGGCCGTCCCGCCGCGCATCTCCGGGCCGTAGCTCGGGAGCCAGCTCACCTCGAGCCCCTGATACATGGCGGCGTAGGCCAGGATCTTCCCCGACAGCAGCATCCCCTGGCCGCCGAACCCGGCCATGAGTACCTCAGTATCAGTGTTTGGCATCTGCCGAAACCTCCGCGAAGTCCTCCGGCCGCTTCTTGACGCCCAACGGATAGTACGGGAGCATCTCGCGCTCGAGCCACTTCTCGGACTCGCGCACCGAGAGGCCCCAGTTGGTGGGGCAGATCGAGAGCACCTCGACAAGCGAAAAACACGTCCCCGCCACCTGGTACTCGAACGCCTTTTTGATGAGCGCCTTCGTGGCGATGATCTCGCGCGGGGTGTGCGTCGATCCGCGGGCAACGAACGCCGGCGTGGTGAGCTGGGCAATGATCTCGGCCATCTTCACCGGATAGCCGCAATCGCGCACGTCGCGGCCCCTGGGCGTGGTCGTGCTGTACTGGCCGGGCATGGTGGTCGGGGCGAGCTGGCCTCCGGTCATGCCATAGATGGCGTTGTTCACGAAGATGACGGTGACCTTCTCGCCCCGGTTGGCCGTGTGGATTATCTCGCCCATGCCGATCGACGCGAGGTCGCCGTCGCCCTGATACGAGAAGACGATGATGTCCGGTCGCGCGCGTTTGGCGCCAGTTGCGACAGCGGGCGCGCGGCCGTGCGAGGCCTCGAACATGTCGCAGTTGAAGTACTCATAGGCCAGCACCGAGCACCCCACGGGCGCGATCCCCACGGTGCGTTCGCGGATTCCGAGATCCTCGATGACCTCGCCGACCATCCGGTGGATGATCCCGTGCGTGCAGCCCGGGCAGTAGTGCGTCGGCCTGTCGGTGAGCCCGGCCGTGGATGCGAATACCTTCCTCATGGATTCCGCCTTGCGCCTTTGGCCTTGGGCCGTGAGCCCGTTTTCGAGATCGACTCCAGCATCTTCTCCCGGCACTGGTCGGGCGAAGGCACAACGCCGCCGGCCGTGCCGAAGAAATCTATCGCGGCGTCCGGCCCGAGCGCCATCCTCACGTCCTGAAGCATCTGGCCCATGTTCATCTCGAGATCGAGGACCCGTTTCGCCTTGGACGCCGCGGCCCTGAGAGCTTCGTACGGGAAGGGGTTGAGCGTGATGGGCCTGAAGAGCGCCACACGTTGACCCTCCTGCGCGAGTTCGTCGATGGCGGTACGGGCGATTCGCGAGGTCATGCCGAACGCAGTGACCAGGAGATCGTACGGCCCATCGGTGTTGTACGTGTCGAAACGCTGCTCGGCCTTCCTGATCTCCTCGTATTTGGCAGTGAGCTTGAGATTGTGCCGGTAGCAGATCTCGGGATCGAGGTAGAGCGAGTTGATGATGCGTTTCCCGCGCCCCTTGCAGCCCGTGAGCGCCCAGTTGCCCGGGTCGAGCGGCTTTCCAACGCCCTCGACGGGGAACTCGACCGGCTCCATCATCTGGCCGATCATCCCGTCGCCGATGACCATGACGGGGTTCAGGTATTTTTCGGCAAGCTCGAAGGCGAGGATGACCAGATTGACCGCCTCCTGCACCGACGCGGGGGCGAGCACGATCATCTTGAAGTCGCCGTGCGCGGTCCCCTTGGTGGCGTGCAGGTAGTCGCTCTGGGCCGGCAGTATTCCGCCGAGACCCGGGCCCGAGCGCATGACGTTGACGACGACCACCGGGAGCTCGCAGGCGGCGATGTACGAGAGAGCCTCGGACATGAGGCTGATGCCGGGCGAAGACGACGTGGTGAGCACGCGGACACCGACACCTGCGGCGCCATAGATCATGTTGCTGGCCGCCACCTCGGACTCGGCCTGGACGAACTTGCCGCCCACCTCGGGCAGGCGCTTTGCAAGGTACTCGGGCACCTCGCTCTGCGGGGTGATGGGGTAGCCGAAGAAGTGGACGCAGCCGGCGCGTATGGCGGCCTCGCCTATGGCCTCGTTGCCTTTCATAAGGACCTTCGCCATGCGTCAACCTCGTCAGTAGTGGAAGAACTCGTACGTCGTGCCCTCGGCGAACACCTCGATGGCAAGGTCCGGGCAGTTGATGGCGCAGAGGCGGCACCCGAGGCATTTCCGCCGGTCGTTGACCTGCGCGTAGCTGTAGCCGCGCGCGTTGAGCTTCTGCGTCATCCCGAGGATCTTGGCGGGACACGCGTCGTTGCACCGTTCGCACCCCTTGCATCGCTCGACGGAAATCTCGATCTTGGGCATCAGAACTCCCTCGCTCTTCCCAACGGCACCGGCCGCGCGGCTGGCATTGTCGGGTCTTCTCTCTCGTCACACGCCCTGAGCCATGGGGGCAGCATACGGCGTTCAATGCGGAAGACCGGCGCGTCGATCGCGTCAAGCTCCGGCGAATCGGCCAGTTCGGCCATCGCGGTAACGAACACGACGGGAACCTTCCCGGCCTCGGACACCTCTCGCGCCAGACGGTGGCCTTCGAGGATCACCTCGGTCGTCGTCTCGCCCACAAGGTGGCTGTTGGCGATGAGCCCCGTGACCTTCAGGCGCGACGACTCCTCGATCTCGGCCCGCATCCTGAGGCATCCGGCCACGTCCCCGGTGAACGGCCGCCGGCTGTTTATGACCTGCCAGAGCTCGTACGGGGCGCCGTCCAGATGCTCGCGGAAACTCGAAAGCACCCTTGCCCCGACCGGGTCTCCGCCCACGTCGAAGATGCTCGCCCGCCCTTCAGCCGGACGAAGCATGCCCTTGATCTCGGGGAGGATGATCGGCAGATCGCCGGACACCTGGGCGCCGGGCGGGATGACCACCCTGATCCCGTGCGCCTCCATGAGGTCGCGCGCCTCGCGGCAACGGAAGTACGGATTGACGATATCAAGATCCGCAATCGAAACCCCGGCGCCGCGTTCCGACATCCGGAGCGCCATGTTCACCGCCACTTCGGTCTTGCCCGATCCGTAGTTGCCGACGACCATGACCAGGCCGCCGGAGGGCAGAAAATCGGTTGCGCGGGCACCGTAAATGCTCATTTGCACACCCGAAATCTTGTAGCATCGGACCCCGCGGCAGGCAAGCGAAAAAGGGGTGTCACTTGAGCGAAAAGTCCAGCACACTCACGATGCTCGAGTAGTCGTCGGTCCAGACCCTCGCGGACGGGTCGCCGTTTTCGCGCCGCCAGCGTCCGTTGTCGATGATCGGGGCGAGGTCCGCTTCCGAACGCGCCATGACTGCCCACTGCGACTGCGCCTTGCCCTGAGCCGCTTCGTCGTCGCTCAGGTCGGCGTCCTCCTGGAACAGACACACCAATCCGGCATCGCGCGCAAGATTCCCCACGACCGGGCGGAGCCTTACGTGGAGATTGGAGATATGGAACGCGATGAGCCCTTCTGGCGCCAGTTTCTTCAGGTACAGCTTGAGCGCTTCGCGTGTGACAAGGTGCACGGGGATCGAGTCCGAGCTGTAGGCATCGAGGATCAACATCCGGTAGTGCCCGTCAGGCGCGCGCCCAAGCGAAAGGCGCGCGTCGCCCATCACAATGCTTACGCTTCCCGGTGAATCGGCGATGTGCGTGAAATATCTCGGATCTGATGCAATGCGTTTCACGACCGGATCGATCTCGTAGAAAGTGATCTCCTGGCCCGGTTTGGCGTATAGGGCCGAGGCGCCCGCGCCGAGGCCGACCGCTCCGATGGGGCCGTTGAGGCGGCCCTCCCATGCAGCGAAGACCTGGCCCAGGGGACCGGTGGGGTGGTAGTACATCAACGGGACACGCCTTTGGGCCGGATCGCGGGCCTGCTTGCCGTGGATCGTCTTGCCGTGCATGATCTGGTGGAATTTCCCGGCCGCGTCGATCGAAACGCGGTGCACGCCGAAGAAACTCCGGTCGGCCTCGACGGTCGACACCGGACGTCCCGGCGTGTATTCGGCGGCCAGAAGCACCGCACCCAGGCCGAGTGCAAACCGAACGGGCCGCCGCGACATGAAAAAACACAAGAGCGCCGGCAGGCCGAACGCGACCAGCAGCTTGAGCGGCTGTTTCTCCTGTTCATCGACCTTTGCGGCCAGAATCAGGCCGGCCGCGAGCAGCGCCACGACCGCCGGCAGCAGGACGTCGAGCCACCGGGATCGCGCGTCCGCCCTCTCCGGGCGCGGCACGCCAAGGTACGCCGCGGCGGCCAGCATGACGTGATACTCAAGCACGTTTTCAAAAACGATTGGGGCAAGCAGGGCGTTGAATGCCCCTCCCAGCGCACCGCCGACCGACATCCACAAATAGAACTCGGTCAGATGCCGCGCCGGCGGGCGGGCGCGCGCCAGCTCTCCGTGGCAGACCAGCGCGGCGACGAAGAACGCGACAAGGTGCAGCCCCGCCAAGAGCGGCATCGGCGTCGTCAGCCGTGCGGCTGTCGCCATCACCGCCGGGACGAGCAGCGCCGGCAGTGCGCGCTGCGCCGTCGCCTGCGGGACAAGAGGGCGCCGCGCAAAGACCAGGACAAACGAGGCCAGATACAGCGCGAGCGGAAGCACCCAGACCAACGGCACCGCCGCCACGTCGCTCGAGACATATGTCGCCACGCTGAGCATGAGGCTCGACGGCACGAGCGCGCATGCGACCCAGCGAAACCGGCGCGGCCACGTCGCGAGGTATTGGCCGGAATCCGACGCGCCGTCGGCGCTCGGCCCGAGAACCGGGTTGCCGACGCCCAAAGGGGACTGCCGCCAGGCCAGCAGACCGCACCCGACGGACAAAGCCGTCAACACCCCGAACGCGGCAGCCGACGCCCCCGCCTGCCACTGAACAGCGGAGTTTGGCTCGATCAGAAGCGGGTACCCCAGCAGTCCCGCGAGGCTGCCCGCGTTGCTTGCGGTGTAGAGGAAATATGGATCTCGGGCGTCGGGATGGCCCGTGGCGGCAAACCATCTCTGGAGCAGTGGACTGGTGGTGGAGACTGCAAAGAACGGCACGCCCACGGCCATGGCCAGCAACCCCAGTAGGCTTGGGATCGGGCTTGTGCCGGCCGGAGGCTGCCAGCCGGCCGGGATGGCGAGCGGCAAAAAAAGCAAAGCCGCCGCGAGGACGACCGCGTGGATGATCACCTGCGCGCGCAAGTCGAGTTTCGATGACAGCAGATACGCATAGCCGTATCCGGCGAGCAGCGTCGCCTGATAAAAGACCATTGCGGTGTTCCAAACCGCCGGCGCACCGCCGAACAGCGGCAGCACGAGTTTGGCAAAGATCAACTGCACGACGAACAGAAGCGCAGCGCCAAGGAAGATGGCCAGGCCGAAAAGCAGGAGCGTGGCGCGGTGTTTCGGCATCTCGGCAGGCAAAAAGGGCCTATCTCTACTGTGACCGTTCCGCTCCCGTCGCCTGACCGCACGATCTGCGTCGCATCGCGTCGTTGCTCCTCCGTTACATACCTGCCAGGTATGCGCCCTCGTCGCGCCTCGCGCTGCTCGCACCTCGCGCGTCAGTCTCGGTCCGGGATCGATCACAGTAGAGCT
>JACRCP010000284.1 GCA_016218965.1 Deltaproteobacteria bacterium | reverse complement strand
CCAGCGTCCGGGCGTTCAGGATGGCCTCGGCGATACTTGCCTTGTTCACATCGGCCAGGGTCCAGTCGTCGGACGTTCGGAAGATGGCGAACTGCGACGTTTCGGGGACCGGCAGGATCACAAACGGCGTGTGTTTGTATCTCGAGCAAACCGACTTGAACTCCTCCGGAAGATCCTCGGGCCTTAGGTGTTTGAACTGTCGGACGAACTTGAGGCCATCGGCGTCCGCCTGAACGTGCGGATGGACGACGACCACGTCCCAGCGGCCTTCGTCCATGCGTTTGAGCCCCTCGACGAAGTCAGGGACGACTTCCACTTGGCAACCGCGCTTTTCGAGCCTTTGACGATCGAGATCCGGAAGAGGGCCTCCGATAACCAGCACCGACGGGACCCACGTCGACTCGGGCGGTTTGGACGGGGGCAGGACCTCGGGCGCGACTCCGAGGGAGAGCGGCAGTTCTTGACGCTCCGGCAGTTTTTTGTGCATTACGAGGGCAAGGAGACCCTCGTAGTCGGGTCTGGCCGCTGTTCCCATAGTCCACCCCAGCAGGTTTCAGAGGGACTACCTGGAAACTCGTGTATAGACCTCTCGCGTGGTCGAAGTCCCTCGTTGGATGGGTGCCACGGACAACCGCAGGTTGTCCGTGTCCCGTCGACCCGCGTCCCGCACGGACAAGCTCTGCTTGTCCGTGGCACCCGCACATGAAGACCCGACCATGGAATCCGCTCGGTTTCGTCCACCCGGGCGCGCGCAGCGCAGCACAAATCACTCCTGCGAAAAACAGGCCCAGTAGCCCCTGTCGGTGTCCTCGCAGGCGTGGCCCTGAACGCAGGTGTCGGTGTCGCCGGCGCCGCCGCACACCGTTGCGCACCACCCCTGGTCGTCGCCGGGGTGCTCGAAGTAGCACTGGTTTCCTTCGTAGCACTCGTTCCACTGATAGCAGTTGAAGCCGGGGGCGATGTTTCCGCGCTCCGAACAGAGGAAGAGGTTGTCGTCGGCGGCGTAGCACACCCCCTGCGGACAGGTGTCCCCGGGGGCAAGGCAGGGCATTGCGCAGTAGAGCTTTTCATTGAGCCCGTGGGCGCACTCGCCCTTGTCGCCCGATTCGTCTTCACATCCGTCGCCCGCCTGTCTGCCCTCGCACGGGGCGTCCGACTCGGCCGGTGTCTTGCAGATGCCCTCGGCGGTGCAGATTAGGCCATCGTTGCACTCGCCGTCGGTGAAGCACTTGCCGCCCTCGGTGCCGGCGTCGGAAAGATCGACGCAGCCAAGAAGGCAAAAGACAAGAGCCACAAGGCTGTAGGCTGGAGGTTGTAGGCTGCAGGTCCGACTCATCGCCACGTCCCTCCAAGCACGACCGCCGCGCCGCCGTCGAGAGGAACGACGTCGAACGACGCCGCTGGCGGCGGCTCGGCCTTCGGCTCCCTCACCCAGAGCCAGATCCCCGTTCCGATGAGGCCCAGGCCGATCCCGTAACACGTGACCGCCAGGACGTTGTTGCGCTGGATCGTGTCCTGGGCGTTTTCGCGCGAGATCTTGTGCGCCTCGTAGTCGTCGTTGACCGTCCGAGCCGTCCCGGTGAAACTTGCGCCCGCCAGAACGAACGCGCCGCCGCCACCCAGCGCGACCCACTTCCAGTACCAGCCCTTGGGCCGCGGCGCCTCGGCCGAGACTGCGGCGGGCGCGGCCGGATCGATCTTCTTGTCGGAGAACGGCGCCTGCACGGCCGCCCCCCCGCCGGACGCCTTCTGCTCGGCCGCGAAGATCTCGCCCACCATCCTCACGACCGTGTCGACCATCACGTCGTCGTCTTTCTTGACCCGCATGGTGCTGCGGCTGCGGATTGTGACGGTCTGCGCGTCTATGAGCTTGAGCGTAATGATGTACTGCGACCCGACGGCGCCGACCGACCCCTCGATGTAGAACGCCGCGCCCATCGCGCCGGCGATCTGGACGAGGCAGCTCGTGTCCGAGCACCCCTGGAGCTGTTTGTTCTGCTCCCAAAAGACCATCTTCGCGAGGTCCTTTTGGCCCGCCACCGTGTACCTGTCGAGCTTGGTCACCTTGTCTATGACGAGCTCGGTCAAGAGGTTCGTGACCGATTTCTCGATGCCCTGCTCGGCGGCAAGGTCAAAGACCAAAAGCGTGGGTTTCGCGGCGGGTTTCGGCGGCTCGGGCCTGGGCGGGGTTTGCGCCGCCGGCGCGGGTTTCGCCGGCTCGGTCTTTGCGGGCGCCTGCGGCGTCGCCGCCGGTTTTTGCTGCTCGGTTTTCGCCGGTGCCGCAGGCTCGGACTTCTTGACAGGTTCCTGATACGGCCCCGATACCTGCCCAGCCGCAGGCACCGGGGCCAGGACCAAGATGCCGATGACGACGAAAAAGACACGAACGCTCATGAGGCTGCCTTTCTACGGGCTGATTCTACCGTCACCGGGGGAAAGGTCAACTTTGCAGAGGAGTCGACCGGGTGCGTTGCACAAACCAGGGCAGCCTGGCGCCCGGTTTCACCCTTCGCAGCAATACGGAGTCACTCACATTCGGAGGGCGATTCGGATGTACCGGCAAGACATCATGAACCTCTGTTTGCGCACACGCCCGGACCGGGCCCGGCGGGTAGGTCGCACACCATACCGGCCTCTTCGCAGTCGGCGGTTTCCTTGCACAGCTCGACGCACCGGCCCGCAAGACAAAGGTCCGCCTCGCACCTCACGGTCCGGCACAGACAAGGGTCGGCGCAGCCGGCGCACGCTTCGCCTGCCGAAGCCCCAGGCGCATCGCCGTTGTTCGAGGCCACCCCGCAGCGCCCAACCAACAGGGTCTCGGAAACAAGAATGGGCTTGCAGACCTCTCCAGGGGCCGCGCAGTCGCCGTTGCCGCCGCAGGCCGCGCCCGACCCGGCCACCGGGATGCACGCGCGGGCGGCGCCGCCTTCGGAATCGGCCTCGTTCATGCCGCAGGTCCACACGAGCCCGCTCGTCGGAGAGCAGTCCGTGTCCGACGCGCACACCGGGGCGCAGTATTCCCGGAGGCATAGACCCGTCCCGCACTCGTGGTCCGATTCGCACGCCGCTCCAGGCCCCTTTTTTTCCGGAACCACGCACGCGAACCTTCGCGGTCCGTCAAGGCGCCGAAAGGCGCCGCAGACCTCCCCTGGAGGGCAATCGCCATCGCGCCCACAGACAGATCCCGACCCCACGGCCGGATTGCAGGCGGCCACTCCGCCCGTCCTCGGCAGGACCGCCACGCCGCAGACCCCCGCGCCGCCTGGTGCCGCGCAGTCGGAGTCCGTCCGGCATGGCGAAACGCAGAATCCCTCTGGCGCACAGAGGCCGCTCTGGCAATCCATATCCTCAGTGCACTCCCCGCCAAAGGAAGCCCCGCCGGCATTCGGAGACCGGCAGCGGAAAACCACCTCGTCACCTGCGAACGACCAGAAGGCGCAGTCCTCGCCGGCCGGGCACTCGCCGTCGGACCCGCAGGTCTTCGCCGAACCCCCTCCCGGAGCGCACATGGTGAGCAACGACGACGCGCAGCCCGGCATGCCAACATCAACGTACAGGCGCGCCACGCACTGGCTTCCCAAAGTGCAGTCCTCGTCGCCCAGACACGGACCGGCACACTTTCCACGCACGCAAAACGGCGAACAGCACTCGGAATCGCTTGTGCATTGCGAACCGGGCGGGAGCGCGCCGGCAAGGCATTTCCCGGTACATCCCCACGCCACATACGGCCCGCCGTAGTCCGAATCGACCCGTTTGACCGAACAACGCTCGCCGATCGCCACATTGCAGTCGTCGTCGCCACGGCAACCGCGGATACAGTCTTTTATCGGAAAGCACTTCCGCCTCTCCTTGGAGTTGGTTTGGCCGCACGCCATACAACCGCTGACCGGATGGTCGGCGGGACCGCAGTCGTTGCGGTCGGCGCAGTAGGCTGTGCAGTAGGCCCCCTCGGCGAACCGGCCATCGACGAACCTTGTCCCGTCACAGAACAACCCGGGCGAGCAGTCGCTGT
>JACRCP010000283.1 GCA_016218965.1 Deltaproteobacteria bacterium | reverse complement strand
TAACCGTCTTTCACGCTGATCGTCCCGAGGTCTTCCTCGAGAACAAGGTCGGTGTCGTCGCCGGCGTAGGTCTTGTACAAGCCGACGCTCACCGCGGCGTCCCTCGTCACCGGCGCGCCCGCCTTGTCGGTGAGGTAGCCGCGATATACGACGGCGCCTGGGACATCGGCGGCGTCGGCCGAAGACGCGGGTCCCACGGCGAGGAGTAGGGTGAGGGCGATGGTCTTGCGATTCATGTGCGACCTCCGAATCATTGCGACACTCCAAAAACCGCCCCGCCCTGCAGGCGCAGGTCGTCGGTTTCCATTACGGTCACGGCGTTCCATTCGACGGCGAAGTTTAGGACGTAGTCTTCGTTTTCGCAGAACCCCGCGGCGCCGGCGAGGCCGCCGGATTGCAACACCATATCGGCGCCGGTGTCGGGGCCGGCGTCACCGGCGTCGTCTACGGCCGCGTCGGAACCCGCATCAGACGCATCGGACGGATAGGACGTATCGGAACCGGAATCGGAACCGGAATCCGCCGCATCGGGAGCACTTGGGACGTCGCCTTCGGCGCCATCTCTGCGTGGCTCCCCTACGTCCGTCGCAACGCCACCATCGCCAACGGCCGAGGCGTTCACGCAGACGCTCCGCGAATCGCAGACCAGGCCCGCGAGGCACGTCCCGTCTTCGAAACACGGCTGGCCTTCTTCGCCGACGGAGGGCAAGAAGAGGTGGCAACCGCCAAAAAGAAGAACGAGCGGGGCGACCGCCGCGGCGGCGAGTTGTCGTGAAACCGATTCCACCATCCCCATCGGCTGGTCTTTTTTGCTATTTCGCCGCGGGGGCGGGCGGCACCGACGGTACTGCGGCGCCGGGCACCGGAACGGCCCCGCCCATCCAGCCCGTCATCGCCTGGACGCCCGCGCTGAGCGCCTGCTTGTAGGCGTCGCCGAGCGGCGTCTTGGCAAATGCGCTCCCGCCAAGCTTCATCCCCGTCCACGCAAACGACGCGCCCGCGGCCACGTTGGCGATGCGGCCGTCGGCGCGCACGCTCTTGACCACCTCGCCCGTCTCGGCGTTGAGCATGCGGATCTGCATGCCGACGTACGAATAGGTCACCGACGCCTCGATGCCGCCTATCCCCGGAATACGCGCCGACAGCGAGGCGCCGCCGATGGCGGGGTCGAATTCGGTGATCGCGCCCGCGAACAGGAACTCGGCGCCCATGAGCTTGCCCTTCTTGACCGTCGTGGATTTGTCGAAGTACTCCGACTGGCCGAGCTTTATCTCGGAGACGATCTGGTCGATCTTTTTTCGCTCAAGGATCTTGTAGCAGCCGTTTTTGTTCAGCTCGGTCATGAGCGCCTCGGCCACGCCGCGGCTCACGTCCATCTTGGCCTCTTCGAGCTGGGCCTTGTTGGGCATCTCGGCGTCAAAGTCCAGGACCGCGACGCGCGGCTTTGGGCCCGGGCACGCCCCCGCCGTCGCCTCGGCGACCACGTTGGAGGCCGTTGGAATCGGCGGCGCGGACGCGCAACCGGCCAGGCCGATGGTGGCAACGATCACAAATACGACGACTCCCGCGTGTCTGGCCATACTCCTCCTCCGTGGTGAAAACCTGCGACTTACGACTCACGACCAACGACTCCGGACTCCAGACCGTATCAGAACTTCACCGCCAGGCTCGCCCCGGCGGGGCCGATGTTGAGCGACGCCTTCTGTTCGTCCTTCTTCCCAATCCCGATCTTGTCGAGATCAATCCGCTCGATGTCGCGGCCCGTGAGAGCCATGTCGGCCATGTTGAGTCCCCAAATCACCGCGTACGCGGCGGCGACGCCTATGGTCGCCGCCTTGTACGTGTCCACCTTGTCCTTTGCCGCGGTCCATTCGCCGAACCGCTGCTCCGCCTCATCGAGCGTCGCGGCGTTCTTGTAGTTTGTGCCCATGCGGTTGAAATCCTCGGCGGCCCTGCCCCACATGACGCCCATCGCCGCGGCGCCGGCCAGCGCGGTCGCGGCGGGGCCGAGGAACAGGTAACCCTTGAGCGGCGAGTCGTTTTCTATCTGCCCCCAGCCGGGCAGGATGGCCGAGCGGATCATCATCCCGGCAAACGTCTTCTTGATGATCGCCTTGCTCGAAAGCGCTATGAGTCCCTCGCGTTCGACCTGCATGTCGTCGGCGATGAGCACCTCGCCGGTCTCGACCGAGACCATGCGGGCGTTCACCGTGTACTGGGCGCCCGCCTCGGTCACCGCTCCCACGACCACCGCCTGCGCGCCGAAAAGTCTGCCGATCTGCTGGGCGGTCGACGGGTCGATGGCCCCTCCCTTGGACATATCGAGTTCCTTGCGGATCTCGGCAAGCTTCGCCCGTTCGATGAGCGTGAACTCGCGGTACCGGCTCAGCCGCGACGTGATGAGCTCGCGGGAAACGTCGTTCAACTTCTTCTGCTCTACCGTCTCGCCCACGGCGTCGAAGTCCATGACCGCCATGCGCCGGAACGGGCTCCCGGCGGCCTGGTCGAAGAAACGCATCGCGAGCTTGTCGGCCAGGGACAAGACCGCGGCCGTCATCGGGTTGTCCTTCGGGACGGGCGGCGGGGTGAGGGATCCCTTCGAGCGCGGGGCCGCTGCGGCGGCCGGAGGCGGCGGGGCCGGCTCAGTCGCGCCCCGCCCGGGTTTCAGCCGCTTCTCTGAAGCCGTTTCGGCAGGCTCGGAGGCGCCCGACGCGCGCGAAGCTCCCCCGGCCTTCTCGGCCTTGTCCTCGGCCGCGTCCGGCGCGCGATCCTTCTCGGCGCCCTCCCCCTTCTCGGGGGCCCGGCTTTTCCCGGCTGCGGCATCCGGTTTTGCGTCCGCCTCCTTTGCGCCGCTCCGTGACGCGGGCTTTTCGCCTTTCGCGTCGGCGGGCGCCACGTCGGCCGCCGGTTTGACCGGCACCGGCACCGGCGCGCCCGCCCGGGAAGCGGGTTTGTCTTCCGTCGCCGCCGGAGCGCGGGCGGCCGCATCACGCGACTTCCACGCCTCTTCGGTCACCCAGCCCTCCTTCCCGCCGGATTTGACCTTCACCCACTTGTCCTTCCGGCCGGAAACCGCCGCCTTGTCGGCGGGGGCGAGTCTGAACAGAACCCTGGCGCCGGACTTGGGGGCATCGACGACGTCGATCGCCGTCCCTGTCCGGCTCCGCTCTTCGGCGGCGGCCGAAAACGCGCCGAGCAGGACGACCGCCGCGGCCGCCGCAATCACGCTTCCTGATCCGATTCTTCGTGCAGTCTTCATGTTGGCTCCTCGCGGCCGGGGCGTCCCGATCCGGCCCGTTTCAGCGCATCTCGAAGATTTCGACCCCGCTCTGGTTCGCGAGCATCAGGTACGGTCCGCTCACCGCAATCTCGTTCGAACCGGCGCTGCGGACGACGACCGGATTGAAAACGGGTGTCGTGGATGCATCGCCGTCCACGATGGCCTCGACGTCAAAGACCTGGAGACCGCCGCCGACGCGCGTCCCGTTCGCGAGCGTCCGCATAGCCCCCGTGAACAGGTACGTCCCCGAGAATGAAAGTCGTCCCGCCGACGTGGTGGATACCTTCGCGAGGAACTGCGGGTTGAGCGGGTCGGCAAGCGAGTACGCGCGCACGAGCTGCGCCTCCTGGCTGCTGATGAAGAGGACGTCCCCGACCCTGAGCATCTGCTCTCCGAGACGCCAGACGGTCTTCTTCTGGGCAAGGTCGAACGGGACCGTGTCGAAAATGACGAGATCCCTGCCCGCCAGCAGGTACACGTATTTCCCGTAGCGCTCGATCGCCGTAAACGCCGGCGTCCAGTACGTCTCGTCGGGAGTCAGGTCGTAGCGCGCGGTCACGCGGTCCCTGGGCGCAAGCCCGGGGTCGTTCAGATCGATCTCCCACACCTGCCCGATCTCGCGCCCGTCGGTCGTCGAGACTCCGCTCAGGCCCAGCGTCACTCTGGTGTCGGCCACCCGCATGACCGGTGCGAGCGGTTGAGACATGGCCAGGGGAGGCGCCATCCAATCCGTCGAAATGGAAGCATGGGGCTGTCCGACGTCACCGATCCCCACGCGGACGACGCGGAGCGCGCGTCCGGAATCGCACGTCGGAAGGTCGGTGAACGGCTCTCCTTCGTCCCATGTCCCGCTCGAGTCCGTGTCCGTCCACGGCTCGTCGCCGTCGCACTGCAAGTTCCCGTTCAGATCGGTGAACGTGTCGACGCCGGTGTCGCATCTTCCATTGCCGTTCGTGTCGACGTACGGCTCGCCGGTGTTGGCGACTTTGTCGGGGTCCTTGCAGATCATGCCCGACGGACAGTTTGCGGACGCGGTGCAGCGCACGGCCGGGGCGTAGACGCACTTTTTCGGGGGGTCGGGGCTCTCCTGGCACCTGAACCCCGGCTGAGGGCAGTCCGCATCGACGTTGCACGTGCCGACGTTGAAGTTGCACGTGCCGGTGATGCACTTGAACCCTCCCGGGCAGTCGGGGTCTCCGGTGCACGAATTCGCGTGCGGCACCCGGTACTGGACGATGTAAAGACCGCCGTCCGAGACCGCGACCTGGCCGACTCCGATGAACGATTCGGTGGGGAAGTCCGGGTCGTTGAACGTGTTGGGCACGAGCGCCCTGAGATTCCGCGCGTAGTATTGCTCGAGCACCCAGTTGTAGTAGACTCCAGGGGTGTAGTCATAGGTGTTGATGGCGAAAAGCCAGTCGCCGAGCGCCGCGACACCTCCGGCCTCCCCGCCCTGGGTGAGCGTCTTCACGGCATACTGCGCCGACCGCGCCGGCCGCGCCAGCGAGTACGCGAGCAGACCGCCCTCCCCCGCGGCGGCCCAGAGCACCTGCCCGTCGACCGCCATGTGCTTCACTTCATACGCCACCCCGACGTCCGAGACGGGCGCGCTCGTCGCCCCGGCGACGTTGGCAACCGAAATCCCTTCACGCGTGCCCACGAAGGCAAGCTCGGTCTGCGTCGCGACGACCCCCGGACTTCCGTCCACGGGAAGGACATGGGCCGGGCTCAACGGCACCACCGCCGGCGGGTCGTTGACGGCGGCGACCAGCGGGCCGAGGTCGAAGGCCAGCAGGCCGAACTTGCGGTCGGTCAAGTAGGCGCGCCGCTTCTCGACCCTGATCGAGGTGAGCGTACCGCCCGACAGCGCGGCAGCCTTCGCTTCCTTGACGTTCGCCGTGTCCGCGAGATTGAGCGCCACGATGTCCGGCCGCACGTTTCCCGCGACGGGCGGGTTGCGCACGAGGAACACGAAGTCGCCCGAGACCGCGAACGCCGCGGGATCGAGATTTACGCCCTCGCCGCCCGCGCCGGGACTCTGGACCTGCCGTGAGAGCAGAAGGTCCGGACCCTCGTCGAACGACGGGTAGTCGCCCCTCAGGACGTCTGAGATGTCGAAGACGTGGAGCAGGTGCGTCAGCGCCGCGGTGTATTCCCATACGTACGCCCGGCTTCCCGACACCTCGATCTGCCTGATCTGCTTGTCCTCCAGCACGGTCTTCTTGATGTCCGAAACGCCGACCCGTGTCTGGTCGTCGAGGTCGCGCGCCTTTGCCAGATCGACCACCACCAGCCCGAACGTGCCGCATACGAGCGCCGCCGGCCCGGCCGCCGCGACCGCCAGGACCTTCGGACGGCCGTCGGTCACCGGGACTGCGCCGTCGAGGTCCCTTGCCGGAACCCGGCCCGCCACGCGGATGTTCACGGGCATCGAGGCGTCCATCACGATGAAACCGTTCGCCCCGTCGGCGAGCAGCACGAGGTCGCCGGCCTTGACGAGACGGCGGCTGTCGCCCGGCATGTCCTCCGTCGGGTCGAGCTCGGGGTCGGCGGTGATCCACGCGGGGGTTGACGCAGGGTCGTACTTGAATACCTCGAATCCGAGCGCCTGCCGCGAGACGACGATCCAGTCGTCGGCGTGGCGCCCGCCGCCCGTCGCGTCGAACAGGATGCCCCCGCCCTCGGCCTGGAGCGTGACGAGATCCGGAAGGACGGAATTGCACCCCTTGTCGCACAGAAGCTTGTCCTTGTCGGCCGGAGGGGCCGTCGGGTCGAGGTATTTCCACACCTCGATCTTGCCGTACTCCTGGTTGGGCACAGAACCGAGAATCGCGAACCGGCGGCGGCCGTCGGTGTCGTCGGGAAGAGCCGCCATCGCGTCGGGGCTGTTTATCGCGTACGGCCCCGCCGAAAGGCCCGAGTACGACAGCAGGAGTCCCGTTTCGATGTACGTGTTCGGGAAGTCCGCCAGCTTGGCCCTGTCCATGTTCACCGCGCCCATCACCCGGTCGACCGCAATCACATGGTCCCGGGACACGAGGATCTCAGAGACGGGGCAGCCGCCCGTGCAGTATCCCCAGTCCTTGGGCTGGTAGTACTCGGGGGCGTCCGGAACGAGCGAGCCGTCGGTGTCCACCGTGAACGCGGCAAGCCCGTACTGGCTGTTCCCCACAAAAAGGTGGCGGCCGTACGTGTCGTCGGCGGCTTCGATGGCGGTAATCTCGTTTCCCGCCATGGTCCCGAACATCACGGACATCGCGTCCGGGTCGGTCGCGTCAACGACATAGAGACCGTTGTCGCCGGCGGCGAACACGAGGTCCCTCTGGCCGCTGTCCGCGGACATGTACTCGACCCTCCTGACGGCCGTCCCCGGAACGCGGAACGTGCTCTTGAGGCTTCCCTGGAGGAGTTGGCCGTTCTGAAGCAGGTTTGAAAGGTCTATCACCGCAACCCCGCTCTCGCCGGCGGCAAGGTAGAGCCTTTTCCCCGCGAGGTCGACCGCCAGATCCGACGCGTCTGCGGTGGGGAAGAACACCCCGCCCTTGTACGCCATCAGATCCGGGCCGTCGTCGAGCTCGATGGCCTCCACGCCGTCGCCCGTGACAGCGAGCAGGTAGTGGTCGGCAACCGCCATCCTTCGATAGACCGACTGCGCCCGGCCGAAAAGCGTGGGGTTGAACTGGTTGGGCTGGATTCGGAGCTCGATCGATTTGGCCCCTTCGAGCGGGTCCGGCTGGACCTGGTCGAAAGCCGAGACCGCCACGAACAGGTCGGTGGCGTTTTTCAGTCCAGTCAGCCTGAAATTCCCCCCGAAACACGTGCCCGAGCCATCGGCGCACTCGGTGGTGCCCGCCGGGACGATGATCGGCGAGATGCCTTCGGCCCCCTCGGTCCCGTTGTACGTCCCGGAGCTCGACCCGTAGTACACGAGGTAGGCGGCGATGTCCGCGTCGGAGTTCGGCGAAGCCCATTCGAGGAAGATGCTCCCGTCCTCCGGTTCGCTCCGCGTGATGAGCGGCGCCCGCGGCGCGGTGCTGTCCTGCGTCACGACCGTGAACGTGTCCTGGCTGGCGTTCCCGGCCATGTCCATCGCCCGGACGCGGAGGACGTTCTGCTGGTCCGTCGCCAGTTGATAGACGAACTTGACCGGGTTGTTGACCGGGTCTGACGGGTCGCACTGCGAGCCGGCGATATCGGCGCAGTCCACGTAGTCCGGTCCGGGGTTCTGCTCGCCCGACATCTCGAAACGCAGGAAGTTTTTGTCGCACGGGTAGTTGTCGGGCGGCCGCGTCGGGAACCCGGCGGTCAGGGTTATCGAGGTGTCGCTCGTGATCAGGTACTTGGGTGGCGACAGGTTCGGGGCCGAGGGGCGCATCGTGTCCAGGTAGACCGAGGCCTCGGCCGCGGTAGACGACTCGTTCCCCGCCTCGTCCTTCAGGTCGAGCCTTATCGTGTGCGAACAATCCTCGCTTGGGCAGTTCGGCAGCGAAACGGTGGTGACCGGCGCGAAATCGGTCCAGTTCCCGGGGTTGCCCGCGGAGGCGGGATAGACGCGCATCGATTCTATCCGGCTGTGGAAACCCGTCTCGGCCCCGGGCATGACGCCGACCGTGAGGATCTGGTTGTTGGTGTAAGCGCTGCCGTCACCGAGTTGGATGGTCGTCGTCGCGGGCTTGGTGGTGTCGAGCTGTACGATGGATTCCATGCGGGGGGTGATGTTGTTGGCGGAATCGACGAACTCGGCCCACACGTGGTACTTGCCGTCCACCGGCTGCCCGCCGTCGGTTACCGTCAGCGGGATGATGTCCGACGTCGCGTAGGTCTTGAACGCGAACTCACGCTTGACGAGGGGGCCGCCCTCGAGCCAGAACCCGAGCCGCATCTGAGAGGCATCCGTCGCCGAGAGCGTGACCTGCAAAGCCTGATATTCCTTGGTCCAACCGGAGGCGGAGAGGTTCCCAACGGCGATCGATGGAGACGACGGAACGGTCATGTCGAGCGTGATGGTGTCGCTCACCGGAGACGATGTGTAGTTGCCGGCCTTGTCCTTGAAGCACGCGTAGACCGTCTTGGTGCCGTCGGTGGCCGAGAGCACGAACGGTTTTGGCGAAAACAACGGCTCGTAGTTCGCCGACGAGCACGTGAGCGAACTCTCGCTGACGGCGATGAAGATGTCCAGGGGGTCCGCCGCGGAAAGCGTCACGTTGACGAACGGATACGCGGTGATCGAGGTGCTCTTGGAGCGCTCGCCCTCCTTGCCCTGGAGCTCGCCTTCGAGCGATATCGCCGCTCCGGAAGGCGCGGTGTTGTCGTAGATGACCGAAACCGGGGCCGCATCGGCCTCGTTGCCGGCGGCGTCGCGGAATTTCGCCGAGATGTTCTTCGCCTCGCTTCCGCCCGCCGGGTCGGTGAGAGAGACCTGAAGCGTTCCGGCGAAGTCAATCCATTCCTTGGTCTCCGCGGTGTCCGAGACATCGCCGTCGATGTACATCTGTTCGGCGTCCACCGATTCGAGTTCGAGGGTGACCGCCGCGGAATTCGTCAGGTCACCTTCGCGGATTCTCACGGCCACCCCCGCCGGGGCCTTGCCGTCCACGGTGATAAGGTCGTAGACCGCGACCGATTCGTTGCCGGCCGCGTCTCGAAAACGGGCGTACGCGTACCGTTCGCCTTCCCCGGCGTCCAGGGTTATCGTCGCGTCCACCGTGGCCGCACCCATGGCGGTCCACGCGGCCGTTTTGAACGAGTGGTCGGTTGACAACTGGTATTCCGCCGCGTCCGTCGCAACGAGACTCACCGCCACCGGACTGGTGGCGTCCGCCTGTTTGATGAGCGCGCTCCCGCCCGCGAGCGTCACGGACGTGCCCGTCGGGGACGTGGTGTCGAGCGTGATCTCGGCCGTGATCGGCGCGCTGGTCACGTTCCCGGCCTCGTCGCGGAAACATGCGTAGACCGTCTTGAGCGCGTCGGCCCCCGTCAGGATCACGGTCGTCGCCGTCGCGAACGGAACGTACGCCGCGTCGGCGCAGTTGAGCGACTCGGCCGAGACCGCCATCTCGATCTTGAGCGGGTCGGATGCCGCCAGGGACGCCTTGACCGAGGCGCTCCTCGTGAGCGTCGCGCTCTGCGCACCGTCTGCCACCGTGCCCGACAGCGTCATGGACAGCCCCGTCGGCGCGACGTTGTCGAACACGATTTCGTCGGTGGCCGCCGCGCTCTCGTTTCCCGCCTCGTCCCTGAAGATCACGGACACCGTCTTCGTGCCGGCCGCGGCCGTGTCGAACGTCACGTTGGCTGTCACGGAGTACGACTCCCACGCGCCGGCAACCCCGTCCACCGTGACCTGCATCGCCGTGACCGGGCTCCGGGTGTCGGAGGCGCTGATGTCGAGTACGGCCGTGCCGCCCTCGGTGGTGAGATACGGCGCGCTGTCGTTGATCACCACCTTCCCCGCGGGGGCTTCCCGGTCGAGATCGACGTCCGGAGTGCTGTAGATCTCGGTTTCGTTCCCGCAGCGATCCTTGAACTGGACGTAGACGCTCTTGGCGCCGTCGTCGCCTTCGAGAGTCACCGGCTGGGCGGCGACCAACGGGGCAAAGACGGCCGCCGAAAGGTCCTGCGACGCACCGAAACGGAACGCCGAAAAAGCAGAGGTGTCGACCTCGGACAGATTCAGCTCGAGCGCCGTCTGGTTGGTGTACTCGATCTTGTCGCCCCCGACCGCCTGAAGCCAGACCCGGGCGACCGCCGAAAGGAGGTTGAGCGGGGACGCCTGCACCGTCTGCGCGTCGGCCGTGATCGCCAGCGTGTCACCGCAGGTCGCCACGAAGCCTTCGCCGCGGGCGGTCAGCGTGTAGGTGCCCACCGGGATTTCGTTGAACGTGAACGCCCCGTCCGCCCCCGTCCCCGTGTCCTCGGCGACGCTCTCGCCCCTCAGCGTGACCGTCACCGGAACGGCGACGGCCGTCGCGGGGAAACCGACGACGCCGGTGATCCGGCCCCGTCCGCGGATCAGCTCGATGTTCCCGATGTCCTTGACCTCGCCCACCCCTATCTCGTATTCCGCGGTGCTCATCTGACGGTACCCGTCGCGGGAGAGCACCAGCGAGTAAGGCCCGGGGCGGATGTCGGCGAGCGCGAACCTGCCGTCGGCCTCCGTAACGGCGGACGAAGATCCGTCCGAGAGCGCCACCGTCACTCCGGCCGCGCTCGCCGACTTCTCAAGGATCACCCTGCCCGTCAATGTGCCTCCCGCCTGCAGCTCGATCGGTGCCTCGGGGTCGAAGCGGTTCGTGTGCTCCGGGTCGGCCACGCACCCGACAAAGGCAAAAACCCCGGCCAGGACGCACGCGAGAACCGTCCGACCGAATATCCATTCGTTGCCCGTTGTGACCATATCGCTTTCCTCCAGCATGATTGAGCCTCTCAAGACGCCGCGGCGCGTTGCCCCAAAAGGACTTTGACACTTCACTACTAGTCAGGCGCGAGTATACCGCGCCTTGACAGAATGCGCAATTGCGTAGTAGAAAACGCGCCGCGCCGGACGGACATCTGGATATGGGCAACGACGTCATTTCAATCGAGCACGCCTCAAAGACCTTCAGGACGGGGTTCCTGTATCGGAAGGTCGAGGCCGTTCGCGACGTGACGTTCTCGGTCGAGGAGGGGGATATCTTCGGCTTTCTCGGGCCCAACGGCGCCGGCAAGACGACGACCATTAAGATGCTGATGGGGCTCATCTTCCCGACGGGCGGGACGCTTTCGATCTTCGGGCGCCCGCACACTGACATCGCCTCGCGGGCGGCGCTCGGCTACGCGCCCGAGCAGCCGTATTTCTACGAGTACCTCACGGGAAGCGAGTTCCTCGACTATTACGGACAGCTGTTCGGCGTCCCGTCCGCCGAACGACGGCGCCGAATCCCACTCCTTTTCGAGATGGTGGGCCTCCGGAACTGCGCCGACCTGGCGCTCAGGCGCTACTCCAAGGGGATGCTCCAGCGGATAGGCATCGCGCAGGCCCTTGTCAACGACCCCCGCCTCCTGGTCCTCGACGAGCCGATGTCGGGCCTCGACCCCATAGGCAGGCGCGAGATCCGCGACCTTATCCTGGCTCTGAAAAAACGCGGGAAGACCATTTTCTTCTCGACGCACATCCTCCCCGACGTCGAGATGATCTGCGACCGCGTGGCGATAATCGTCAAGGGCGAGCTCCGGCGGCTGGGGCGGATCGACGAGTTTGCCGAGCTCGAAAGCGAGGAGACCGAGGTCTGCTTCCGCGGGCTCTCGGCCGAGGCGATCGGGAAGTTGTCCGGCGAGACGGGGGCACCCGTCGTGCGGGGGACGCTTGCGTACTTCTCCCTTCCGTCTCGGGACCGGGCGCAGTCCTTCATCGGCGAGGGGCAGGCCGGCGGCGGAAGCCTGGTGTCGCTGACGCCGCGACGCCGGAGTCTTGAGGATGTGTTCATGTCCGAGGCGCGAAAGTGAACATGGGCAAGATCGTCGCCATAGCGTACAACACGTTCCGGGAGAGCATCAGGGACAAGATCCTGACCGGCGTGCTCCTTTTCGTGGCGCTGATTATCATCAGCAGCGTCGCGACCGTCCAGCTCACTGTCGGTCAGTGGATGCGGCTCACGACCGACGTCGGACTGGGGAGCATCTCGCTGTTCGGCGTGCTCCTGGCGGTTTTTTTGGGCATTAGCCTCGTCTTCAAGGAGATAGACAGAAAGACCGTCTACACAATAGTCTCGAAGCCGGTCCGCCGCTCGCAGTTTTTGGCGGGGAAATACATCGGTCTGCTCCTCACCATCGTGGTCAACGCCGCCCTGATGCTCTTGGTGCTGCTCGCGACACTCGCGTACGTTTCCCGGCAGGAGCAGAACCCGTACCTGGGCATCTTTCAGGCGTGGCTTCTGATGCTTTCGGAGTTCATGCTGGTGACCGCGGTCGCCGTCTTCTTTTCGACTTTCTCGTCCCCGGTCCTCTCGGCGATGTTTTCCATTGGGATCTGGATCATCGGCCACCTGCTCTCGGATATCAGGTTCTGGGGAGAGAAGAGCATGAGCGAGGCCGTCCGGATCGCCACCGACGTCATCTACTACGTGATGCCGAACCTCGAGCTCCTAAACGTCCGCAGCCGCGTCACGTACCACATCCCGATAGGCTGGGACTACGTCGGCTGGACGTCTGCGTACGCGATGGCCTATACGCTGATGATCCTCGTGGCCGCCGCGTTCATCTTCTCGAGGCGGGATTTCAAGTAACCTTCATGTTCCCACCGCACCGCACGCATCGGCGCAAGCCGTCGGCCAACGGCCAACAGCCGAAAGCCGGAAGGGCGGAGGCGGGACACACGCCCGCAGATTCTTCTTGATTGCGTTTTGGGGCACGGGGTATAGTCGGTCCGCCGTGCAATCCATTCGAGGAGGACAAGCCGTGAAAAAGGTGATCATCGTTGCGGTGCTCGCCGGCGCCGCGGTTCTACTGGCCTCGGGCGTCGTGCTCGCGATCGAGCCGGCCGTCCCGGGCCAGAAGGCCGACGCCAAAGACACGAAGAAAGACACGGCGCCGGGGGCGCCCGCCGACAAGGGCAAGGCGCCCGAGGCGAAGCCGGGCGAGGCCAGGCCTGCGGACCCCCCAGCGGCCAAGGACGCGGCCAAGCCCGCCGCGCCGCAGCTCCCGCCGCCGCGGCCCGCCTTCCGAACAATTCTCAAGAAGGTCGGCAGCGAGTTCGTCTTTACGCTCAGGCTCAAGCCGGGGGTCCCCGAGCCCGGGGACATGGTCGAATACACCCTCGATGTCGCGCAGGCGTCGCAGGTTCCAGACCCGGTGTATGGCGACCGGATCCCGCTGGGCGGCGCGACGATCGTCGCGAAGGTCGCATTCGACAAGGCGCCGGACGTGGCTCTCAAGTACAAGGTTCAGCCCTACGGAGACCAGGGGACGTACGGGTTCCACTACACGCCGGAGCAGATCGGCAAGTACCTCATGACCTTCAGCGTACAACTCCCCGAAAAGGACCCGTTCGAAGCCAGGTTTTCTTTTCCGGTGGGCACGTGGCCGCTCCCGCCCGACACCGACATGGGCGACCCCGTCGAGGAGGCGGAAGGGGACAGGGACCGGAGGGGTATCAGGCGAACGGCCGGCGGGTCGATCACGCCGGTCGGGCCCGTCGGGCCGGGGCAGGAGGAGCACGTCGTGGCGTCCGCCAAGGGCGAGGCGCTGCGCGGCCAGATGCGCAAGCTCGAACGGCTGTGGCTCTACGTGGGCAAGGACGTCTTCGCCGGGCGCAAACCCGACATGAACGCCATCGCCCGCGAGTCGGAGAATGCCGCCACGCTTGCGAGGAAGTGTTCGGGACTGGTGCCCGCGAAGCTGTCCTCCGACTCCGCGGAGTTCGAGTCGCTGCTCAATGCCTTCGCCGGCGCGTCAGCCGATCTCTCCGGCGCCGCCAAGGCCACCGACGCCGCGAAGGTTGTTTCGGCCTACCACGAGGCCACCTACAACTCGTGCACGCGCTGCCATGTCAAGTTCCGTTTCCAATCGACCCGGGAACTCAACAAGTACCCCGTCGTCGGGAAGTGATTGGAGGATTGCGATGACCATCGAAAAAAGGATTCTGGCCGTTGCCGCCGCGGCGGCGTTTTTCGCGGCTATGGCCGGACCCGCGGCCTCCGCGTGGGCCAAGGGAAAGGCAGGAAAGAGCAGCGTGACGTTCGGCGATGACGGGTCGAAGGACAAGAAGGGCGACAAAAAGGGAAAGAAGGACAAGGACAAGGCAAAGCCCGAGCCGGCGTCCAAGGTCGAGGCGGCCGCGCAGGGCGACCGGGCGGCCGGTGAGAAGATATACAAGATCAATTGCGCGTCCTGCCACGGCATAGGGGGCAACGCGGACGGCGTGGCGGCCTCGAAGTTCAACCCCGCTCCCATAAACCACAGGAACGCCGAGGTGATGAACGCCCGTGACGACGCGGCGTTGTTCCGCGCCATCAAGGAGGGTGCGAGGGCGACCGGACGCGATTCGGCCATGCCGGCGTTCGGCGCGGGCCTAAACGAGCTCGACATCTGGGACCTGATTGCCTACATGCGCACCCTTCACGTGCGGATAGACACGTTCGTCGCCGGCGGGGCGTACTACATCACGAAATCCTACCGGGTCATGAGCCCCAAGCGGATCGCACAGGCGGTCGGCGACGAGCTCAAGCCCGAGGAGGAGGAACTCCGCGTGTACACCGTGTTCCGCTTCCCGCGGCACGAAGGCTACGCCGAGTACGTGCCGTACGAACCGGGCAAGCTCGACAAGCTCAAGAAGAACCTCAAGCTCGGCTATCTGGCGTTTGTGAAGGTCAGGGGGCCGCGGGGACCGGTCGAAGTGGGGATGGCCATGGAACCGTCGGCGAAGCTCATCCGCGTCGCACCGTCGGACCTTTCGGCCGGGCAGGACGTTGCGCGGCTTTTCCAGAAGTTCGAGGGCCAGGGAAAACGCGGCAAGTACGAACTTTGGAAGGTCGCGGGCGTGCCGCCGGACATCCAGAAGGATGCCTACAAGCAGTACTTGAGGTTCCTGGAGACTGTTTTCATGTACGAGAAGGAAGAGAAGGAGCGGACGTGGATGGATGAGGAGTGAAACCCCAACACGGGAGGTTACCATGGGTCTTTTCGACAAGCTCAAGGGCGCGATGAACGCGGTGACCGGCGGCGCGGCAAAGGTGACGATTGCTTTCGAGAAACCGGCGGCGGGCGCGGGCACGTCGGCAAAGGCGATGCTCACGGCGGTCTCTTCCGGAGCGGAGGTGAAATCGGGCGGCGTGTTCATTGATGTGCAGAGTGTGGAGGAATCCGAGGTCGAGGTCGAGAACAACAAGCACCGGATGACGACGACGATGTTCGAAAAATCGTTCAAGATCGCCGAAGCGTTCGTGCTGGCCCCGAACGAAACGAAGAAGTTCCACGGGGAGTTCGCCATCCCGCCGGACGCGCAGCCGACCTACGAGGGCAAGTGGGCGTCGCACAGGTGGTCCGTCCGAGGCCGGCTCGAGGCGTTCGGAAACGACCCGGATTCGGGCTTCCAGCCGTTCGTCGTGACGCGCCAGGGTTGACCCTCAAATGGAACGCAAAATGCGGTTGTACCGGGGGCTGTTCTTCGGCCTTCTCGGGAGCGTGCTCGCGGGCGTGATCCTGGGCGCGGCGGACGCGGGCAGGGATGCGGGCGGGGATCCGGGCGGGACGTACAGGAAACTCAACGTCTTTGCTCGCGTTCTCACCTATGTCCAGAACAACTACGTCGAGGAGATCGAGGACGACAAGCTGATCTACTCGGCAATCCGTGGTATGGTCGGGACCCTCGACAACCACTCGATCTTCCTCACCCCGGATCAGTACAAGGACATGAAGGACGATACGTCGGGCGAATTCGGCGGCCTGGGTGTCGAGATTCATATCCGCGACGGCTACCCTACGGTGGTCGCGCCCATCGACGACACCCCGGCGTCCCGTGCCGGGCTCAAGACCGACGATCAGATCGTCGAGATCGAGGGGAGGAACACCCGCAACCTCGACATTTTCGAGGTGCGCAGGCTGCTCAAGGGCCCGGCGGGGTCGAAAGTCACTTTCAAGATCATGCGCAAGGGTTTCAAGGAGCCGGTCACGCACACGTTGATCCGCGAACAGATCCGCATGAAGTCGGTCGAGTCGAGAATGCTGGAACCCGGTTTCGGTTACGTGAAGATCAAGTCGTTCCAGGAGCATTCGTACCGGCAGATGGAGGACGCGCTGACACAGTTGACGAAGCAGGCCGGGGGAGCGCTTAGGGGACTCGTCCTGGACATGCGCAACAACCCCGGCGGGCTGTTCGAGCAGTCGGTGCGGATCGCGGACATGTTCGTCGACGAAGGGGTCATAGTTTCCACCGAGGGGCGCAGCAGGAAGGCCGGCGACAAGGAAATGGCGCACCCCAAGGGGACCCAGCCGCACTACCCGATGATCGTAATCGTCAACGGCGGGAGCGCGTCGGCAGCCGAGATCGTGGCCGGGGCGCTGCAGGACCACAAACGCGCGCTTGTGGTCGGGACGCCGTCGTACGGGAAGGGGTCGGTGCAGACCATCATCGAGCTCGAGGACCACTCGGCGCTCAAACTGACCATCGCAAAGTACTTCACGCCGAATCACAGGTCGATCCAGGACCACGGCATAGCCCCCGATGTCATCATCGACGAGCCCCTCACGCTGCCGACCGGCGAGAAGCCGGCCAAAGACGGGAAAGACGCCGCCGCCCCCGAGAAGGACAAGGAACCCAAAAAGAAACCGCACCCCTTCGGCGACGATACCCAACTCCGCGAGGCCTTCGGCTGCTTCAAGGACTGGGATGCGCTGATGAAGGCCGGCAAGAAGTAGTTTTGGAGTGCGCAAGCTTGCTTGCGCTTTCTCTTCGCGACAGCTTGCTGCCGCGTGCGGTGGATGCAGAATGGATGATGCGGGTTCGTCGGTCGTCTGTCGTTTGTCGTGAGTCGTAGGTCGTGAGTCGTGAAGTTGCTTCTCCACGTCTGCTGCGCGCCGTGCTCGACCGTTGCCGTAGAGCGCCTCGTCGAGGCGGGGCATTCGGTCACGCTCTTCTTCTTCAACCCCAACATCTTTCCCGCCGAAGAGCTCGAACACAGGATCGCCGAGGCCCGGGCCCTTGCAGCGAAGTTCGGGGTCGAACTCGTCGCCGGCCCCGAGGAACGTTCGCGCTGGCGCAGGGCCGTGGAGCCGCTCGCCGCCCGCGGGGAGAGGTCGATCCGCTGCAACGTCTGCTTCGCCGTCCGTCTTGATGCGGCGGCCCGCGAGGCCCGGCTTCGCCGCTGTGATGCGTTCACGACGACGCTTTCCACCGCGCCGATGAAGGACTCCAAGACCATCTTCCGAATAGGCCGGATGCTCGGCCGGAAGCACGGCGTCGCGTTTCTGGAAGAGGACTTCAAGAAACGCGACGGTCTTCACCGTTCGTCAGTCCTCTGCCGCAAGCATGGCCTCTACCGCCAGGACTACTGCGGGTGCGAGTGGAGCCTTGCCGAGAGGCGGGAGGCGCGAGGCGTGAGGCGGGAGGAGGGGTGAGGCGGGAGGCATGAGGCCCCCGGCGGGCTTGTCCCGCCGGTGCTGACGATCTGGCGAAAGATCCGGGGAGAGGTCCCCCAGTTTTCTTGACTTGGCCCTGTGCGACGCAGACCCGAAACGGGGAACACACGTTCAAGCGCCGAGCAACTCTCTGATCGTCCGGATCGTCAGCGGCGCCGAGCCTTCGTAGTGGTTGTTGACGTTCAGGTAGACGTCGACGCCGCGGGCCAAAAGGTCCGTCACCACCGCCGTGATTTTTTTTAGGTCGTCCCGCCTCGATTTGACCACCCGGTCCCACTGTTTGCCGGTCTTCTCCTCCATCCCCCCGCGATCCGGTCCGCAAAGGCGGATGACGACCGTTTTCTGCGAGAGGAAGAACTCACGGTGCGCCGCGAACACGTCCACAACGGGCGGCATGTAGTAGCCTTCGAGAACGACGAACCCGAATCCCCGGCGTCCGAGCAGGTCAAGAAAGGCGCCGTCGAAGTAGTTTCGGTTCCGGACTTCGACGAAAACGGGGACCGCCCCCGGGATTGCGGCGGCAAACGAGTCGAGGCGTTTTGCGAACTCCCGCCTCGACGGCATCTTCTGCCGGTTCAGGTACTCGAACTGGAGCATCAGCGCGCCCAGGTGCGCGCGCATCGGCGAGAGCCTTCCGAGCAGATCGGCAAGGAGCGCCGGCGAGAGGAAGCGCGGGTTCGGCGTCAAAGGGGCGCCCTTGTCCTTGTTGTAGCAGTGCGTGAGCGTCAGGCTGTTGGGGGCCTTGACCGTGAACCTGAACTCCGGACCGACCGAGGCGACGTACTCCTCCACGACCCGCGGATCGGGCAGGACGACCCGGTTGCCCGGAAACAGCGACCAGAACCACTGATCGACTTCCACGGTGTCAAACTGCCGCGCATATTCCGCGAGGTAGTTGATGCCCTTCGGCGCCGAGTACAGAAGCCCCGCCCACGACTCGTACTTCCACGAACACGTCCCGATCCGAAGAACCGCCATGATCTCCTCGTGCCCTCCTCCGGATGCCTTTCGCCCTGCGCCTTGCGCGTTATTCGCCCTTGCGTATCCCGTATTTCCGCATGAGCGCGTGGAAGTTCGGGCGCTGCATGCCCACCGCAAGCGAGGCCTGCGTGATGTTCCAGCCCGACTTGTCAAGCGCGGAGAGGACGAACGCCCGCTCGATCTGCTCGTAGACCTTGTCCTTGAGCTGCCGTTTTGACTCCTTGAGCTCCTCGACGTTGTCCGGGACCGGGCCGATCCCAAGCTCGACCTGATGGGGGTTCACGCCCGAGATCTCGCGCGGCAGGTGCTCGATCCCGATGAGGTCGGAATCCACGGTGCCCACGAGCCGTTCGACAATGTTCTTGAGCTCGCGCACGTTTCCGGGCCACTGGTAGGACACGAGCTTGGCCATCGCCTCGGTCGTGAAGCCCTTGGTGCGACCCCCCGCGGCCCCCGAGGCCAGCTCAAGGAAGTGCATCGTGAGCAGGGGGATGTCCTCGGCCCTGTTCCGAAGCGGCGGCACCGTGATCGGGATGACGCTCAGGCGGTAGTACAGGTCCTCGCGGAACTTCCCCTCCTCGACCAGCCGGTAGAGGTCCTGGTTCGTCGCGGTGATCAGGCGGATGTCGCACTCGGACTCGTTGTCGCTCCCGACCGGCCGCACCCGCCTGGTCTCGAGAACGCGCAGGAGCTTCCCCTGGAGGTCGTAGCCGATGTTGGCGATTTCGTCCAGGAAGAGGGTGCCGCCGCGGGCGATTGAAAAGTAGCCTGGGCGGTTGCGCACCGCGCCGGTGAACGCGCCTCTGACGTGCCCGAAAAGCTCGGATTCGACGAGTGTGGGCGTGAGCGCTGAAATGTCCACGGCGACGAAGGGTTTTTCGCGCCGGAGGCTGTTCTCGTGCACCGCATGGGCGATGATCTCCTTGCCGGTCCCCGACTCGCCGCAGATCATTACGGTAAAGTCGGTGGGCGCGATCTTGAGCACCTGGTTTGTGATCTCCTCCATCGCGCGCGACCGCCCGATGACGGGAGACGCGCGACGTACACGGTAGAGCTCCTCTTTGAGGTATTCGTTCTCGGACCGCAGGCGCCGGTCCTCGAGGGCCTTCGTCACCGAGAGCATGAGCTCCTCCGGCGTGAAGGGCTTCGGGATGTAGTCGAAGGCGCCCTTCTTGATGGCCTCGATGCTCGTCTGGATCGTCGCATATCCGGTAATGATGATGATGACGGTTTCCGGCCGCTCCGTGTGGATGCGTTCGAGGGCCTCCATCCCGGGAAGGTCGGGCATCTTCAGGTCCAGCAGCACAATGTCCCATTGGCCTTCGGCCGCCTTCCGCGCGCCTTCGGCCCCGGACAGCGTGAACTCCACCGAGTAGCCCTCGTCTTCGAGGATTCGCTTGCAGCTTATGCAGACGGTCCTCTCGTCGTCTACTACGAGGACCCTTCCCTTTGCGGATTGCCCGCCGCCAGTCGGTCCGGCCTCGATCATGACTGTACCTCCGTCACACGCGGCAGCACGACCGTCACGGTCGTGCCCCTGCCATCCTCGCTCTCGATCTCGATCGTCCCGTCATGTCTCTGGACGATTCCCAGCGACACCGAAAGGCCAAGCCCGGTGCCTTTTCCGGTCCCTTTGGTCGTGAAGAACGGCTCAAAGACGCGGTTGATGTGCTCTTTGGGGATTCCCTTGCCCCGGTCGGCAACCTGCACCTGCACGAAACCGCCGCTCGAGTCCTCGTCGGTGGCTATCCGGACGCTCCCGCCCCGGCCGGCGGCCTCGGCCCCGTTGAGAAGGAGGTTCGTGAGAACCTGCTGAAGCAGCTTGGGATCCGCGTTCACCCGCAGGGGGAGGGGCGAGAGGTCGGTTTCTATCGCGACGTTCTCCATCGAGTCGTACTTGTTGGCGAGCACCAGCGTGTCGCGGACCACCTTGTTGATGTCGACAACCTGTTTTTCCGTGGGGCGCTCGCGGGCGAAGTCAAGGAGATTGCGCACGATCTCCCGGCAGCGCGACGTCTCGGTCACAATGATCTCGAGATCCTCACGGCGGGGGTCGGTCTCCGGCATTTTCTTGAGCCACAGGCTCGATAGCGAAAGGATGGCGGTCAGTGGGTTGTTGATCTCGTGCGCCACCCCGGCGGCGAGCCGCCCGACCGAGATCTGCTTTTCGACCGCCGAGAGCCTGCTCTCGGTCATCTCGCGGAGCCTGTGGTCGCGTTCCTTGACGGCCCTCACCATCTGGTTGAACGCCCTCGCGAGCTTGCCGAGCTCGTCCGCGGACTCGATTCGCACCTTGTAGTTGAGGTCCCCCTCGGCCACGCGGCTCATGCCCTCGGCCAGCTGCCCGACGGGGCTCACGAGCCACATCGAAAACAGAAACGTCATGATGAAGCCGAAGATCATCCCCCCCGCGATGAGGCTCGAGAACAGGGTCGTGGTCCTGTGCCGCACCTCGGCGTACGCGTCCTCGTTGGTCCCTATTCCCATCATCCCGACGATCGACCCGCCGAGGTCCCGGATCGGCACGTATGCCGCGTAGAAATTTTCGTCGATCACGCGCGCGACGCCGGCAAAAGGCATGCCCTTCCCGATAACGGTTTCGGCGACGCCGGCATCGGCCCTCGTGCCCACTGCTTCGGGTTTGGTCGATGCAATCCTGCGATCGCCCAGAAACAGCGTCGCCATGAGCCGCTCCTTGCGCTGGGTCGGGACGAGCTGCTGCGCCTGCGAGAGGATGTCGACGCGGCCGTTGAGCACGTATCCCAGCAGGGCAAAGCCGGACCCGTTGATGGGGGCGCCGGCGACGGCTGTCATCGATCCGCCGTCTTGCTGCGTAAGCCCAAGCGATCGGGCCGCGACGGCATCAAGGACGGCAATCCCCGCCTTGGCGCTGTTGTCCTTCTCGGACTGGCCCCCTTGGGCCGGCAACAGGTCCCGAGGTGGCGAAACGGACGCAGTGCCGCCCGCCTCCATCGTCGCGCACCGGGGCGCGTCGGCGGCGCCGTCACGGGCAACCGTCATCAGCACCGTTGCGCCGTCGGCGCCGCGAACCACAAGGAAGTCGGCGGGGACCTCGGTGATGGCCATTCGGCAGAGCGCCAGCGCGTCGGCGCCGTCGGCCCGGCGTGAAGCGACGTCCTTGACCACAAGACGCATCCTCTCCAACCGAGCGTCGAGCACCTGCGATGCGAGCTTGGAGTAGAGCGTGACCACGTCGCGGGCGAGCTCGTCCACCTTCCCGCCGAACACCGAATTGCCGATCGCGATCGTCGCCGATGCGGAACTCAGGATGAGGATGACGAACGCGAGAACCAGACGGGTTCGGAGGGGCATACGGCGGACCAGCCGCAGGAGTGCGAAGCCGAATCTTCTGTCCCTCATTTCTTTCAGGCGCTGGGCTTCCACGGCCGTGGCCCTCCATGTATAGTTTGGCCATACCAGTTCGCCAGCCGCTCCAACTGCAACACGGTTTTCGCCCAGAGTCAAGGCAAAAAGTATATCATGCACATACATGTATCCGTTTTCGGGCGAACGGTCGGGTCGAGGCCCTAAATCCCAGGCTGCTGCAATATCAATATGGAATATCAATATGTTATCTGCGCCAGCAGGCCGCGTTCTGCCGAACTGCCCTGTATGTTCGCATCATACGAAAATCGGTGCGAAAATCGGTGCCAGGTACGTTTTTGAAGTTCCCGCCGCGCGGAAACGAGGTCATTTC
>JACRCP010000287.1 GCA_016218965.1 Deltaproteobacteria bacterium | reverse complement strand
CGGGTCATTCCGCGACGAGATCGCACTATAGGCGGTCACCCGGAGCGATGACGTTATGTGCTGAGTTTTCTTCGGAAAGGCTCGAACGATAAGGGGATCAGCCGCACTCGTCACATAACGTGACTGCGCACATAACATCGGTTATGTGACTAGTCACATAACCGATGCGTCATCATCTGACTTCGCCCGGCGGTTGCCGAAAACACGCCGCTCCGGGAAACCCGTCCCCCACCCAAGACCGAATGATCACCGTGCCGCGACAGGCTGCGAACGGGCCGCGAAGATCCCGCGTTCACCTGCCCGTCCGGAAGAGCACCTCGACGACGTTCTTGATGTACTGCTCGTCCGAGAGCCCTTCGGTCGCCTCGGGGGGGAAGCGGGCCGCGGCGCGGAAAAAGCGGGCGATGTCGCGGAACAGGTCCACGCGCGCAAGCGGGTCCAAGGTTTCGCGTCGCAGCAGCGCGTCCAGGGCCAGCGAGGCCTCGTGCGGCGAAACCTGCTGGCGGAGCCGCGCCACAAGGTGCGGGTGGTCCCTGAAGGAGTTGTATTTGCCGAACGAAATCTGGTCGAGGTCCGGCTGTACGGCCGGGGGGATCCGTACGACGATGGTGCCGGCGGCGATGTCGCCGATCCTCTGCGAGCGGCGGCTGACAAGTGTGGAGATCCCGCCCACGAGGTAGAAAAGCGGAATCGAGTCAACCGCCCGGAGCAGGTTCCGAATTGCAACCTGCGGGAAGCGGAGCCTCAAACCCTGTTCGTCCACGACCCTGCAGCGAAGGACCCTTTTCCCGAATGTCTGGCCGCGGAAGTACCACTCCATCGCGATCCCGTAGCCGATCGAGACGGCGAACGGGCCCAGAATCGCCCCGGCGACGGCGATATCGGCGCTTAAGACCGCGAGCCCGGCGAGCACGATCGTGACGGCGCCGGAGATGGCGGAGATGCAGGCGAAATCGACGAGCCAGGCGAGGAACCGCGTGATCGTGCCCGCCAGGGGGAGGGAGAACACGATTCCCTCGGGGGTCTTGATGGTCACGACGTTCGTCCGCCTTCCCGTCATCCGCGGCCCTCCCCCGCGGCGGTGCGGGCCCCGGAGCGTGCCAGGAAGAGGAACAGCAGCGCGAGTTCCGCCGCCCCGAACGCGATCTTGACGCCGTATGGGACCAGGGGTTCGTGGTACTGCGAGAAGAAGGACTCCACCGCGGCCGCCCACAAGAGCAGGACGGCGACGCCGAAGACGAGGATGACGATGTCACGCGCAACGGCCCTCAGGCGTTCCCCCAACCGGTCGCGCCGGCCCCGGCCTATCAGCGCCCCTCCGAGGATCAGGCCGGCCTGTCCGGCGATCACGATCGCCGGCAGTTCGACGACTCCGTGCGGGAGGAGCCACCCGGCCAGAAACGCGGCCTGGCCCGCCCGCACGTACTCCATGGCCACCGCCCCCAGCATCGCGCCGTTGAAGAAGAGGAGGGCGGCCGTTCCGACGCCGAAGGTCATCCCCAGACCCAGGGCCAGGATCGACACCTTGACGTTGTTCTGCACGAGGAACGCCGAGAACGAGGCCTTGAGGTTTCTCAACCGGTCCGTCGTCGTGCCCTCCTCCCGGGCCACGCGTTCGGAGGGCGAGACCGCGCGGTGCGGGGCGGGTAGCAGCATGTCCCTGGCGGCCGGGTCGAAGGCGATCGCCGCGGCGCCGAAGGTGCAGCCCAGCAGCATGATCGCCGCGGACAAGGCAAGCGCGACCCCGTTGCGGCGCACGGCGTGCGGGAAGTCCCGGGCGAACCACCGCCACGGGACGAGGGGCGAATGCCTGCTCCTGGTTTCGTGCACCTCCTCGTATGCGTTCGCCACGATCGTCTCGAGATAGCGCTTGAGCCCGGGCTCCGAGGCGAAAGTGACGACCTTCGCAAGATCGGCGGCCGTCCGCTCGTACAGGTAGTGGAACCTCTTCACCTCGGGAAGCGTCAGCCGCAAGGCCGGGTCGGCGTCGAGCCTCTTGAGCACGGCCTCGAACTCCGCCCAGCAGGGGCGCTCCCCCGCGACGAACCGCTTAAGGTCCATGATCACAGGAGCAGCCTCCGCTTGATGTCCATGTACTGCGAGACGATCTGCGCGCACAGGCGCTCATGGTCCAGGAGGTGGAACCGGATCCCCCGCTGCCGGAGCACCTTTTCGAGCTCGCGCAGGTTGCACCACTTAAGGTGGCCGGCCAGCTTCGCATAGAGGTCGTCAGGCGAGACCACGTCTTCGTCCGAGAACAGGGGTGAGGCGAGCGGGGGTTTGAGCATGTTCACCAGCATCAGGTGTTTTTGGCGGAGGATCTCCGCCCCGCGGATGAAACCCTCCGACAGCACGGGATCGTCAAGTCCCGTCAGGAAGACGAGCAGCGCCCGGCGCCGTATGCGGCTCCGGATGAAGCCCGCAAGCTCCTCGAAGTCGGGGGTGACCACCCGCGGCCTGACTGTGTAGAGGGCGTCGCGGCAGACCCTGTAGTGCCCGTGCCCGCCCCTTGCCCGGATGAAACCGTGGATGCGGTCCGAAAAGGTCAGGAGGCCGAAGAGGTCGCCCTGGCGATGGGCGACCTGGCCCAGGATGAGAGCCGCTGTGACATAGCGCTCGAGGATGTCATCGCCGCCGGACGCAGGGCGGGCGCTCAAGCGCGACGCGTCGACGATCACGTACACCTCCTGGGTGCGTTCGATCTGGAAGACCTTGGTGAACGGCCGCCCCCGTTTTGCGGTCGCCTTCCAGTGGATTTCCTTGAGGCAGTCGCCGGCGACGTACTCGCGGAGTTTCTCGAACTCGCGTCCCCGGCCGGCCTGGCGCCTGGCGTGGACGCCCAAAGACCCCCGATCGAGGAAGATCGCCCCGAGCCGCTTCTGCTCGGGCAGCATGTCGGGATAGACGCGAATCTCGGTTTGGGCCCGCCGCACGGCCCTCAGCCCCCAGAACCCGAGGATCGAGGCGCGCTCGAGGTGACAGGCGTCGACGTTGAATACCCCCCGCGCAAGCGGCGTGCAGGGCCATTCCAGCCGGACCGTTTCGGCCCCTCCGCGGAGTTCCGCGGTCAGCTCCTCGATCTCCGACGTGATCCCGCGCGGGAACGCGAGTCCCAGCCGGAGCCGCACCGCCTTCGGGTCGGCGTTGCCGAAACGGAGGCCCAAGGCCCCGCGGCGGCCCTTCAGGAGGCGGACGACCGGGGGCAATTCCACCGAAACGGCGTCGAGTCCGCCGTACGAGAGCGCCGCGTCAAGCAGGGCGAGCACGAGGAACCCGAGGATGGCCGCCAGGGAGACGGGCGCCACGGAGGGCGCGACGGCCGCCGCGGCCGAAAAGGGGATGGCCACGACGCCCGTCCAGGCCAGCAACTTCGTGCGCGGCACGATCATCGAGGCACGCTCACCTCTTCGAGGATACCGTGGATCACCTCCCGGGCGGTCAGGCCCTCCAACTCGTGTTCCGGGCGCAGGATCAACCGGTGGTCGAGGACCGGGAACAGCATGGTCTTCACGTCGTCCGGCGTCACGAAGTCGCGGCCCGCGAGCGCGGCCTGGACCCGGCTGGACAAGAGCAGCGCCTGGGTGGCGCGCGGCCCGCCGCCCACCAACACCGCCTCGTGGGTCCGCGTGGCCCGGACCAGGTCCACGATGTAGCCCAGCAGTTCATCCCGAAGGAGTATCCCCGAGAGCGCCGAACGCAGCTCGGCCAGGTCCTCGGGGTGGATGACCGCCCGGACCGCGCCCCGGTTGAGGACCGCCTCGGGCGAGTCCCGGCCCAGCATCCGCCCTGCAAGAACAAGCTCCTCGTCCCTCGTGGGGTGGTCCATCGTGATCTTGAGCATGAAACGGTCCTTTTGTGCCTCGGGAAGCGGGTAGGTCCCCTCGAATTCGATGGGGTTTTGCGTGGCGAAGACCGTGAAGTTGGGCGAGAGTTGGTAGGTCTCGCGGTCGATGGTGACGGCCCGCTCCTGCATGGCCTGGAGAAGGGCGGACTGCGTCTTGGGCGGCGCCCTGTTTATCTCGTCCGCGAGAAGGAACGTGGTGAAGACCGGCCCTTTCATGAGCGCAAACTCGTTCCGCTGCATGTTGAAAATGTTGGTGCCGATGATGTCCGCCGGCATGAGGTCCGGCGTGAACTGGATCCTGGCGAACTCGCAGCCCAAAACGTGCGAGAGCGTCCGGACGAGGAGCGTTTTCGCGATCCCCGGTACCCCCTCGATGAGCGCGTGCTGGTCGGCGAATATCGCGACGAGCGCCTTCTCCAGGACGTCGTTCTGGCCTATGATGACCTTGCCCGCCTCCTCACGGGCGCGGGTCAGGATCTCTCTTAGCCGTCCGGTGTCTGCTCCCATATCCACCCTTCCTTTCGTTGGCTATCCGGCTCATTGCATTGTATCCCGCCACCGGGTCGGCCCGCGCGCCCGCGGCCCCATCGCCGAGTGCCGCCCGCATCCGCCCGGCCTTTGGCGTTCCGGACTCGCGGGGGTAAGTCCTTTCCCACTCATCCAGGCACGCGGCGAGGATCTTCCCGGCGGGGATGCTCCTCCGGAGGAGGTTGACGAACCCAGTCGCCGACCCCATGCCCTCCGCCCGCTCGTCCCGTTCCGTGCCGGAGTCATCGGGGGGGGTGAAAGGGCTCAGGTTTTGCCACACGTAGAGTGCCATCAGCGCAAGACACACCCCGAGCAGCCACTGGAGGCGGTACCTCTTCACGAGGTCGGCCAGGCCCGACTCCTCCCGGATGCCCATGTGAGATTCGTCGAAAACGACGCGGCTCGCCGGTCCGACGAGCCAGGAGATGATCGCCGCGTGGCGCTCGCGCCGCATCGCCTCGTTGCTCAGAAGGTGCGAGGATGCCAGGAGGACGATGCTGCCTTCGCCGTAGGGGCGCTCCACGACCACGGGGCTGCCTTCGCGCGCATAGACTGTCGTCCAATCGGGGAAGAGCGAATCGAAGAAAAGGCCCTTTTTCCATGTCACGTAGTGGGGCAGGTCGATGCCGTCCGCCTTGAGCTCCGCCGTTTCGGTGGCCTGATCTGCGGTCGGGGCGGTCCACGCGATGGCGAACCCCCAGCGCCTTCCGAGGTCGGCCAACCCCTGGAAGGCCTTGAACGGATCCCCCTCGCCCCCGTCCGCCGGCGCTCGATGGGCGCCGCCCGTATCGTTAAGCGAAATCACGACCCGCCCTCCGCCGGAGGCGAACGCTTCGACCGACTGCACATCGTCGATGGTTGCTGTGCGGAGGTCACGGGCGCCGGCGCCAAGCACGAACAGGGCCGCTCCCGGACCTCCGGACAGCGCCCTGAGCGGGGCGTAGTTCCTCTCGATCGACATCCCGCGCACGCGCCCCAGCGCCTCGCAGACCGCCTTGGCGCCCAGCGGGTCCGGCCGGAGCGACGAGTACGCGGGGTAGACGTCGCCGGCGTCGAAGCGCAGCATGAACAGTTGGGCGAGGCCCAGGACGAAGCCCGCCGGGAGGACCACCCAAAGGACTGCAATCGCGCCGCGCCTACGCACCGTCGATCACCTGCCGGGAGTTCTCCCTGAAACGCTCGAACACTACGGGGCTGACTTCGTGCATCCCGTACCACGACCTGTCGAAGGCCGAGACGTTCTCGGCAAACGCGGCCACCAGATTGGGCCGGGAGCTCGCGTGCCTTCGAAGTTCCCGTTCGTATTCCCTGTTGGTCTTGAACCGTGCAAGGAAGATGATTTCGCGCTGGCCGAGATGGGCCAGGGTCGCGAGGTACACCGCCCTGAGCGCAAGCCGGTACTCTTTGCGCCGCAGCAGGTCGTCCGCCAACTCCAGCCAACGGTCGCGGGGAAGGGTTTCGGGGCGCGTGTCTTCGCTCAACAGATCGGGCGTCGGGGCGGCAACCTCGGGCGCGGTTTCGGAGGCCTTCCGCCGCCGCGCCCGCCACATCCTGGCGATGAAGACGGCCAGGCAAAGGCACACCGCCCCGAGGAGCGCTCCCAGAAGCCATTTGACGTACGACGGCCACCCGGAAACGTCCGTTCCTCCCTGCCGTTCCAATGCCCAGCGGAAGAGCTGGCGGAATACCCAGTCCAGGACCCTCTCGATCCCGCGGACCACCGCCGACCACGCGGAACGCATCAAAGCGGCCGCCTGGTCGAAAAACCGCCGGAATATGCCTTTGTCGCTCCCGTCGTCCGGGGGCCTCTCCCGCGGCAGGCGCCACGTGTACTCGGGCTGTTCGATCACCTCGCTCAAAGCCCCGTCCAGCTCGGCCGGCGGAACGCGCGGCGCCGCCCCGGCGCCAGCCCCGGCGGATGCCCCGACGATGAAAAGCGTCACCAGGACGGCCGCCGCGATTCTTCCTCCCGCCGGCGCCGTCCCCCGGAAACCCTCGCGCAGGTCTTCCCCGGTACGGACGGACTTCCCGTAGAAGCACCGGAGGACGTAGACGGCCCTCACGAAAGGGTCGACGCAAAGATACGTCATGCCGGCGATCGCGGCGACGAAGGTGGTGTTGAGGTAGTGCTGCCCGCTCCTGGCGAAGACGGTTTCGATGCCGAGCAGGGCCTTCAACATCCACGGCAAAAGGTAAGTCGCGACGCCGAGATTCAGGAAGACAAACAGGGAAAACAGGGCGAGGGCCGCCAGCGCCAGGTGGTTCTGGGCGGGCCACATGGCGGCCAGCCGGCCGGCGGTCTTCAAGGACTCCCGGAGGCCGTCGTTCTCGCCCTCGTCCAGGGCGGACACGTTCTGGAAGAACGCGAAGGTCCATCCAAGCGGCACGACCGCCAGCGCGGCGATCGGGATCACGAGAAACGACGCGGACTGGACCGGGATCTGGACCGCCATGAGGCGTGCCGGGTCGGTGCGGGCGTGCCGTTTTCCCAGCAGCCGGCCCGTCAGGCGGCGCATGAATACCGCCTGCCAGCCTTTCATCCAGAAGAACAGGAGCGTGAGGCACAGGGAGGCGGCCGCGCAATGCGTGTATGCAAACGGGCTGCTGCTCATGTATCCCCAGAAAAAGAGGAGCCCCAGGACGAACGGTACGCTCCCGAGGTAGCAGGTGACCAGGTCGCGGGCCGGCGTCGTCCGCAGGAGGGCTGCGGCCTCCTCGAGGATTTCCAGCGGCCCCTTTCCCCGCGGCGCGCCGGGGGTCGTCCCGCCTTTTTCCGTCTCTACTGCCAAATGTGTCCCTCATGAAATGAGTTCGGCACGAGAAGCAGGATACGGCCGAAAAGGTAGAAACACGACCACGCCAGCAGGAACCCGGCGGCGCACCGGATCGTAAAGACAATCCAGCCTGGGCGTCGCGTCCCCACCCGGTGCACGCCCGTGAGCCTTCCCAGGCAGGCGGCGCAGAGCACCCGGTCCTCGTGCTCGGTGACGCATTCGCGGCAGTACGACTGGCGGCAGTCGGGGCACCGGGCGACCGCCTCGCGATCCGGGTGATTGTTGCAGCGCAGACTCGATATCTCTGCCATGCGTCCCCTTGGTCTACGGCGCCGGAACAGACGTCGCGCGGCCCCGGCGGAAACGACTGACAAGGACGTCGCCGGCGATGCTGAGGCCAATCTCCAGGACCGCGGCGAGGGAGTACACCGTCGTCCTGGCCGGCGAGTCCAGCGGCGACTGCTCGGCCGTTTTCAGGAAGAGATCCCACTGGTTGAACGGGCTGCTCCCCGGGGTCATGGCGAAAAACACCTGTTCGAAGGTGGACCACACCGCCTGCGCGACGAGACACCCCAGAACGGCCCATGTGACCTGCCGCAGGCCCCTCCCCACGCCGCTGTTTTGCTGTGCCGTGAGCGCCGTGGCCGCCAGGGCAATCATCCCAAGCGTCACCATCGTGGCCAACACGTGGAACGCGACGTTTCTTATCACAAGCGATGCGGCCGTCAGGCTCCCGTCCACAAAGAGCGCAAAGAACAACGCCCGGTGGACACCTCCGCCGTAGGCGCGCCTTGCCGGGTCCCCGGCGGGGAGCGGCGCGGGGGCCGGCTCATCCGGGATGCCCGCCTGAAGCTGCTCCCGGGACACGGTACCCTGGACCTCGGTGACAAGGGACTTGAGCCGGGCCAGGAACTTCGACGCAGTCCTGTAGCGCTTGAGCGAATGAAGGACATCGGACTGTACGGCGGTCTTGATGTGGCACACGCATGTGGGGCCCAGCAGGGAATTTGCGATGAGCAGGACGCAGAACGAACCTGCAAACGCGTACCAGATTTGCGCGTTTCCGCCGCCGGCAATTCCCGCGAGGGCGAACAATGCCGCAAGGGCCGCGCTTCCAATGTTTCCGGCTCTGCCTACCCACGTCTTGCGGATGAGCAAGGCCTGGATGTCGCGGTAGTAGAATCTCTTGTACTTCTCGCGGAACACCGGGCCGGTTATCGAGAGGAGGTGGTCCGTGCCCGCGTAGAGCCTGGCGAAACCGCCCCAATGGTGCCCACTGCCGGGGAGCCTCTTGTATGTGACACCGGATTGCACGGTCATCCTCACGCGACGGCTCTCACGAGGATCATTCCCCAGACGACGATCTGCAGGCACGCCAGCGCGATCGCGGCCACGGCGCGCGCCTTCGTGCGCGCGATGATGCTCGACGGCGCGTTCCAGTAACGTATTGCGACATACAGCGCGATCGGAGCGGTCACGAACGTGAAGAAGTAGCACGCGAGCAGCGGGACCACCGCAATGAACAACGCGACGTTGTCGTAGAGGACCCGCTGCGTCTCGATGTTCGCAAGCGTGCCCTTGGTCTTCCCGACCTCAACGCAGTGCGGGCACAGGTGCCGGCCGTCGAAGTCGATGTCGCAAAGCGAGCAGAGGAACCTCCCGCAGCCCTCGCACGGGACCACCGCCTTCTTGCCCTCGTGGAAAAAACAGCTCGCCTCCATTTCGCCCGAAACCCCTTGGGCCGCCGGCGCCGGTCCGATCCCCCGAAACAGGGCGGGGAACACGTCGATCCGGGTCCGGGCGCCGCACGAAGGGCAGTCCTCGGCATTTTCGGTGTTGAAGATCCCGGCGGGGAGCGGCGAGCCGCATCTGGTACAGGAGATCGGCACTGGGCTCAACCCGCGGCGCGTTGTTTTTTTGCGACCCGGGTGCCGCAGATATGGTCGTGAAGGGCCCGCTTCTCACGGTCGAACCCGGCGATGATGTAGCCGATGCCCAGGGTGAAACCGCTGACCCACTCGGCGAAACACCGTCCGAAGGCCCGGGCGTAGCTCACCTTTCCCCCGCCGGGCAGTATCACTTGCAGGCCGCACGCCATCTTGCCCGGCGTGGCGGCGAACCTCCCGACGAAGAACGTGTTGTAGACGACGGGAAGGCCGAGTTGGAACGTCCAGTTCACCAGGACCGCGACCACCGCGGTGACGGCGTCCGCCATGCCGGCCGCTTTCATGACCGTGCCGGTCAGAATCGCCGTCAGCGCCATCACGACGAAGTTCGGGACGGCAAGGATCATCCCGTCGATGATCTTCGCCGCGAAACGGATCCAGAAGCCCGCGTACTGGGCGATACCGGGCAGCGCGGCGCCCTCCTTGAGCCTCTGAACGAAGATGGGCTTGCAGGCGGCGCACACCCAGGTGCCGCTGAGCTTTATCACCTCGCCCGGCGGGAACCGGCGGCCGCACTGACTGCACGTGATGCCGGCCGTGGCGGCCCCGGGCGCCGCAGGGGCGGACGATGCGAGGTCCGGCAGGACGGTTCCCAACTCCGCCCAGGCGCTCATCCCCTGGCGCCATACCATGGTGCCGCCGCCGACCATCCCCTCGGCCAAAAGCCTTTTCAACTCATCCTCACCAACGGGGCCCATCTTCCTGTCGGCTTCGGCGTAGTACCACTCCACTGGGACCCCTCCTTGTCTGTGCGCTGATCGCCATGCGCAGATTACCAGTCTGTGCATCCGTTGTAAATCGCGTTGACGCCTTTGTCTTGACGCCTTTGCCTTTGACCGTTTCGATCCGGCCTGTTATGTTACGCCCGCTCTATGGAATCAACCGCGACCGACACCGCGAAAACCCGGCCTCCGGCGCCCGCCGGGGTGGAGTACACCTACCTCATCGTCTCGGACCTGCACCTCTCGTCCGAGGAAGAGCTCGACGACTTCAAGGCCGACGAGGAGTTCGGCGACTTCCTCCGGTACTACTCCGCGCGGGGGAAGGCCGTCAGGCTCGTGCTGAACGGCGACTTCCTCGACTTTTTGCAGGCCGACGGCCGACGGCTCACCGAGGACCAGCACCGCCTTGAGCACAAGCTCGAAAGCGTCCACCCGATCACCTACAGCGAAGGCCAGGCCGTGGTGGCGCTCGAAAAGACCATCGAGCGGCATCCGCGCTTTTTCGCGGCGTTAAAAGAGCTTGTCCTGGCCGGCCCCGACAACCGGCTTTCCATCCTCAAGGGCAACCACGACATAGAGCTGGCGTTCGAGGGCGTGAAGAAGCGCATCGTCAAGGAACTGGGGGACGAGGCGGGCACGCGCGTCGATTTCCCGGCCTACGGGATCTGGGACGAAGGGCAGGGGCTCTACATCGAGCACGGAAACCAGCTCGACCGCTGGAATTCGTTTCACAGTTTCTCCGAGCCGTTCGTCGACCGCGACAAGCGCATACTCGAAACGCCGTTCGGATCGATCTTCGTCAAGACCTTTTGGAACCGGGTCGAGGGCGAGTTCCCGTTTGTCGACAAGGTGCGCCCGATGGGAGACACGATAGCCGTCGTCGCCGCGCGGCGGCCGACGTTCTGGTTTCTGAAGTTCGACTTCTTCTACGACCTCGCGGCCTCGGTGCTCAAGAGGGACCTCTCGACCTTCTTCGTCCGCCACTACCGGCCGCGGCGGACGGGGACCGAGTCGGCCCCCGAGAAGGTCTCGGTCCAGGAGACGATGCTCTCGCACTTCGGGCGGCTCACGACGCTCACGGTCTTTTTCATGCTGGTCTATCTCCTGGTGCGCGGGCTCTTCGTCTTTGACGTCGAGAAAAAGATGTCGCTTCTCACGTCGCTCTCGTACGTGGGCAAGGAGGGGCTTCGGTTCCTCATGTTCGTCGCAGGCTCGGTCGGGGTGTATCTCGTGGCGAAGGCCGTCAGATACTACCTGCTGAGGCTTAACTTCTACATCTACACCACCATCTTCATCTACCGGATGCTGATCTTTCTCGCCGCCGGGCTCTTTCTCTTTGGCGTCGTGAGGTTCTTCTGGATCCCGGTCGTGATCGCGGTGGTCATTTATTTCTTCTACGACGCCGATCGCACCATCCGCTTTTCGATTGACGAGCCGCGCGCGCGGCCGGGCGACGAGAACGCCGACGAGGTGCGCGTGGCGGCCAAGATGCTCAAGCTCGCGGGCGTTCGTACGGTGGTGTTCGGGCACACGCACGTCGCGCGCATCGAGCACGTTTCGCACGGCGGCGTGTTCGTCAACTCCGGAACGTGGGTCCAGAACATAGACCTCAAGGCCGCCGCCGAACAGGTCATGGGCAACACGTTCGTGCTGGTCGAGGGCGGAGCGGCCAAGCTCATGACGTGGCGCGGCCTCTCCGGCGCAAAGGAACTTGCAGGGACCGGGGAGTAGTGGTAAGTCAGCGCCTTGAAAACGACTTCCGAGGGAGAAAACGACATGCGAAGAACAATCCTCATCCTCACGATTCTCGCTGTGGCGCTTTTGGGGTGTCCGGCCGAGAAGGCAAAGACGGCCGACGAGTCGAAGGCGGTCAAGGCCGAGGCGACCGGCGACAACGTCGCCGTCGTGGGCGACCATGTGATCAACACCGCGGCGTTCCAGACCGAGGTCGACAAGCTTCCGCAGCAGCACCGCGCGTGGACGCAGACCCCGCAGGGGCGCAAGTACATTGTGGACAACCTCGTCGAGGGCTTTCTCATCGAGGACGAGGCGAAGCGGCGCGGGGTGGACAAACGGCCGGACGTCGTCCAGAAGATCGACAACTATCGGCGCCAGCTCCTAAAAGACGGTCTCATGGAAGACATCCTGAAGGGAGAGACGCAGGTGACGGACGCCGACGTCCAGAAGTACTTCGACGGGCACCCCGCCGAGTTCAGACAGCCCGAGAGGGTCAAAGTCCTTGACATCGTGCTCGCAAAGGAAGACGAGGCGAAGGCCGTCGTCGCCCAGCTCAACAAGGGCGCGGACTTCGCGGCGCTCGCCCGCGAAAAATCGGTAGACCCGTACACCAAGGAGCGCTCGGGCGATCTGCCGGAGTTCACAAAAGACATGCGGCAGGAGCTTTTCGCCGACGCGGCGGCCGCCAAAAAGCCCGGCCAGATCATCGGTCCCGTGAAGACCTCGCAGGGTTTCCACGTCATGAAGTTCGTCAAGAAGATCCCGCCCGAGGAAAAAACAATCGACCAGGTCAAGGACTCGCTCAAGGCGAGGCTCCAGGCCATGAAACGCCAGGAGGCGTACAACGGGTTTTTAAAGAACCTGCGCGAGCAGACCAAGGTGTCGGTAAACGACGAGTTCGTGGCCGGGCCCAAAGCCCCGCCTCCGCCCCAGCAGCCGCTGCCCAAGGCCGTCCCGGCCCAGCAGCCGAGGCCCCCCGCGCCGACCGCGCCGAAGGGGAAGTGAGCGCAAGGCGGTGAACCTCACCCCGGCCCTCTCTGACGCGGAGAGGGTGACCGAAGGAGTGGGTCGGTTGTTGGGCGGTGGGCGGTGGGTCCGGAGGGTGCCACGGACAAACCCGGTTTGTCCGTGCCTCCGAAAACCCGGCTCACACGGACAAGTTGCGCTTGTCCGTGGCACCCATCGCAAGGCGCTCGGTTCTCCTTTTCAACGTCGAGGCAAACCCATGATGCGTGCGGTCGCGTTGACTTCGTTGGTCCTGTTCTGTCCCCCCGCCCTTGCCGACGAGGGGATGTACACGTTTGACAACCCGCCGCGCGAGGCGCTCGAAAAGGCCCACAAGTTCAAAACCGACGACAAGTGGTTCGACCACGTGATGCAGGCCGCCTTGAGGTTCAACAACGGCGGGAGCGGGTCGTTCGTTTCGCGGACCGGCCTCGTGATGACCAACCATCATGTGGGGTTCGACTGCATACAGAAGCTCTCGACGCCGCAGAAGGACTACGTGAAAGACGGCTACGTCGCCGCGAAACCCGAGGACGAGGCGAAGTGCCCGGACCTGGAGCTCAACGTCCTCGTGGCGCTCGAGGATGTGACCGAAAAGGTGACCTCGGCCGCCAAGGGGGCCAAAAACGACACCGATGCCGAAAAGGCGCGCAAGAAGGCCTCGGCCACCGTCGAGAAGGAGTGCAACGAAAAGACCGGCCATCGGTGCAACGTCGTGGCGCTCTACGGCGGGGGGCAGTACGTCCTCCACAGGTACCGCAAGCACACCGACGTCCGGCTGGTCTTCGCCCCCGAGCAGCAGATGGCGTTCTTCGGCGGCGACCCGGACAACTTCACCTACCCGCGCTACGACCTCGACGTGAGCTTTTTCCGCGTGTACGAGGAGGGCAAACCGTATCACCCGCCGCACCACTTTGCGTGGAGCGCCGAGGGGGCGGCTGACGGAGACCTCGTTTTCGTGATCGGGAACCCGGGGAGCACCGGGCGCCTCATGACCCACGCCCAGCTCGACTTCGAGCGGTCACAGTTCATCCCGGTGCGGCTCGATGCGCTCGAGAAAATGGTCAAGGCGCTCAAGGCGTACGGCCACGGGGGAGAGGAGAACCTCCGGCAGGTGAAGGAGCACATCTTCGGGTATGAGAACTCGCTCAAGGCGTGGCGATGGACCGTGATCGAGTTCAAGGACGGCTCGCTTCTCGCGCGCAAGAAAAAGGACGAGGCCGCGTTCGTCAAGGCGGCCGCGGCGAAGGACCCGAAGGTTGGGGCGGCGGTCAGGGACGCGATTGCCAGGACCGCGGCCGCCCAGAAGATCCAGGCTTCGTTCTTCCTGAGGCGCTACCACTCGTTCACGCCGGTGATGCGCTCGGACCTCCTGTGGCGGGCGTTCACGATCGTACAGATGCTCGAGGAGAAGCAAAGGCCCAACGAGGAACGGTTCGAAGAATACCGGGACTCGGCGCTTGCCTCGCTCGAACTCCAGCTCTATTCGAACGCGCCCATCTACCAGGGTGTCGAAAAGACAGTGCTTTTGGCCTCGTTTTCGGACGCCTCCGAAAAACTCGGGAGCAACGACCCGTTTGTGGCCGCTGCGCTCGCCGGGCGGCCCGAGGATGAGGTCATAAAGAAGTGCGTTGAGGGAACGAAACTCTACGACGCGGCCTTTCGAAAGGAGATCGTGACAAACGCCGGGAAGCTGCCGGCGAAGGAGCGTTTGGAGTACCTCTCGAAGCTCTCCGACCCGATGCTCGATCTGGCCCTCAAGATCGAACCGATACTTCGGGAACTTCGGAAGACCTACGAGGACAGGGTCCAGAGCGTCGAGCGGTCGCAGGGAAAGCGCCTGCAGGACGCGCGGTTTGTGGTGTTCGGAAAAGGCGTGCCGCCCGACGCGACGTTTACCCCGCGGATCACGTTCGGGACGGTCAAGGGCTACGAGGCCGAGGGGACGATCGTCGCGCCCACGACGTCTTTTTACGGTCTTTTCGCCCGGAACGCCGATTTTGCGGGGAAGCCGCCGTTTGACCTTCCGAAGCGCTGGCACGACAAAAAGGCCGCGGTCGACCTCTCGGTGCCCCTAAACTTCGTTTCGACCGCCGACATCGTTGGAGGAAACTCCGGAAGCCCGGTCATCAACCGCAACAAAGAGATCGTCGGGATCATCTTTGACGGGAACATACAGGGGTTCATCCTCCGTTATCTCTACTCCGACGAAAAGGCCCGCGCCGTGTCGGTGCATTCCAAAGGCATCATCGAGGCGATCCGAAAGGTCTACGAATTCGGCCGCCTGGCCTACGAGCTTGTCCCGCCGCCCGCGGACAAGGGTGCGCCCGAGAAAAGAAAATGGACGGTTCCGGAACGCGTGAAGTAGGAATCGCAGTCGCGGCTTTCGCGTGCTGCCTTGCCGCCTTCGCCCCCGAGGCGATCGCAGGGGCGCCGATTTCGGACATGGATGAGGCCGCGATCGACGGCTATCTCAAGAAGCTCCATGAAGACAAAACAAAAGACACGCCGGCGCGTCTGGCCGAGGCGTCGGCGCTGTTTGTCGGGACGCCGTTCGGGGTGTCGCCGCTCGGCGAAGGCGAAGGCAACGAGCCGGACGAAGACCCCCTGTACTCTTTCGAGACCGTGGACTGTCAGACCTTCGTCGAGGAGGCGCTTGCGCTCGCGGTTTCGCCGTCGTTTGAGGTCTTCAAAAAGGCGCTCAACGACATACGGTACTCAAACGGCGAGCCGTCTTTTGAGACGCGCAACCACTTCCCCGAGGCGCAGTGGGTTACGAACAACGCAAAAAAGGGGTACGTCTGGGATATCACGTTCGAGATAGGCGGAAAGGAGGCGAGGGTCCATCGGCGCGCGCTCGACCCGGGACGACAGTCCAGGAAGGTCGACGGGTTCGAGCTGCCGGTCAACGCGTTCCCTTCCGGCGACGTCGGGATCGTTTACATCCCGTACGCGAAAATGTCCGCGTTTGCCGACCAGATCCCTCACGGGGCGATCGTTCACATCGTCCGCGTCGAAAACCCCCGCAAGGCGTACATGACGACGCACCAGGGGATCGTGGTTGTCAAGAAGGAAGGAAAAAAGGAGCGCCGGTACATCCGCCACGCAAGCAGGCACTTCGGCGGCAAGGTCACCGACATGACGCTCTCGTCGTTTCTTTCGACGCTCGAAAAGTACGAAAAATGGCCCGCACTCGGGATCAGGGTGTTTGTCCCCCGCAGGCCCGGCTGATTTTGGAGTGCGCAAGCTTGCCTGCGCTTTCTCCGCGGCCAGCTTGCTGGCGCGCGATGTTCGATCGAAACGGAACAGGGAGGTTCACATGCCAGCCGGTTTTTGTCGTGTTCGCTTGGCGATCTTTGCGAGCTTTGAAAGATTTTTTGTTGCGACTTGAGCCGACTCACTCCCCGCACTTCCAATCCGTGCCCCAGTTCGTCGGCTCGGACGAAAGTTCAAGCACGAGTCTGCCGCCGGCTGTGATGTCGGCGTGCGTGATCTGCGGGCGGTCCAGCGGTTTGCCGTTGAGCGCGGCTGAGGCGATGTGGATCTTCTCCTCGGACGCGCCCTGGGCTTCAAGGACGAAGTCGCGCCCGCCCGCGATTTCGGGCTCCAGGTGGATTGCCACTCGGTCGAAGAGGGGGACGTTCAAGTCATAGAGACCGTCGCCGGGTGCGATTGGGTAAAGGCCCATCGCGGCAAACACGAACCACGCGCTCGTGGCGCCGGCGTCGTCGTTTCCGGGGAGGCCGCCGGGGGCGGTCGTGAAATGAGTTCGCATCAGGGCATGGACGCGCTCGCTCGTCTTTGGCGGGAGCCCCACACGGTCGTAGAGCCACGGCGCATGGAAGTCGGGCTCGTTTGTCATGTCGAAGTGCCCCTCGTCAAAGAACGCGTTTAGCTTTGCGGTGAACGCATCGTGTCCTCCCATCGCCGTCACGAGCCCGCACACGTCGTGCTGGACGTGCCAAGTGTATATCCACGCGTTCGCCTCGGTGAAGCCGTAGTCCATCTTTGCGGGATCGAACGGCTCGTCCCACGACCCATCCTCTTTCTTCATCTGAGTGAAGCCCTGCGCCGGGTTCCAGACGTTTTTCCAGTTCGAGGCGCGGGCGCCGAACGTCGCGGCGTCTTCGGTCCTGCCAAGCCCGGCGGCGACGGTCGAAACGCACCAGTCGTTGTAGGAATACTCGAGCGTCATTGAAGCGGCCTGCATCGAATCGCACTCCTTCGGCACATATCCGAGCTCGATGTAACTCGGCGGCGTTCCCTGGCCGAGATAGCCGCAGAGTCCGTCTTCCATGGGATTGGGGCTGTCCTCGAGCGAGCCTTTGCGCATGGCCTCGTACGCCGTGGCGGGGTCGAAATCGCGGAGACCCTTGACCCAGGCGTCGGCCACGACGCAGAAGGCGTGGTTCGCGGTCATGATGCGCGAGTCGCCCGTGGCGTTCCACGTGCACTTCGACATCCAACCCTGTTCCTCGTAGTTCCAGACCATGGACTGGACCATGTCGCCCACGACCTCGGGCTCGACGATCGTGACGAGGGGGTGCGTCGTCTTGGCGGTGTCCCACAGGCACCAGTTGTCGGTGAAGTAGCGGTGCGCCCCGGCGTCGCGAACTGCGCCTTTGCCGTCGGCGCCAATCCAGAACCTGCCGTGTTCGGTGTAATCGGCGGGCTGGAGCAGGGCGTGGTAGAGCGCGGTGTAGAAACGGGTCCGGTCGTCGTCCGTGCCGCCCTCGACTTCGACGCGCGAGAGCAGTCTGTTCCATGCGTCCACGGCGGCGGCGCGGACGTCCTCGAAAGAGCGGCCCTCAAGTTCGCCGGCGATGTGTCTTTCGGCCTCCTCGACCGAGATGAATGAGATTCCGACGCGCGCCTCGATGACCTCGTCCTCGGCCGTGTCGAACGCAAGCCATGCCCCGATCAGCTTTCCGTCGGCCGAGGCGGCACCGGGCGCCTGTTCATCGGCCCGCCACGTCCCGAACGACTTTGGGGACTTGGAGAAACGGGCCGCAAAGTACACGGTTGCGACGCCGGTCGTTCCGGGCGCCCAGCCTTCCAGGAGACTTGTGAGGAGCGGCTGGACCGAGTAGACGCCGAAGCCCTTGACCGTCGATCCCGAAATCTCGACGTGGCCGTCGCGGGAGGCGCCGCGGGAGTGGCCGAGGTCGATGAGGACGTGCGCACTCCCGGACGCGGGGAACGTGTAGCGGTGGAACCCGCCGTGGTGCGAGGCGGCAAGTTCGGCCCTGATCCCGTAGTCGCCGAGCGTGACCGCGTAGTACCCGAGGGCGGCGATCTCCGTGTCATGCGAAAAGGCCGAGGCGTAGTCCGTCTCTTCGGTCAGGATCTCCCCGGTCGCCGGCAGCAAGAGGACGTGGCTGTAGCCGTACGACGACCCGCCCGGACCATCGAGCTGCGTGTGCGAGAAGCCCTCGATGCGCGTGTCGTCGTACTCATACCCGACGAGGTTGCCGGTCTCGACGTGCGTGTCGGGGCCGGGTTTCACCATCCCGTGCGGGAGGCACGGGCCGGGGAACGTGTTGCCCGATCCCTGCGTGCCGATAGTCGGGCGAACCCAGCGCGAAAGGTCGGGGATCTGCCGCGGCGTCACCGCGGCGTCGGGTGTTCCCGCGTCGGCGGGACCGGCGTCGGGGGCAACGGCATCCGAGCCGATGAAAACGGTTCGGTCTGCGCAGGCCGCGAGAAACGCGAGGCCAAGTACGGTGGGCGCCAGTCGGCAGTGCGGGACATACATTGTTGGACCCTTCGTCGAAGCCAACGGTGCCACAGTCGGGGTGCCACGGACAACCGCAGGTTGTCCGTGTCGATTCGCGCCCGGACACACGGACAAGGCCCGTCGAACGGGACTTGTCCGTGGCACCCGATTCCGCATTCGGCCGGGCAAAACAGACTGTACTGCGGATGCGTCCGCTTGCCAACCGTATTCGCCTCGGGTACAAGACGGCCAACAGGAGGTGCCGGTATGAAGGAAGCGGTCATCGTGAGCGCGGTGCGAACGGCGATCGGGCGCGCGACCAAAGGGACGCTCAAGGACACGAGGCCCGACGACATGGCGGCCGAGACCGTCAAGGAGGCCCTGCGAAGGACGCCGCAGGTCAAACCCGAGGAGGTCGAAGACCTCATCGTCGGCAACGCCATGCCGGAGGCCGCGCAGGGGATGAACGTGGCGCGCATCATCGGCGTCAACGCCGGGCTTCCACATTCGGTTGCAGCGGCGACGGTGAACCGCTTCTGCAGCTCGGGCCTCAACGCCATTGCGATGGCCGCCGAGAGCGTGATGTGCGGGTTCATTGACGTCGCGCTCGCGGGCGGCGTCGAATCGATGTCGATGGTCCCCATGGGCGGTTTCAATACGTCCATCAATCCGAGACTGATCGACTCCTGCCCCGACGTCTACATGCCGATGGGGATGACCGCCGAGAACGTGGCCCAGCAGTTCAACATCGTCCGGGAGGATCAGGACAAGTTCGCCTACGAGTCGCACATGAAGGCCGTCGGGGCCATCAAGGAAGGGAAGTTCAAGTCGCAGATCCTGCCGCTTGAGGTCAAGGTCGAAGTCCCGGGGGCGGACGGGGACATGGTCGAAAAAGACGTTGTGTTCGACACCGACGAGTGCCCGCGGGCCGACACGAGCCTCGAAAAACTTGCGACCCTTCGGCCTTCATTCTCGACCGACGGGAGCGTGACGCCCGGGAACTCGAGTCCGCTAAACGACGGCGCCTCGATGACCATGGTCATGAGCGCCGAGACGGCGAAGAAGAAGGGGCTCAAGCCGATGGCGGTTTTCAGGCACTTCGCCGCCGTCGGGGTCCCGCCGGGCATCATGGGCATCGGGCCGGTGTTCGCCATCAGGAAGCTCTTCGAAAAGACGGGGATGAAGGCCGGCGACATAGACCTCTATGAGCTCAACGAGGCGTTTGCGAGCCAGGCGGTGTACTGCATCCGGGAGCTTGGACTTCCGGCCGACCGCGTCAACGTCAACGGCGGCGCCATCGCACTCGGTCACCCGCTGGGGTGCACCGGCGCGTACATCACGACGAAGCTGCTCTACGAGATGGAAGCCCGAAACGCGAGATGGGGCGTCGTCTCGATGTGCATTGGCGGCGGCATGGGCGCCGCGGGGCTGTTCGAGAGGGCGGTGTAGTCAGTCCACTCTTTCGGCCTTGAGGCGGGCCATTTTCATGTAGGCGCGGTAGAGGGCGCCGGTGGTTGAGCGGAACTGGAGGGCGACCGTGGTCTGTTTTGTGAGCGTGAGCTGTTTGAGCCAGTTGAGCGACTGGTAGGTCGTCGTGTCGGCTACGTTTAGCGAGACGGGTCCGTACATCACGGCGGTGTCGGTCGTGTTGTAGATGCGCACCTCGGTGCCTCCGGCGGGGTCTGAGCTGTGCCTGAAATCGCCCAACGCGTTGACCAGGTACGTGCCCTGTTCGAGCGTGAGGGAGATCTTGGTAACCCAGGTGGTGGTCTGGCTTTGCGTCTCGGTGTCATCCTCGGCGTATTGAACAAACCCCTTCAGTCCTCCGCCCGTGATGGTGAGATCTCCGCCGATTGTCGCGTCGCCGGCGACGTGGAGCTTGGCGGCGGGCGTCGCGGTTCCTATGCCGACGTTGCCGGTGTCGAGACAGACGAGCTGGTCGGTGCCGACCGAGAACCCGCCGGCGGGCGTGATCTTGAGGCCGCCGGACATCACGTCGCCTTCGGTGTTTACGTACCAGATGTCGGTGAGCGTCTTGTCGAGACTGATTGTGCCTTCGCCCGTGATCGGCCCGCCCGTGAGGCCGCTTCCCGTGTCGACCTTTGACACGCCGCCGGCGCATGGTTCGCAAACGAGCGTGCCGTCCGAGTTGACCGCGACCGCGCACTGGCCGTTCGGGCACAGCCCGGTGATGCGCGTCTGCTTGGCGCCGAATGCCGTCCAGTCCTCTTTCGAAAGGTAGCCGTCGGCGTCGGCCGCCGCCTTTGTGATGCCGATGGCGCCCGTATTGGTGATTGGCCCCCCGTAAAGCGGCGCGGTCGTGTCAATCTGCTGGACGCCGGCCATCCCCGCGGGGTCGCCGGTCCACTTTCCCTCGGTGTCGATCACGGTTTTCCCGTTGACGGTGACGGACGCGGGGTGGATGGCGCCGATGGCGTCGTGCGAGACAAGGGCGAACGGGACCGAGCTGACCTTCTGGCGGGGCAGAAGTTTCTGGGCGCCGACCGAGATCTCGAGCCAGAGGTTGCCGTATTTGAAGAACAGCTCGGGGGTCACGGCGTTGAATTGGCCGAGTGTGACTGTGTACGCGCCGTTCTTCACGACGACGTCCGCGTGCTCCTCGGTCCACACGGACTCGTCGCCCGACTCGGACGTGAAGAGCGTGAAGCCGAACGCCAGCGTCGCGTCGACCGGTTTTCCCTGCGCGTCCGACAGGTGCCCCGTGTGGACGAGGGTCTGGGGAACGGCGGCGGGGGCGGGGGAAGGGAACATCGCGAGGGCCAGGAACAACCCAACAAGCGCGAAGACGTTTTTCATGTCGCGAGCCTCCGTTTTCCGTTCCGTCGTTCCGCGCGCCGTCAAGCCGGCGCGAATTCAAGGCGGCGTCAAGCCGCCGCACTCCAAGACACTCCAGGACGCTCCAAGACGCAACTACTCGGCCGGGCGAATCGTGTGCGACGGCGATTCGCCCGCCGGCAGGACCATCCAACCCGTCGTCGAACGCAAAACGTAGTCCGCCGAAGAACACGTGCCGGACGCGCCGTGATACACGCCCGCCCAGTCGAGGACGAGCCCGCCGCCGTCGGCGACGCCGGCGTCTTCACCGCCCGCGTCCGAAGCGTCACCATCAGCTCCGTCCGACACGTCCGACAGGTCAGGCATGTCCGACGAGTCCGTCGGATGGAAGCTGTCGTCCGTTGTCCCTCGATCCGTTGGTCCCCCGTCGGGTTTTCCAATTGCGACGCACCCGGCGGACGGGTCGCACCTCTGTCCCTTGCCGCACTCCGAGTCTTTTTCGCAGGCGAACGTGAAGTCGCCGAGGCCGAGGCCGCCGGAACATCCCGCAAAGAACGTCAACATCGCCAGATGTACGGTGATCAGGAAAAAGAAACGCCGGGTGGCACGGACAAACCGGGGTTGTCCGTGGCACCCATCCGGCGAAATGCAGGTCACCGGCACTCAAAACTCCCCGCCGAAGCCGGCGACGAAGCCTCGTCCGTCGGCCGTCGACAAAACCGGAACCGCCCACGGGTGGAAACCGTCGTCGTAAAAGAACAATAGCACAACACCGGCTGTTGCTGCCGCTGCGCCGGCGCCGATCAGGAGGTTTCCGGTCAAGGCCTTGGTGTTCGCATCTTCCTGCATCTTTTCGGCCTGCGCACGCGTTATTCCGATAATCCGGCCCGCGGCGTCGCGGGGAGCGTCCTCGAACTTCTCGCGGTCGGCCGTGGCGCCGGCGCCGACGATGGCCCCCGGGACGAAGAGGCCGACGCCTGCGACGAGGCACGCCCAAGACGGCCAGAACCGGACAAAAAGGTTCGCGTCGGAAACTGGCGTGGCCGGTTTGGAAACCTCGGCCGGCGGGGCAGGGGAGGGCGCCGTCGCCGGCGCCGCGCCAAACGTTTTGGGCTTCTTTTTCTTTTTGGGTTTGAAGTCTTTTTTGACCTCGGCGAACACCTTGAGGATTTTGGGCGGGAGATTTTCGGGGAGCTTGAACTTCGGATCGAGATTGTAGATCGAGAGTATCGCGTCGCGGGCGAAGATGTCGTTTTCGTTGTTGATGTGGATGAACGCCTTGAGCTTGAAAACGGTGATGACCTCCCATGTCTTGAGATCGGTCTTCTTCTCGACGTCCGACAAGATTGACAGGGCCTTCTCGTAGTTCATCTCGTCATACGCCCGCTCGGCGTTCCGGAGCGAGTCCGCCGTCTCTTCGGAGGACGGGGCAGAGGGGTTGTCGGGGGCGGGAGTTGATTCGGGTGCCGGGGCCAAGACGTCGTCTTGAGCGTGAACCAACGCCGGAGTCAACGGCAGAAGCAGGAAACCTCCTGCCAGTATCCGACCGTGGTGCGAGCGCAAGCGTGTTCCCATCGTCAAGGCCCCACTCTGAGAGCGAAGATGCGGGCGAACCGGGTGTAGCACGTCCCGGAGCCGCCAGCCTGTACCTTCTGCTGGATTGCAAACGTCTTTGAGCCGGCCAGGCGCCGCCCTAGCATCTCCCTGCATAAAACCCTCAGTAAAAGAAAAATACAGACACTCGGCAATCGATACTCAGTTGATCCTCAGTGCAAAAATGCGCGCGAATTTAATTGAAGCCGTGTCTGTTCCGTCATAGGCACGATACTGAATATTGACGTTTTGACTTCCGGACGTAGTGTAGCTCCGCATCACGGTGTAGGTCCCCCAGCCGCCCGCGGCGCTGCTACTCTGGTAGTTGTCGCCGCCGCTTATCAGAGTACTTGTCGACGTGTCGTAGAAACGCAGAGGGTTGTATACATATGCGTTGTTGGCGAAAACAGCCGAGGCGAAAAGAATATATGTGCCGGCGACCGGGAGATTCAAAGTCACTTTGGTTTGATAGGTCGTGCTTGTCGTCGTGGACACCGCCTCACTTTCATTGTAGGCTGACGTAGCACTGCCGCCGAGGGCCGTTGCCGTGACTTTTCCTGCGGAGAAGTTCCCCGAGGCGTCGCGCATGACGATCGTTGACGCGGTGTTAGAGCTCGTCGCGCCGTGGGCGGAGGTCAGGGCGGCGTGGGTGTCGAGTTCGGACTGTGTCGCCACGTCAAAGCAGCCTTCTGCGACTCCCGCGGCGGTGATGCCAAGGGGGGCGTTCCCGGCGGAACAGTTGCCCGGATCGGCGGCAAGGGTGGTAGCCGTCGATGCGTTGCCCGTCACGTTTCCTGTAAGGGCCGCCGTGATCGTCCCGGCGGAAAAGTTGCCCGAGCCGTCGCGCTTCACCACGGTGCTTGCGGTGCTCGCGTTCGTCGCGTTGATCCACGATGGCGCCCCTGCGCCGCCGCTCTGTAGCAGGTAACCTGATGTTCCCGCGGCGAGCATCGCGGTTGTGTTGGCGGCACTCTGATAGGGGATTGTACCGGCACCTCCACCTGCCAGGTTGGTGGCGGTTGTCGCCGAAGTCGCGGAAGTCGCGCTCCCGGCCGTCGAGGCGTAATCGACGTTGACAGTCCTTGTGCCGTCGGTGTGCCAGTCGTACGTCCCTGGATCAATATTGACGCAGCTCGTGGCGCTGCCGCCTTCGCTCGACGAGCCGGCGTAGTCAAAGGCCACCATCGTGGAGGTTATGGAGTCGGCCTGCGCCTCGTTGACGTACGTCGCGTCGTGGTTGTGGGACGCGCCGGCAAAGTCGCTCGCGTGGTTGCCGTCAACCATGTCGGCGCTCAAATCCGTGACCGTCGCCCCCGCCGCATATGCCGTCGCCACCGCAATCGGCGGGCTGCCGCTGGCCCGCGACAATGTCTGAAGCCCCGTCCATGTGTTCGCGTTGCCCAGGTTCAGGCCGAGAGTATAAGGGTCCCCCGCCGTCCCTGTGCCGCCCCTGGTCAGCGTCGCGTTGGTCGCGTTGGTCACCTCGTTGCCGATGACGCCGTCGACCTCAGCCCCGCTGGACGCCGCGGTGATTCTCCCCTGGGCATCGACGGTGATGCTTGAGAGTGTGTAACTGCCGGGGGTCACGGCGGTGTCCGCCAGGCTGATGGTCCCCGTGGTCGTGATGGGGCCTCCGGTCAATCCGGTCCCCGTGGCCACGTTTGTGACGGTGCCGCTGTCGGCGTCGGCGACGCATTCCCAGGCGTTGTTGGCGGCGTTCCTCTTGAGGACCTCGAAGGCCAGGCACCCGGTGGTATCAAGGCGGAAGTCGCTTCCTGAAAGAGTAACACCGCCGGAGGCCGTGTAGAGCTGCCCGTCGTCGGTCTCGCACGTGACCGTGCCGTCGGCGTTGACGACGCGGATCGAGCTGCCGGCCGCGCAGGTGCCCGTAACCCTGTTCTGCTTGTCGCTGAAAGTGTTCCAGTTCGCGCTCGACAGGTAGCCGTCTGCGGCGGCGCCGGCCTGGCTGATGCCGACCGTCACGGACCCGCTCGCCCCGCCGCCCGTGATGGGCGCCGTGACGTTGACCGCCGTGATGTCGCCGCCGGAGTCCGCGTCCGACCTCCACGCGGGGTTGCCACTCCCGTCGGTCTTCCAAACCATGTTCGCCTGCCCCGCGCTGGTCGCCACCACGCCCGCCGAGGACGACGAGTTAGCCGACACTCCGATCGCGCCCGTGCCGGAGTTGTACGTGACGGGCAAGGTTCCCGACAGGGCGCCACGCGCCCTTGCGTCGGTATAATAGAGGTTGCCGCTCTCGGTGACCGCGGTGGTGTTGAGCGCCTGCCACGTCTTGTCCCCCCGCCAGTACTGCGCGTTCGTCCCGGCGGCGATCTCCGGCTCGTACGTCCCGGTGTGGTTGTGGTCGCTTCGCGCCGCCGAAGTCGCCGCCCCCGTACCCCCAAACGAGACGTTCAAAGTCACGTCCCCGGCGCCGCCGCCTCCCGTGAGACCCGTGCCCGCCGTGACCCCCGTTACGTCGCCGCCCGAGTCAATGTCCGGCTCGCAGCTCCAGCCGCCCGCCGTGTACTTCCATACCTCCCCAAACGCGCATCCCACCGTGCTCAACTGAAGGTCCGTGCCCACCAGCATCACGCCGCTTGAGGCGGTGTACGACTGGCCGTCGTCCGTCTCGCACGTCACCGCCCCGTTCACGTCGATGGCGCGGATGGCGCTCCCTGCGGCGCACGTCCCGGCGACCCGGTTCTGCTTCGCATCGAACGCCGTCCAGTTCGCCGATGTCAGGTAGCCGTCCGCGGACGACGAAGCCGCCGGCATCGCGATGTTCGGCGTGGCCCCACCGATGCTCGACAAAGGCGCCGAGGCCGTCACCGCTGTCACCGTCCCGCCGGAGTTCAGGTCGGGCGAGCAAATCCAGTTGGTGCCGTCGTACTTGAGGACGTTTCCGGAGACGCAGGTCTTGAGGAGAGACAGGGCGGTGCCGGCGACTTCGATCCCCGATCCAGCCGCCGCCGTGTACGTCGTGTTGTCGTCCGTTTCGCAAAGAACCGAGCCGTCCGGGTTGACCGCCCTAATCGAACTCCCGGCCAGGCACGCCCCGGCAACCTGGTCCTGCTTGTTGTTGAAGAGGTTCCAGTCGACGGCGGAGAGGTAGCCGCTCACGGCTGTCGTCGCCTTTGCGATGCTGATGACCGGCATCGTGCCGCCGGTGCTCGCGACGGGCGCAGTTGCCGACACGTCGGTCACGTATCCGGCGGCGCCGCCGGCGTCGTTGCCGCAGATCCAGTTCACGCCGTCGAACTTGGGGATCTGCCCGGCGACACAGCCGTTGGGGTCGAAATCCTCGAACTTGATGGTCGCATTCTTGATCATCGCCGTCGTGACACTGTCCGTCGCAATGCTGATCGTCCCCGTCCCCGTGATCGGCCCGCCGGTCAGCCCGGCCCCCGTGCCGATGCTCGTCACCGTCCCCCCCGAGCTTACATCCGCCGCGCAGTCCCACTTCGTTCCGTCCCACTTGAGCACGTTCCCCGATGAGCACGTCTTCAGCAGCGACAGGCTCGACCCGGCCATCTCCAGCCCGGAGCCGGCCGCAACGGTCAACACGGTGTTCAGATCCGCCGCGCAAGTCCACGCCGTCCCGTCCCACTTGATTACCTGGCCCGCGACGCAGGCGTTCTGCCCGATGTCGCCAAACACTATCGTCCCGTCCAGGATCATCGCCGAGGTCACGGCGTCGGCCTGGCCCTCGTTCACAAAACGCGCGTCGTGCGCAGACCCGTCCAGCCAGGCCGAGTCGAGGCTGATGGTCCCCGACGTCGTCACCGGCCCGCCCGTCAGCCCGGGCCCAGTCGCCACGGACGTCACCGTCCCGGACCCCGCACCGCCCCCGCAGGGGAAGCAGTCCACCGAACCGTCCTCGTTGACCTGATAGACGCAAAAACCGTCGTTGCACTTCCCGCTCACACGGTTCTGCTTGGTCCAAAAAGCCGCGAAATCGGCCGCCGAAAGGTACCCGTCCGCCGTCCCGTCAGCCTTTGCCATCCCGATCGTCCCCGTGTCCGTGATCGGCCCACCCGTCAAAGGCGCCGCCGTCCCGACGCTCTTGACCCCGGGTATCCCCGAAGGGTCCCCCGACCACTTGCCTTCCTCGTCAACCACTTTCTTCCCGCCAACCGTGATGGATGTAGGGTGAATGGCCCCGACCGCGTCGTCCGCCACCAGCGCGTATGGCACCGCGCTTATCTTCTGCCGCGGAGTGATCGCGATCCCGTCAACCGAGATCTCGAGCCACACGTCCTTCCGCGCGTTGAACACGCTCGCGAGCGACGTCGAAAGACCCAGTGTCGTCGCGTAAAAACCGTTTTGAACCCCGACGTTGGGTATCGCTTCGACCCATACGGGGTCGCCTCCCGTCTCCTCGGCGTACACCTTGAAGACGAAGGGCAGGGTGACGTTCACCGGCGCGCCCTGCGTGTCCGTGAGATACCCGTTGTGCGACAGCGTAAGCGGCACCTCCGCGCGGGCGGCGGCGCCTGCGGCGATAGCGAACGCGGACGCGATGGCGATGCTGATAACTTTGTTCATGACGATCCCTCCGGGCGATACGACCGACGACTTACGACTTTCGACAAACGACCGATCCGACAAACGACCCAAGAACATCGACCGACGACGAACGACCCACGACAGCAGGCAGGGGAACGACCACCGGACCGGGAAGTCGGGTTGCGCGTGCCGTGAGTCATGAGTCGTGAGTCGTTTGTCGTGAGTCACTTTTTCCCCTGTTCAAACGGACTGCCCATCTTCAACTCGTAGTTTCCGACGTTCCATTTCGGGCCCGTGGACCAACCGGTGACCGACTTGAGCATGTACTTGTCGGACGTGCCGGCGCCCGCCGCCGAATCGCTCGTGCTCGAATACCGGAGCATGAAACCCCCGTCGGCTGTCCCCGCGTCTGCCCCTGCGTCGGTCCCCGCGTCGGTGCCGCCGTCCGCGGCCCCTGCGTCCCGCCCGCCTCCCGCGTCGCCCCGCCCGGCATCCTTGGACTCCGGAAACTTCACGCACCCAACCCCGGGCTCGCATTTGTGCCCCGCGCCGCACTCGTTGTCCGACTCGCACGCGTACTTGAAATCGGAGATCGCAAGGTCGGTGTCGCAGGCAAGCAGAGTGAACAGCGCACAGTGGACAGTGGCCAGTGCGAACAGGAAGCCCCGGTGTTTCCGGGTGCCACGGACAAGCAGCGCTTGTCCGTGCGGGATGCCCGGCCTTCGGACACGGGCAACCTGCGGTTGTCCGTGGCACCCAGACCGGCACTCGGCAATCAGATTCCACGCGCCGCCCGCGTTTTGTTCGTGTCTTTTCATCCCTCGTCCTTCATCCTTCTTCGCTCGTCCCTCGTCCCTTCAGAATTTCCACGCCGCGGTCACGGCGTGCGTCGTCCCGTCGGAACCGAACGACACCGTGGTTCTCTTGGTGACCTCCTTGGCGCCGTCGTAGACGAAGAACATCACGCCGCCCGTGACCAACGCCGCCGCACCCACGCTTAGGAGGATGGTCGAGGTGACACCCTTCTGGTCGGCCGCGTTCTGGAGCGCCTTTGCGTCTTCGAGCGTGAGCGTTGTGAACCTGCCGGTCTCGTCCCTGGGCGCGTTCTCGAGCTCGTCCCGTCCCGACTTGACGTCAAGGCCGACCACTATTCCGGGCACAACCAGGGCAAGGCCCGTGGCAAAACACGTCCACGACGGCCAGAAACGCACAAAGAGGTTCGGCTGGCCGTCCGGCGGGGCGGGAGCCGTCTTCTGCACGGCGGGCGGCGGCTTCGCGGCGGGCCGTACCTCGATCGTCCGGTGCGGCGGCTGCGAAGGAGGGGCCGGCTGTGCCGTCGGCGGGGGCGCCATGTCCCTTTTGACGTCGGCGAAAAACCTCCGGAACTTGGGCGACACGGTGGCCGGAAGCTCGAACGCCGGGTCCATCGTGTAGATGGCGGTGACCTTGTCGCGCGCCAGGATCTCCTTTCCCTGGAGCATGAGGATGAACGCCTGGTGCTTGAACACATTGATTCGGTCGGCCCTGGTCAAATCGGAATGTCTGGATGCCTGCTCGAACAGCGGGAAGGCCTTGTCAAGGTCCATCGAATCGTAGGCGGCGACGCCCTGCGAAATCAGTTCTTTCGTCGGCGGACCCGAGGGCTTTTCCGCCGCGTCCGCGTGCCCCGCGGCCGCAAACAGAACCACGACCGCAGCAAGACTCGTCTTATTCGTCATCGGGCACTCCGCACGTCAAATCGGCCGCTGATGCGTATTGTACCGATTTTCCTAAAATTTTGCCACTTTCCGGCGCGCGGCGCATGGACCCGGGTTTGGTCGGGGAAGCCCGGTTTCGTGCGGGGCCTACTGGCAGGTTCTGGACGAGCTGTCGCACGTCCATCCGCCGCAGTCGTCGCACTGCTCGCCGTACTCGCCGCAGTGGCCGTCGTCATACCCGTCCTTGCAAACCTGGTCGGCGGGGTCACAGCAGTTGCTCCAGTCGTACCAGTCACACAGGTCCTCGTGGCACATGCACTGATTGCCGGCGCAGGTGCGCTGGTTGGCCGGCGGGTCGCAGTCGGCGCACGCGATTCCGTTGTTGCCGCAGAAGGCGTTTTGCGTCCCGGGGCGGCAGTAGCCGTTGCTGCAGCAGCCGGTCGGGCAGCTCGCCGCGTTGCACGTCCCGCAGGCTCGGTTGACGCAGTGGGGTGTGCCGCCCGCACAGGCCGCGCACAACAGGCCGGCCGACCCGCAGGCCGCGTGTTCCGTGCCCGACCGGCAGGCGCCGGTCCCGTCGCAGCACCCGTTTGGACAGGTGCTCGCGTCGCACGCCGGAGTGCAGTGCCTGTTGACGCAAGTCTGTCCCGATCCCGCACAGTTCTGGCATGTCGCGCCGGCGTTGCCGCAGACCGTGTCGGTGTTGCCGGGCTGGCAGTTGCCGCCCGCGTCACAGCAGCCGTCGGGGCAGTTGGTCGGGTTGCAGGCCGCGCACCCCTGGTTGGCGCATGCCTTGTTCGCGCCCGCCGTGCAGTTGGCGCAGGCGGCCGAGTTTGCGCCGCACGCCGTGTGTTCCGTGCCGACCCGGCAGGTGTTGGTGTCGCAGCACCCGTCCGGGCATGTGAGGACGTCGCAGCCGTGGCACATCCTGTTTATGCAGTTCTGGCCGGGCACCGCGTTGCAGTCCGAACACCGCTCGCCGGCCTCGCCGCAGAAGTCGTTGGTGTCGCCCGTGTGGCAGCCGCCGGTGCCGTCGCAGCACTTGTTGCCAAAGCCGCACACGAACGCACAGAGCTGGCAGGACTGGTTCTTGCAGGTGGTGAGCGATCCGCAGTCGCTGCAGTTTGCGCCGTTCTTCCCGCACTTGTCCTCGGCAGTCCCGGGATAGCAGGTCCCGCCCGAGCAGCACCCGCTCGGGCAGGTGACCGAGTCGCATCCGTGGCAGGCTTGCTCGGCACACGTCTTGCCTTGAGACGTGCAGTTCGCGCATGCGACGCCGCCGGTCCCGCACTGTGTCTGCTGGTCTCCCGGCTCGCACAGCCCGCTGGCGCAGCATCCCAACGGGCACGTACTGGCGTTGCACGCCGTGCACACCTGGTTGTAGCAGTACTTGTTTGCGCCGGCGGTGCAGTCGGAGCACGCCGCCCCTCCCGTGCCGCATTGGGTGTTCTGCGTCCCGCCCTGGCAGAGGCCCGAAGAGCAGCAGCCCGACGGGCACGTGCTCGCGCCGCAAGCGGTGCAGGTCTTGTTGTAGCAGTACTTGTTCGCCGTGGCGGTGCAGTCGCTGCACGCAACGCCCGAATTGCCGCACTGGTTGTCCTGATCGCCAGTTCGGCAAACGGTTCCGTCGCAGCACCCGCTGGGGCAGGTGTTTGCGTTGCAGGGGGTGCACACCTTGTTGTAGCAGAACTTGTCGAGCGGGTTGAGCGCGCAGTCGGAGCAGACGACACCGCCGGTGCCGCACTGGCTGACCACGTCGCCCGCCTGGCAGACGCCGTTGCCGTCGCAGCACCCGTCGGGGCAGGTCTGGGCGTTGCAGGGCGCGCAGGCGCGATTGTAGCAATAACGGTTGGCGGTTGACGAGCAGCTCGCGCACGAGGCCCCGTTGTCGCCGCAACTGTCGTGTGCGGTGCCGGGCTGGCAGACGCCGCTCAAGTCGCAGCACCCGTCCGGGCACGTGGTTGCGTCGCATCCGTGGCAGGCCTGCCCGATGCACGACTTCCCCGAAGACGTGCAGTTTTCGCACGCGGCCCCGCCGGCGCCGCACTGGCCGTCGCCGGTGCCGACCTGGCACGCACCGTTCGCATCGCAGCAGCCCGTCGGGCAGGTCGCGGCATTGCACGACGTGCAGGTCTTGTTGACGCAGTACTTGTTGGTTGTGCCGGTGCAGTCCGTGCACGCGGCGCCGTTGGTCCCGCAGGCGATGTCGGTCGTCCCGCCCATGCACGTCCCGCCGGCCGAACAGCACCCCGCCGCGCAGGTCACGGCGTCGCAACCGTGGCAGGCTTTTGCGACGCACGTCTGACTTCCCGCCGCACATTCCTGGCACGCCGCTCCGCCGGTTCCGCAAGCCGAGTTCTGGTCGCCCGTCTGGCAGACCCCCGACGCGTCGCAACAGCCGTTCGGGCAGGTCGTCGCGTTGCACGGTGTACATGTTCTGTTGACGCAGTATCTCGAGCCGGTCACGGAGCAATTGGCGCAGAGCGCGCCGTTGGTCCCGCATTGCGTATTCTGGTCGCCGGAGTGGCAGACACCGGTGGCGTCGCAGCAACCCGCGGGGCACGTGACGCTGTCGCACCCGTGGCAGGCCTTCCCGGCGCACGTCCTTCCGCCCGCGGCGCAGTCTTGACACGAAACGCCGCCGGTGCCGCAAAGCGTGTCCTGATCGCCGCCTTGGCAGGCGCCGCCCGTGTCGCAACAGCCGCCGGGGCACGTCCCCGCATTGCACGTCGGGTACGTGCATGACTTGGTCTGGCACGTGCCGCCGCCGGTCGTGCAGTCGATGCACGCCGACCCGCCGGAACCGCAGACGGAGTTCTGGTCTCCGGTCCGGCACACACCGCCGGCGTCGCAGCACCCGTTGGGGCATGTAAGGTAGTCGCAACCGTGACAGGTCTTCCCGACACACGTCTTTCCGGCAAGCGTGCAATCGGAGCAGGCGCCGCCGCCGGTGCCGCAAGAGGTGTTGAGTTCGCCGGTCAGACATTGACCCATCGCGTCGCAGCAACCGTTGGGGCACGTCGAGGAGTCGCAGGTCGGGGGCGTCCGGCACGCCTGGTTTTCGCACTCCATCCCCGCCGCCGTGCAGTCTTGGCATGCCGCCCCGCCGCTCCCGCACATGAGGTCGTCCGTGCCCGCAACACACGTCGCACCGTTGCAGCAGCCGCTGCACGGCCCGCAGGGGAGGCCGCCGTCGGGTCCGGCGTCCTCGCCGGCGTCCTGGCCGGTGTCCGGGGTGCCGGCGTCGCCACCTGCGTCACCGACGTCTTCGCCGGCGTCGGTGATCCCGGTGTCCTCGCCGGCGTCCGGGGTCGCGGCGTCGCCACCCGCGTCACCAACGTCTTCGCCGGTGTCGGTGATCTCGGCGTCACCGCCCGCATCACCAACGTCCTCGCCGGCGTCGGTGATCCCGGTGTCTTCGCCCGCGTCCATCGCGTCAGATGCATCAACGCCGCCGTCGGACGCGTCGGACACGTCGGACAGGTCCGACCCGTCGGACGCCGAGTCGGGCGTGGTCCCCGCGTCTTTCGCCGTCCCCCGGTCCTCCGGTGCCGCGTCGACCGGGATTCCGGTGTCTTCGGTCACGGGGATCCGGACGCACTTCTTCGCCCCTTCGCACTTAAACCCCGTTCCGCAGTCCGAGTCGGTCTTGCAGCCGAACTGGAATTCCTGGAGGCCGAGGTCGGTGTCGCAGCCGGAGAGTAGAGTGAGAAATGAAAGGTGGGAAGTGAGGATCAGAGCGAGCAACAGACCGGAATTCGGCGTTCGGGATTCGGAATTCGGGGGTTGCATCAGAATCCTCCGCCGAGATGCAGGAGCAGCGATCGGCCGTCCGTTCCCGGCGACACCGAAACACTCGTACGGCCGGTGGCGGGCGCGGCGCCGTCGTACACGAAGAACAGGGCGATGCCGGCGGCGACAACGGCGCCCCCGGCGCCGAGGAGGATGGTGGAGGTCAGGCCCTTCTTGTCGGCCTCGTTCTGGAGCGACTTCGCCTCGTCGTACGTCATTCCGATGATGTGCCCCGCATCGTCCCTTTGGGCGTTCTTTAACTCGTCCTGCCCGGACTTGACATCGAGGCCGATGATGACGCCTGGGACGGCAAGCGCCGTTCCGGCGGCCAGGCAGGTCCACGAGGGCCACCACCGGACGAACCAGTTCGGCGCTTCGGGCGCCGGCGGCGAGGTCCTCTGGACCCGGGGAGCGGGTGCCGGCGGCACGGGTTGAACCGTGAGGATGCGGTCGGTTTGTGCTTTTTTCGGTTTGGTCTTGGGCTTGTAGTCTTCTCTGACCCCGGCGAAGAAGATCCTGAACTTGGGCGCCACCGTCTGCGGGAGTTCGAAGTCGGGCTTGAGGTCGTAGATCACGGTGACGGCGTCGCGCGCGAGGATTTCTTTTCCCTCGAGAATGAGGATGAACGCGCGGTACTTGAGGATGGTGATGCGGACGATCTTGCTTAGTCCCGGCAGTCTCTCGGCTTCCGAAAGGAGCGGCAGGGCGCGGTCGTAGTCCATTGCCTCGTAGGCGTTGACGGCGTCCTTGATGAGCTCGTCGGCGGTGAGGCCGTCCGGGAGGGACGTTCCCGCGCCCGCCGCGGCCGGGAAGAGGCCGGCGACAACCGCGACAACCATCGCACCGGCATTGAGCCTCTGCGCCATCCACCCTCCCGTCGGCCGGCCCGAAGACTTCTACGCCGACATACTACCGTCAACCGCGCCGGGAGTAAAGCGTCGGTTCGCAGCGGCGATTCACTGAACCGTCGTGCGGGGCGTTTGACAACGAGACACGCCGAAGCGTACATTGCCACTCGTGGAGAAGGGGGTTCCAGTTTGCCGACAGTATTGCGCGTGGGGCGGTTCAGGTTTCACTTCTACTCCGACGAGCGCGGAGAGCCGCCGCACATTCACGTCGCCGCTGCGGGGGGCGAATGCAAGTTCTGGCTGGAACCGGTTCGACTCGCGCGAAACAGACGTCTGTCCAAACGATCGGTCAGGCGCATCGAAGCGCTTGTCCGGGAACATGCGGCGTTTCTGAAGGAGAAGTACGTTGAATTCCACCGCGGATAGGAAAAGCGAGAGGGGCGAACCGTTCGCCGTCCGTGCCTGGGCCGAGGGACGGATGGTCTTTGTCCATCTTGCCGACGGGCGGATAGTCGGCTTCCCCGCGGACCGTTTCAAGATTCTGAGCGGGGCGACCGACGAGCAACTGAAGCGCGTTGAAGTCCGGTTGAACGGTTACGCGCTGAGATGGGAGGAGCTGGACGAGGACATTACCGTTCCCGGAATCGTAGAAGGCCGGTTTCAGCTTCTTCTGCCACAAACGTCGGCTCTGCGCGTGGCCGACAGGACTGTTGAGTACCGCGTTGCGCCCAAAACGGCGGGCAGAAAACGGCGTCGCCGGGAACCCTCTATTTGACATGAGACCGCTACGCACCCTTGTTTTCATGCCGAACCCCCTTTCGTTTGTCTTTTGCAAATCCGTTCTCCCTTGCGCCGCCGCCGGCGCGCGTCGGACGTCAGTTGCACGCCGACGACTGGCATGCGTGCGAGCAGCAGTATCCCGAGCCGCAGTCAGAACACTGGTTGCCGGACTTGCCGCAGTAGTTGCTTGAATTTCCGTCCTTGCAGGTGTTGTCGTCGGGGTCGCAGCAGTTGTAGTCGTCCATAAGGTTGCAGTGCGTCTTGTTGCACGCGCACTGCTGGCTCACGCACGCCCGGGCGGTCGCCGTCGTGTTGCAGTCGGCGCACGCTCCGCCGCCCTTTCCGCACACGTCGTTTAGCGTCCCCGGGCGGCAGTTCCCTTGCGCGTCGCAGCAGCCGCTTCCGCAGGTCGTCGCGTTGCATGCCCCGCAACTCTTGTTGTTGCAGGCGCCGCCACCGCAATCCTGGCAGAGCGCGCCGGCAGTTCCGCAGGCGGTGTTTGCGGTGCCCGGCTGGCATGTTCCGCTTCCGTCACAACAGCCGTCGGGGCACGTCGTAGCGTTGCACAAACCGCATGAACGGTTGCTGCACACGGGGCTCGCCCCGGATGTGCAGTTTGCACACGCCGCGCCGTTGGTGCCGCACGCGTTGTTGTCGGTCCCCGGCCTGCAGACGTTTCCGTCGCAACAGCCGTTGGGGCATGTGAGGGGGTCGCAGCCGTGGCAGTTTTGGTAGACGCATTTCTGCCCGATGGCCGCGCAGTCCTCGCACATCTCTCCGCTCTCGCCGCACAGCGTGTCGGTGTCGCCCGCATGGCAGCCGCCGGACGAGTCGCAGCACTTGTCCTGGAGGAAACACGCGTTGAGGCCGCAGATTCCGCACGCCTGGTTGAGGCAGTGGGGCTTGAAAATCCCGCATGTCCCGCAGGCGCCGCCGCCCTTCCCGCATTTGTCCGCGGTGTTCCCCGGGAGGCACGAGTCTCCATCGCAGCACCCGCTCCCGCACGTGACCGCGTCGCACGCCCCGTGGCAGCCCTTGTTGATGCAGGTCTGGCTGAAAGAAGTGCAGTTCTGGCAGAGCGTCCCGCCCGTCCCGCAAACGGTGTCGATGTCGCCGTTCTGGCACGTGGTGCCGCTGCAACAGCCGTTCGGGCACGAAGTGGAGTTGCAGACCGGCGGCTGGACTTCGCACGCCTGGTTGCGGCACGCCCCGCCCGACGCGGTGCAGTCCTCGCACGCGGCGCCGTTTTTGCCGCACTGGACGTCCATCGCGCCCGCGCGGCACGCGACCCCGTCACAGCATCCGGTGCAGGGGAGGCACGACTGCCCCGCGTCGAAGCCGGCGTCTGCGCCCGCGTCAGTCCCGGAGTCGGCCCCGGAGTCGGCGGCCCCCGTGTCATCACCGGCATCCGCGCCGGTGTCGGTCGTTTCGATGTCACCGCCCGCGTCCGCTGCGTCTGGAGCATCATCGCCGCCGCCGGACGTGTCGGACACGTCGGACAGGTCTGACGAGTCGGCCCCGGCGTCGTCCGTCGTCCCGTCGTCCGTCGTCCCGTCGTCCGTTGTCCCCTCGTCCGTCGTCCCCTCGTCCCTCGTCCCCCGGTCCTCCGGTCCCCGGTCTGTCGCGGCGCCCGTGTCTCCGGCCACGCCATAGTCCGGCACACCGATGTCCCACGGCACGTATGCTCCCGTGTCGCAGTCGGCGGCCGACTGGCAGCGGTACTTGAAGTCGTCAACGCCAAGATCGGGAAAACAACCGCCCAGGACGGTGAGAAGTAAGAAGTGGACAGTTAGAAGCAGGCACAATTTGGGATTCGGGATTTGGGATTTGGGATTTGCAGAATCGGCGAACATCTCAAAAGCCTCCGCCCAACGTCACCAGGATCGACCTTCCATCGGTTGCCGGCGACAGAGACAAGTCGGGTTTTGAAGGGGGAGACGCGCCGTCGTAGACGAAGAACATGATCGCGCCGGTCACCATTGCCGCCGCGCCGGCGCCCATGAGCGCCGTCGCAGTGAGTCCCTTGCGGTCGGCCTCGTCCTGCAGCGCCCGCGCCTGCTCGTAGGAGAGCGACGTGATCCGGCCCTGGCTGTCGCGCTCGGCCGCCTCGAGATCGCCCCGGCCCGAGTCGGCGTCGAGGCCGACGAGAATCCCGGGGGTGAGGAGCGCCGCCCCCGCGATGAAGCAGGTCCACGAAGGCCAGAAACGGACGAACCAGTTCGGCCCCTCGACCTTGCGTCCCACGCCCGGGCGGGCGCCGTCCGGCGGCGGCTTGTCGTCGTCTGCGTCCACGGGGTCCGCCGCCCTCGCGTTGGCTGGCGGCGGCGGCGGGACGGCCCAGGGTTCGATCACGCGCGGAGTCGGCCGGTGTTCGGGCTCAGGGACCGGAACCGGCGCGGGCGCGGGTTTCGGCTTGTTTTCATTCCGGACGTCCTCAAAGAATTTCCTGAAGCTCGGAGCCATCGTTTGCGGGAGTTCGAAGTCGGGCTTGAGCCGGTAGATCTCGCGGATGGTCTCGCGCGCGAGCGGGTCTTTTTTCTGGATGATGCAGATCAGGGCGCCGTACTGGAGAACGGTGATACGCTGTTTCTGGCTCAAGCCTGGCAATTTGAACGCCTCCTGGAGAATCGGTACGGCCCGATCGTACTCCATCGCATCGTAGGCGCCTACGGCGTCCCGGATGAGATCGTCGGGGCTGTACTCGTCCGGCAGCGCCGTCCCCGCGCGCGCGGCGGCGGCGAAAGCGCACGCAATGCACGCGCCCGCCAACAGACCTGCGGCGAACTTCGTGGCCGTCATCCTTTCTTGCCGTCTTTTCACCTTCGCTCAACGGTCCGCGCGCCGTCAAGCCCGCGCGAATTCAAGGCGGCGTCAAGCCGCACTCCAAGACCGCCGCCTACTTCGCCAGGTTCTCGTTTATCGTCTTCACCTGCCCGGGGCCCACGCTCACCGAAATCGCCTTCTCGAGCCCCTTCTCGCGGTTGACCAGCCGCAGTTTGTGGACCCCTTCGAAGACCTCGTGGTCCGAGAGCGGCGTGTCGCCCACCTTGGTCCTGCCTATGTACACCTCGGCGGGCGGGTCGGACCTGACGTTGATAATACCCTTTTTTACCGAGATTTTCTGCCCCACTGTTTCGTTGGCCGGAACGTCGATGGTGATCTTTTTTTCGAAACCGAGCTCGGGGTTCTTCAGGACGAGCTGGATTCTGCCGGAGGGGACCTTGACCTTGATGAGCGGCGTGTCGCCGAGTTTGGACCCGCCGGTCCACACCTCGGCCCACGGGTCGGAGTCGAGGTTCAAAAAACCGTCGCCCACCGGGGCCGCCGTTGCGACCTTCGGCGGGGGCGCCGGCTCCTTTTTCGGCTCCTCGGCCTGTGTCGGGGTTTCCTTGACCTTTTTCTCGGGCGCCGCGGTCTTTGGGGCCGTTTCTGCCTTCTTGGTCTCCTTTTTTTTGGGTTCCTTTTTTGCCGGCTCGTTTGCGCCCGGCTCCACGGCCGGTTTCGCCTCGGCGGGTTTGGCGGCGGATTCCTGCCCTTTGTGAGCGTCGCCGTCCGCAGGCTTCGCTGCGGGCGTCGCCGCGGCCGCCGTCGCCGCTGGCGCCGGGGCAGGACCTTTCGTTGCGCCGCCGAGCCCGAAATACACGCCGGCGGCCAGAGCCGCGACAACCAGAGGGGCTGCGATGAACACGACCTTCATTCTGCCCGGCCGACGTTCCTCCGTCTCGGGGAAGCCGAACCCGGCGTCTTCGGGCGCCGGCGCCGCGGGTGCCGCGTGTTTTTGGGCCTGCTCTCGTGCGGGCTCCTCAAAAACCTCGATGTCGTCATCGTCCACCTCCTCGGGCGCGGGCGGCTCGATCTGGTCGAGCACGCCTCTCATTGCCTGCGCGAGGGCGTCCTGTTCGGGTCCCGGGGGGAGCGCGGGAGGCCCACCGTCGCCGCCGGTTCCGTCCCCGGCGGCCGGTTCGCCCGCGCCCCCGCCTGCCGCCGGCCCCGCGGCGCCGGGCGGAACGGAGATCTCCGGCCCCATCATCGACGAAGCGGCCGCAGAACGCATGCCGGGGTTGGTGACCACCGGCAGGCTCACCGAGCCGCTCTTCTGATCCCGGTACACGGCCGCCGAGAGGCCGGAAACCGTTGACGCGTCGCGGGCGCCGAGCTGTTTCTCGGGGAACAGACTGTCCAGAAACTGGGCGATCTCCGAGGAAACGACGCCGAGGCCCTGCGAGGCGAGGTACTGCTCGAGCGCGTTGCCGAGCTCCCGGGCGCTCTGATAGCGGTTCTCGATGTTCCGATCGAGGGCTTTCATCGTGATCCGGTCGAGTTCTTCGGGGAGCTTGGGCCAATAACGCCTGGGCGACGGGATCTCGTCGCCCGCGACGGCCATGATGGTGGCCGCCTCGTTGTCGCGCTTGAAGAGCCGGCGGTAGGTGAGCATTTCCCACAGCACGGTCCCCAGCGAGAACACGTCAGAGCGGTGATCGACGAATCCGCCCGAGATCTGTTCGGGGGACATGTAGCCGAACTTCCCCTTTAGCGTCCCGGTGGTCGTCTTCGTCGAGCGCCCCCGCGCCTTGGCGATGCCGAAGTCCGTGACCTTGACGTTTCCCGTGTACGACACCAATATGTTCTGCGGGCTCACGTCCCGGTGCACCAGGCTGAGCTTTTGGCCGTTCATGTCCGTGAGGAAATGGGCGTGGTGGAGCCCCTCGCAGGCCTGACTGACGATCCGGAGCGTGAACCTGAGCTTGAGCGGTGTCTTGCGCGTTCGCCCCATCTTGAGCACGGTCGAGACATCGACGCCGTCGACGAACTCCATGGCGATGAAGTACTGGCCATCGACGCAGCCGAGGTCGTAGATCTGGACGATGTTCGGGTGGTTGAGGCACGCCGCCACCCGCGCTTCATCCAGGAACATCTTCACGAAAACCTGATCGGTGGAAAGGTGCGGGAGGATGCGCTTGATGACGACGGGCTTTTCGAACCCCTGCATCCCCGTCTGGCGCGCGAGCCAGATCTCCGCCATCCCGCCGGTCGCGAGTTTGCGCACAAGCCCATACTTTCCGAAGGTGTTGCCCATTCGGTTCCCGTCGAAACGGATGATAGATTGGCGGGGAGGCCAAGTCAATTTCCCGGGGGATCGCTACGCGAACGTCTCCCCCGGACCCCCTGCTCACTCCGGCGGAGTGAATCCGCCTGCGTTCGCTGAGTCGCTTTTCCCGGGAAGTGGTTTTGTTTGACTTTGTCCGCTTCTTCTCATAACATTTTCGCCGTGATGCCGGACTTTCGGGTTTCCAGGTTTGCAGGGATGGGCGCCAGGCTGCTGGCACTTGCGGCGGTCGCACTTGCGGCGGTCTTGGCGTGCGCGTCGTGCGGCGACGCCGCTACGACGGCCAACACGCCGCCGATGGCGTTTGCCGGGTTCGATCTCGAAGCCGAGATCGGGGCGGCGGTCTTTCTTGACGGCACGGCCAGCAGCGACCCCGAGGGTGACGGCCTGACGTACGTGTGGACGCTCGAGTTCGCGCCCGAGGGGTCGGCCGTCGGCGCGCTTCCCGACGACCAAGCCCAAGCGCCGATGCCTTCTTTTGTCCCCGATGTCGAAGGTGTGTACCTGTTCGGCCTGATTGTCTCCGACGGGTCCTACACGTCGCTCAAGGACCTCGTGGCGGTTACGGTTGCGCCGGCCGGGGAGTGAGTCAGCCGTGAACAGGTCGAACATCGCCGTTTTCGTCGTGCTCGGCGCGTTCGCGGACGTGTCCGGGGCATTCGCCGGGACGTTCAAGATCGAAGATCCCAAGCCGATTTCCGCTTCCAAGGCCCTTACCTTGAGAAGCGACAAGACCGTTCACTACGAGATCAGGCCGGGCGCCGACGTTGTCGTGCGGATCGAGGGTCCCGGGACGCTCACGGTCCGGGCGTTCGCCCACAGCGACCCGACATCCCCGGGCACCGATCTCTCGCTCATGGTCGCGCAGGATGGCGCCACCATCGGCGCGATGGTCGTCCCCGGCAAGCTCTTGACGAAGGATTCCTGGGTCGAGCGGCCCAAGTGGTTTGTCTCATCGCCGGTCACGCAGCGCTTTTCAGTCACCGCGGGACAGCACCAGGTCACGCTCCGCGCTTCGCCTGGATCATCGGGTGGCGCAGTGAACATACAGTTTGCCCGCGAGGAGCAGACGGTTGCCGCCGCCCCCGAGCCCGAACTCGTTCCCCTCATCCCCCTGGTCCCGCTTGCGCCCAGAAAGGAAGATCCCAAAACGGTGCTGCAGACGGCGCCGCCCTCCGTCCCGGGGGTCGTGCCGTTGGTCCCCCTTGCGTCCAAGAAGGAAGAACCCAGGGCGATCGCGGCGCCCCCTCCGCCCAAAGAGGACTCCAAGTGGAAGGAGGTCGTCGCATCTCCCGCGGGCGGGCCCGGCCATGCGCCCGCCGTCAAGGCCGGGGTGCAACCCAAGGAGCCGGGGGCCGGGGAGCCGGTCAAGCACGCCGCCCTCGCGCCCCGGGTCGGCGCGATAATGCCCATTCAGGGGATTGGCGGGCCGTTCGCGGTGTTCGGGGTCGAGGGACGGTACTACCTGCCGCTTTCGGGTCAGCCGCTCTCGGTCGGCGTCAACGCCGAGTACTACGCGCCGTTCTTTACCGCCAAGGTCACGTCCACCGGCGCGGCCTCGGAGATCAACGCGTCATACTGGGTGGTGCCCATTCAAATCGAGGTCGTCTACACGTTTGCCACTGGCATTCCCCTGCGTCCGTTCGTCGGGGCCGGGGGCGGCGTATTCGTCGTCGGGAGCAGCCTCGCCCCGAACGAGGGGGCGGACGGGTCCAGCCAGACCGGGGTCACCGGCGGGTTCTGCGTGCTGGCCGGGGCGGTCTTCAAAATCGGACCCGGGGATATCGTTGCCGAGTTGCGCATGAACCAGGCGACGGTTTCGCTGGACAAGACGATGCAGGACCTGCACGTCGGCGGCGTGGTCTTCGAAGGCGGATATGAGTTCACTTTCTGAAAACAGGGGGTCGGAGGGGCACATGTTGAGAAATGTTGCGGTATTCGCGGTGGTCGCGGGCCTGGCCGTCGCCTCGTGCGGCGATTCGGCAGTCAAGGTTTCGTCGCCGCTTTTCGTTTCGGACACGCAGCCCGCCAACGGTGCGACAACGAGCGCCGCGGCGCTCAACGTGGTCGCGGTGAGTTTTTCGGAGGCCGTTGCGGGCGACACCCTGGCCGGCCGGGTCAATCTTGCGGCCGTCGGGTCCTGGACCGACACCGGCGAAGGACAGGCGGTTGCGCTGGGCGCCCCGTTGCTCACGGAGGACAAGCTCACGGCAATGTACGCGGTCACGGCGCCGCTCAACCCCGGCACGTACTGCCGCATCACAGTCCTCAAGGAAGGTATCGAGTCGGCCTCGGGCAACACCATGGCCGCGGATGTCCGGCATTACTTCCTGGCCGAGTAGACGCAAGGCGGGCGCAGGGCGGCGGACGTCCGATCGGACGGATCGGACCGATCAGACCGATCAGACCGATCGGACTGATCGGCCGCATCATTCCGGAGACAAGGCGATGAAGAACGTCTACATGGACAACAACGCCACGACGCCGGTGCGGGCGGAAGTGCGCGAAAAGGTGCTCCCCTTTCTTGGCGGGAAGTTCGGCAACCCGTCGAGCGTCCACTGGGCGGGAAGGGCTGCGCACGCCGCGCTTGACGAGGCCCGCGAACACGTGGCCCGGATCCTCGGGGCGAAGGACAGGGAGGTCGTGTTCACCGGGAGCGGCTCCGAGGCCGACAACATGGCCATCAAGGGCGCCTGCTTCGCGTTGCGCAAAAAGGGCAAACACATCATCACCACGGCGGTCGAACATCCGGCGGTGCTCGAAACCTGCCGCGATCTCGAGAAGCACGGCGCCGATGTCACGTACCTCCCGGTCAAGCCGGACGGCACCATGGAGGCCGCCGAAGTCGGGGCGGCAATCCGGGACGACACCGTTCTCGTCACGATCATGTTTGCCAACAACGAAACCGGTGTCGTGTTTCCAATCAAGGAAATCGGCGCGGTCACCCGGAAGAAAGGCGTGCTCTTCCATACCGACGCGGTGCAGGCCGTGGGCAAGCTGCCCATCAGGGTCGAGGAACTCGGCGTCGACATGCTGTCGCTCTCGGGCCACAAGCTGTACGCTCCCAAGGGCGTCGGCGCGCTGTACATTCGGAGCGGCGTGAGGATCGAGCGCCTGATCTCGGGCGGCCACCAGGAGCGCAATCGGCGGGCGGGCACCGAAAACATTCCCGGCATAGCAGGGCTGGGCGAGGCCGCGCGGCTCGCGGCGCAGGAAATCGACGAGGAGTCCGCAAGGACGAAGCGGCTTCGCGACCGGCTCGAACGCGGGATATTCGAGAAGGTGCCGCGCTGCAGGCGCAACGGCCACCCCGAGCGCAGGCTCCCGAACACGTCCAATATCTCGTTCGAGTACATCGAAGGCGAAGGGATTTTGCTTTCGCTCGACATGGAGGGGGTGGCGGCGTCGTCCGGCTCGGCGTGCACCAGCGGGTCGCTTGACCCTTCGCACGTCCTTCTCGCGATGGGGCTTTCGCACGAGCTCGCCCACGGTTCCGTCCGGCTGAGCCTCGGCAGGGACAACACCGACGCCGAAGTGGACCACGTGCTGTCGGTCCTTCCGGGGATCGCCGAACGGCTCCGCGCCATGTCGCCGCTCTACAACCGCCGGCCCGAGGAACGGCCCGCGCTCAAGTACGAGGAGCTTGCGTGCTCGACGCACGCCCATGACATCGGGGATGGTCACGACCACTGAGGAGGGAATCCGCATGGCGTCCAAGGTCTGTACCCGCAAGGAAAAGGGCACCAAGTGCGTGCGCTGCCTGTCGTTGGCCGACGAACTCCTCAAGGTCGATGACATCGAGGAGGAGGCGCGCGAAAAGGTCGGCGCGATCCGCGACAAGTGCGCCCGCGGCGCCGCCATCACCGAGGCGCAGGTGAAATACCTCTACGACCTGCGGGATGAGTACCTGAAGTAGCTTCCGTTTTGGAGTGCGCAAGCTTGCTCGCGCGTTCGTTTCCGGCGAGCCTGCTCGCCGGTTCATCCGACGGCACATGAGAGTCATCGACTCAAAAAAAGCAAAAAAGGCCCTTGAATCGATCGCAAAAAAGGTCTCCGAGAAGGACCTGTTCGCGGTGCTCCGGCGCAAGAAGGAGATCGAAGAGCGCCTCGACAGCGCCGGCGCGGCGCCGGGGGCGTTCCAGAAGTTCGTGAACCAGGTGATGCTCTTGTTTGCGCTTCTTTCGGACTACCGGAAGGGCCTGTACCGCGAGGTGCCGTGGTACACGGTCGCCACCGCCGTGGCCGCGCTGGTGTATTTCTTGAACCCGGTTGACCTCGTCCCCGACTTCATACCAATCCTCGGCCAGCTCGACGACGCGCTCGTGGTGGCCCTGGCGTTCAGGGCGGTCCAGGAAGACCTCAAGAAGTACGCGGCGGCCAAGGGGTTCGACCTCAAGAACTACTTCTGATGAACGAAAACACGCCCGATGTTCCCGCTGCATGTCTTGCCACGACGGAGTTCATCGAATCCGGGGCGCCGGAGATCGTGCGCCTGGCCGCGGATCTCCGGCGCGAAACGCCGCAGGAGGCGGCGATAGCGCTCTTCGACTGGGTGCGCGACAACGTGACGTACGACCCGCGCTCGGCGCTCGACGGCCGCGCCGAGTATCGGGCGACCGCGGTGCTCGCGCGCAGGCACGGGTTCTGCGTCCAGAAAGCGGTGCTGCTCGCCGCGCTCGCGCGCGCGGCCGGGATACCATCGCGGCTGGGTTTCGCCGACGTCAGGAACCACCAGAGCCCCGCGTGGCTCAGGGAGTTCATGGGCACCGACGTGTTCGTCTTTCACGGGTACGTCGAGCTGTATCTCGACGCCAAGTGGGTGAAAGCCACGCCCGCGTTCGACACGGAGTCCTCGCGGAAAGCCGGCGTCCTTCCCGTCACACTCGACGGCACCAACGACGCCATGCTCCACCCGGTGGACCCGGCCGGCCACCCCTACATCGAGTACCTGCGCTACCGCGGCGTGTTCAACGACCTGCCGTTTGACGAAATGATGATCGCGTTCGCCCAGGCGTACCCGGATCTTGCCCGGCGGCTGAGGCTCACCTGTACTGCTTCATCATCGGGAACAGTTCTTCCATGAACTGCTTGACATCCCCGTCGAGGGACTGCCCGGTTACAAGCTGGACCAGCGCCATGAGGTCCGGCTGGCCGATGTCCTCGTCGCCGTGGGTCTCCTTGATCCAGCGTTTTTCGAGCGCCTCGAGCTTCTGCTTGAAGTTGGGGTAGAGCGAGCCGGTGGTCGCCACGAATGAGCCGGGGGAGGCCGTCTTGAACGCGAAACGCCTTGCGTATTCTTTGCACGCGTCTGCGTACGCCTTGACTCCAATCGTCTCGCGGATGGCGTGGTGGAACATCGGGGCCTTCCCGTAGACGATCCCCGCGTAGTCGAGCATCGAGTTGTACGAAGACGCCGGATTGCCCACGGGCCGGTCCTGGCCGCCGAAGAGCCGCATCATCTGGTAGTTGAGCCTGATCTGCGTGTCCATCAGCCGTTTGCCGCGGGCCGTTCCGTAGACCTGGTCGAAGTAGAGCACCGACGAATACGACGCCAGCGCCTCGTCCACCCACGGGTGGACCCGCGGATTGCTCCCGACCATCGCATTCCACCACTGGTGGGCGACCTCGTGGGCCACGATGAAGTCGAGCATGTCGTCGCGCAGATCCCCCGGGAGCTTGACCGCAAAAAAGTCGCCAGCGCCCGTGTCGCGCTCCTCGTGCATGAACATGCCGGCGATGGTCACGAGGCCCGGGAACTCGACGCCCCCCGCGCCGCCCGTGAGCGGGGCCTCGACGACCTTGAGATCGGCGTACGGGTACGTCGCGAACTTGCGCGAGTAGAACGTGAAGGCGTCTTTCGCCACGCGAAGGACCCTTGCACCGGCCTTGGCGTCAGCGGGCAGGTAGTACGCCGTGATCGCCACCCCGTCGTACGTTTCGGTCTTTGTCGCGAATTTGGATGAGAGCTCTATTACGAAGTCGCGCACCCCGCACGCGATGACGTACTGCCGCACCCGGCCGTCGCCGGTTTCGACGCTCTTGAACACCCGCCCGGGGGTGGCGGCCTTGTAACCGGGCGGGGTCATGATGCTCACGAAGTAGTTCGCGGGCGGGCCGGACGAAAAATCGCCCAGCCCGTTCGATTCGTCGGTCTCCCAACCGCCCGAGCCGAGGTAGGCGGGCGCGGGGTAGAACCCCCCGAGGTTCATGATCCCGTGGCCCGACGCGAAAACCCCGTAGTCCGTGGATGCCGGTTTCCCGCCGCCGCCCGCGAGCATCTTGAGCATCTGCTCTATTGCCTGCGCATAGAGGTTGGTCTGCTCTTCGCCCAGCTCGGGCACCTTGGCCGCGAAGCCGGTCTCGATGTTCATGAAATCCCCGGGCCGGGCCGGTTTTTCGAGCGGCACGGAGACCACCGAATCGGATTTCCACTCGAATTTTTGCGGTCCGGATTTCGACCGGACCTCGGAAATGGACATGGCGCGCCCGGCGCCGGCCGAATTGGGCCACAGGCGGAGGACGAACTCCGAAAGCGTCGTGTGCGAGGTGTTGCGGACCGAGAGCTTCGCGGTGCCGCGGATGCCGTTCTTGGACGGATCGATGTCGACGTCGATCTCGACGCGGTTGAGCTCTGCAATCGAGCCCACGCCAAACAGCGCCTTGTATGACGCGCGGGCAGGGGCCGAGAGCGTCGAGAGCAGGGCCTCGGATTCGGCGTCCGGGGGCGCCGCCGCAACCGGCAACGCCGGAAGCGTCCCAAGCCACAAAAAAAGAACCAGGCATGAAGCCCCGCCGCGGTGCTTCCCCGCGCTTGATCCGAATTCCAACGAGCCTCTTGCAAAACCCATTAACCGCAGAGAGCGCGGAGACCGCAGAGAGAAATTCACCAGCGTTTTTGAACATCTCTGCGCCCTCTGCGTCCTCTGCGGTTTCTGCCCGGGTGTTTTTTCAATTTTCTCCAACGTCTCACTTTCCTTTTGACTCCGCATCGTGAATCCATTATATACCCCCAGACCTGTGTGACGCGCAAATCACCCCAGGAGGTTGACGCGCAATGGCAATGAAGATCATCGACACCTGCATCTCGTGCGGCGCCTGCGAACCGGAGTGCCCCCGCTCGTGCATCTCCGAGGCGGACAAAATATTCGTGATCGACGCCTCCAAGTGCACCGAGTGCAAGGATGAGGGCGGCCCCAAGTGCATCCCGGTCTGTCCGGTCGAGTGCATCGTCAAGGCAGAGTAACCGTTCCGCGCCGAAATCCCGGACCGCCCGGCGGAGCCTTCCCGAGACAGGGTGGAAGGGCGCGCCGGGGCGGGGCCGGACGCTCAACCGTTCTTCAGCACCACGACGGTCACGCCGTCACCCCCTTCTTTTTGCGTCCCCGGCCGGAACGAGGCGACGTAGGGTGACGCCTTGAGGTGTTCCCGGACCGCCCTTTGGAGCGCTCCGGTCCCCAGCCCGTGGATGATGCGGACCTGTGCCGCATCCTCGCGGTATGACCTGTCGAGAAAGATGTCCATTTCGGCCACGGCCTCGTCGGCGAACAGCCCCCGAACGTCCACCTCGCCCGCAGGGCCGTCGGCTCCGCCCGCCTTGCTGATGGCGTCAAGCAGCGCCCGGCCCGACGGCTGCCCGGCGGAAGGCGCAGGTGCGGGCGCCAGCGCCAGCGAGCAAAGCGGCACCGTCACGCGCTTTCCCTGGGCGGCCACCACCGCCTCGCGCTTCTGATAGTCGATCCGCTCGACCGTCCCGGCGATGTTAAGCGACGCGATCTGCACCCGGTCGCCCGGCGATGCCGCACGCGCAGGTTTCTCCCGGTCCCGGGCGCGCTCGACGGACTTCATGACCTCGCCCAGCCATTTCTGCACGTCGACTGCGGCCTTCGTGTCCGAGCCTCTCTGGATCCGCGAGATCTCGGCGGCCGCGCGGTCGCGAAGGGACCCGATCTCTTTAAAAAGTCTTTCGCGTTCGGCCTCGAGTTCCCGTCTCTTTTCGGCCAGTTCGGCCTCGGCGGCCTTCTGCGTTTCTTCCATCTCGCGGGTGCGCCGGGCGGCGCCGGCGTCGGCGGCGGCGATGCGCGCGTCGAGCTCCGCCTCCCTCTGCTTGAGCGACCCGAGGAGCCGTTCGGCCTCGACGTACGCGGCGCCCAGAAACGACCGTGCCCGTTCGATGATCCTGGCGGGGAATCCGAAGTTGAGCGCGATTTTTAGCGCAAACGACTCTCCGGCCGCGCCGATCTGCAGCTTAAACGAGGGACGCATCCGCAAAAGGTCAAAACCCACCGCTGCGTTGATGACCCGTCGGTGCCCGGTCCCGCCCTGGCCGGAAACCCACTCGCGCAGCTCGTGGAAGTGCGTGGTGGCCAGGACCAGCGCGCCCCTCGCCGACAACTCCTCGATGATGGCGGCCGCGAGCGCGGCTCCTTCGCGGGGGTCGGTGTCCGAGGCTATCTCGTCCAAAAGGACGAGCGAGCGGGGCCCGGCGCGGTCAAGAATCGCGTTGAGCTGAACAAGGTGGCCGGAGAACGACGACAGGTCGTCGCGCAGGTCCTGCGCGTCGCCGAACACGGCGAAGACCTCGTCAAAGAGCGGGATCGTGGAGCCGGGAAGGACCGCCGGCGGGACGCCGGCCGCGAACATGGCGGCGGCGAGCCCCACGGTCTTGAGCAGCACCGTCTTGCCGCCGGCGTTGGGTCCGGAGACAAGCAGGCCGCGGCACGCTTCCGGTATGGTGATGTCGTTGGCGACGACCTCTTTCTGCCTGATTGACAACAGCGGGTGGTGCGCCCCCAGCAGACAGATCGACGGCCCGGCAGCGGGGGCCGAGGCGTTGAGGAGGCTTGCGATCTCGGCCTTTGCGAAAAGCACGTCAAGCCTGCGGAGCGTCTCAAGGTTCGCGCGGAGCACGCCCGACTCCCGCGCGGCCGCGCGCGAAAGAGACGAGAGCAGGCGCTCGATTTCGTCCTCGATCCGGGACTCGCAGACCATGATCTCGTTGCCCGGCTCGATGAGGGGATCGGGCTCGATGAACAGCGTGGCCCCGGTCTGCGACGTGCCGTGAATGATGCCCTTGACCTGGTTTTTGAAGTTGACCTTGACGGGCAGGACATAGCGGCCGTTGCGGATGGTGTAGTAGCCGTCCTGGAGCATGTCAAAGAACAGGGGCTGGGCCATCATCTCCTTGATGCGGCCGACGATCTCCTCTCTTAGACGGAGAAGTTGTGCCCGGAACTCGCCAAGGAGCGGCGAGGCCGAGTCTTTCACCTGCCCCTGCTCGTCGAGCACGCGCCGGATTTCTTCGGCGAGGTTCTCGACGCGCTCGAGCGCGCCGTGGCGGGCCGACATTGCAGGGTAGTGTTCGCGCCGGCGCACGATGAAGCCGCGCACCAGGTTCGATGCCGAGGCCGTCCGGGCAATCGAGAGGAGGGACGCCGCGGGCAGGGTGCCGCCCTTCTCCGCGCGGTCCAGGTCCGGCGTGATGTCCGAAACGTCGCCAAAAGAGGGCTTTTCGCGGCGGGCGAGGACGTCCTGGGCCTCTTTGACCGCCTGAAGCTCGGCGGCGATCGTGCCGGGGTCGTCCATGAACGGGAGCGAGAGGCAGTCGGACCTGCCCGGCTCGCTCTGGCACAGTCCCGCGAGGTGACGCAGGAATTCGTCCCAACCGAGGTCCCTTGCGGCGCGTTCGCTAAGGCGCATCAGGCTTTTGGTTGAGAATTGAAAGTTGAGATCATCCTTCTCATGGTTTGACCGTACAGGTTTTTTGATCGAGGCCTTTGTTCTCGACGTTGCGGGCGTAGTCGAGCCAGACGCCCTCGCAAGGGACCTCGATGGCGCCCCCCGCGTCAACCGAGCCGTCCGGACCGCCGTCCGGCCAGTAGCCCGCGTCAATGAACGTCTGCTGGTTGAGCTTCTGGCAGTCGCCGGCGTCGGGCGGGTTTCTGGCGCAGCAGGCGGCGAGCTCGCGCAGGGTCTTGTCGCAGTCCGTTTCGCAGGCCGAGAGCGCGGCAGCTCCCGCAACGACCAGCGCGGCCAGTGCGGCGATCGCCGGGCTTTTGTGCAAGTGCCGAGTGCTGAGTCGCAAGTCGTTAGTCATGCGTCGTCAGTCGCGAGTCGTCAGTCGGTGGCCGCGCCACCGTCCGTCCCCCCGCCGCCAACGAACCCCGCGTCCGTCATCCCGGCGTCCGCCGGGGCGCCCGCGTCGGCCGCGGCCGTGTCGCATCGGGGTTGGTATGTCACGTACCACGCGTCGCGGTACAGGCGGCACTGATTCTTGTCGTCCTTTTCGACCAGGTCAAGCGCCATTGCCCGGACGACCTCGTCCGAGCACGGTTCGCCCATCCCCTCCAGATCCTCGCACGGATCGGACGAACACGCGGCGAGGCAGACCACGACCGCCGCCGCCGCCGAAACCCCCAAAACGCAAAACAGGTTTCTTTTCATCATCCCTCTCGCAAGGCGGCGGGATTATCAGGAATACGAGCGGCAAAGTCAACAACGCGTTGTCGCAAGCTCCGCCGTCGCGAGGCGCTATGGCGCGTCAGGACTTGCTCTCGCGGTCAAGACGAGCGAGCGAGCTCGCTCGAAGACAAAGCGCAAGCAAGCTTGCGCACTCCAAATCAGATCGCCAGCGGTGGCGGCGTCCACCCGCCGAGCGCTTTTTCAAGTTCCATCGCGACCGCGACGGTCACGTGGTCGTTGCCGTGCATCGACACGACTTGCAGGCCCAGCGGAAGGCCGTCGTTGCTCAGTCCGGCCGGGACCTGCGTGACCGGGAACTCCATGATGTTCATGATCGAGGTGTACACGCCCTGGAGCGGCGTGAGAAGCGGCCGGTGGTGCCTTGGGGCCGTGGAAGGGTAGGGCGGGTAGAGCATGACACCGTCAGGCCCGATGTCGCGCGTGAGATCGTGCTTGAGTTCTTCTCCCATCCTGACCCAACGCTCCGTGTCTCCGAGCACGAGCGGGGCGAGGTGCTCGAGGAGAGCGAGACCCACGGCCGGGAGCGTGTGTTCGGAGCGGCCCGCGAGGCAGCGTGCGACCTCCCAGTACGTGTTGACCTGCCTGCCGTTTCCGAGAAGCGTCCCGAATGACGGGCCGCCCGCTTTTGTGAGCATCGTCGACCAGATGTCAAATGCGTGGCCGAGCGCCGGATACACCGCCTCTTTGACCTTGGCGCCGCGCTCGGCAAGCGCCCTTGCGGCGCGGTGGAGCGTCGCCTTCAGCTCTCCGCTCACCGGCCGACGCCCGTTGTCCTCGACGACGAGCACGTTTAGCCCTTCGATGCGCACAGAGGCGGGGTCGCCGAGCGGCAGGGGCGTGCACTGCTCCTCGATTTCGTCGGGTCCGGCGAGGGTCTTGACGAGCGGCCACAGATCCTCGGCCCGGCGGCACAGCGGGCCGGTCGTCAGGTACCTTCGGGCCTTGCCGTGCGAGATGGGAAATTGCCCGGTGTTCGGGACGAGCCCTCCCGAGGGCTTGTGGCCAAAGACGCCGTTGAAGAACGCCGGCATCCGGATCGAGCCGCCTATGTCCGAGCCGAGGCCAAACGGCGTCCCGCCCGACCCGATTATGGCGCCTTCGCCCCCCGAGCTGCCGCCGACGATCCGCGTGGGGTCGTAGGGGTTGTTCGTCCGGCCGTACACGCGGTTGTCCGACTCCATCCACATGCAAAGTTCGGAGAGGTTCGTCACGCCGAGCGGGATCGCGCCGGCTTTCCGGAGCCGTTTGACGGCGGTCGCGTCTTCGTTCGAAACGACGTCTTTGCGCGCCACCAGCCCGCCCGTATTCGGCATCCCCGTGAGCGCGAAGCACTCTTTGATGGAGCACGGGACGCCATGGAACGTCGGCAGGCCGTCGCGGCCGTTCTGCCGCAGAATTCGGTCAGCCGCGTCCGCCTCGGTGCGCGCCTCGTCAAATCTCGTACGGACCATCGCGTTGAGCGTGGGGTTTACTTCCTCGATCCGGGCGATGTGCGCCCCGACCACCTCGCGCGAGGTCACCTCGCCCGACTTGATCATTTCCGCAAGCCGCGTCGCCGAGAGAGTGAGCAGTGAGTTCATGGAGCGGGTTTATACCACAGCGCGGCGCCCCCGCAACCCGTGTTGCAGGCGGGGCGAGTCGGTTGTACCATGAGATCTCATCATGGAGGTTCGAACCATGGATCTGAGACAGGCATTCGAGGACAAGGCGAGCAGCGTCTATCTGGCCGGGCTTCTCAAGGGCATGGCCTTTGTCTTCAACCACGACAAGGAGCTCTCGAAAAGTTTCTTCCGACGCGAGAACGGCGGGCGCGTGCCGTTTGACGCCCGCTACCAGTTCAACACGCGCGACGGCTCGGTGCCCGTGTACCTCGCCATCGAGGGCGGGAAGATGCGCGGCGGCATCGGCAGCACAAAAAATCCCCATCTCACCGCGACGCTCAAGGACACCGCGACGCTCCGGCACTTCTTTTCGCCCGTCCGGCCGGCGGACCCGCTCAACCTTCTTCTCGGAAACGAGCTTGCGTTTACGGGGAACCTCGTGTACCTCGCCCGGCTCGGGCACCTCACGGCGACGTTTCGGGACCGCAAGTGGCGCGAAAAACCCGGAGTCAACGGCGAGACCGGGACGGCGGCGGGCCGCGGCGGGACGATGCTCGGCTCGTCGCGGGCCGAACGGAAGGTCGCGCGCCTCGCGTGCCGCAAGACCCCGGAGTGCCGGGTCCTCGAAGAGCCGTTTCTTTCGCGTTTCTCGCTTGCCGATTTCCCGCGCCTCTCCGAGATGCGCGCCGAGTTTTTCGGCGCCCGCGGCGAGATCTGCACCGAACGGCCGCGCCTCGTCACCGAGTACTGCCGTGAGCACGGTTTCGAAACGGCCCCCGACGGGACTCCGAACGACCCCTACCTGCGTCAGGCCGGGACGCTCGCGCACGTCATGGCCAACAAAGAGCCGATCGTCCGCGACAGGGCGTACCTTGCGGGCACCACGACGGCAAAGTTCCCCGGCGTGGTCATTTACCCCGAGCTCTCGGGAACGACGATCTGGGCCGAGCTGTCAAACGCCAACCGGCGGAGGCTCAACCCGTACCGGATCTCGCCGGCGGATGCCGACGTGCTCAACGAGGAGGTCTTTCCGTACTGGACCGATCGGAACGTCCGCGAGTGGGTGCGGGCAAGATTCAACGCCCCGCGTTGCCAGGCGCTCGACGAGCGCTGGGTCCTGTACTTCATGTGGAAGGTCGCGGCGGTCTCGCACACCATCCCCGACTACCCGCAGGTCCTCAGGCGGGGGCTTGCGGCGATACGTCAGGATGCGGCCGAGCGCGAGAAGACCGCCCGCGACCAGAAGGCGAAGAACTTCTGCCGCGCGGTCCAGTTGGTCCTTGACGGGGTCATCGCTTACGCGCGCCGCCTCGCCGGCAGGGCCGAGGAGATGGCGCGGGCCGCGGCCGACCCTGCCCGCCGGGACGAGCTATTGGAGCTGGCGCGGATCTGCCGGAAGGTGCCGGAAGGACCGGCCCAATCCCTGCACGAGGCCATCCAGTCCGTCTGGATCTGCGCCATCGCCCTTCACATGGAGAACATGAACGCCGGGTTCTCGATCGGCAGGCTCGATGTCTGGCTCCAACCGTATTTCTTGATGGACGCGGCGAAGGCAAAGACCCCCGAGGCGCGCGAGGCGCTTACGTGCCGCGCCATCGAGTTCGTCGGGTCGTTCTTTTTGCAGTGCAACGACCACCTGCCGCTGGTCCCCGACGTCGCCAATCGGCTCTTTGGCGGGAGCAGCTCGGACATGGCGCTCACGGTCGGCGGCGTGGACGCGCAGGGAAGGAGCGCCGTCTGCGACATGACGTACGTGGTGCTCAAGGTTGCCGAGATGCTCACGCTTCGGGACCCGAACCTGAATGCCAGGTTCCACCCGGGCCAAAACTCCATCGAATACCTGCGGCGCCTGTGCGAGGTGAACGCCATCACCGGCGCCACGCCCTCGATCCACAACGACGAGGCCGTGCTCAAGTCGCTCGTCGCGCACGGCTACGCCCTTGAAGACGCCCGCGATTGGGGCGCGACCGGCTGCGTCGAGGCGACGCTGTGCGGCCGACACTACGGCCACACGAACTGCATGATGCTCAACACCGTCGCCGCGCTCGAGATGGCGCTTCACGACGGCGTCCACCCGCTCATCGGCGAACAGATTGGCCCACGCACCGGAACGGTGGACGGTTTTGCGGCCTTCGACGACTTCTTTGCGGCGTACAAGGAGCAGCTCGGGTTTCTGATAGATCAGTCGATCGAGTACAACAATTTGCTGGGGCGCGCACATCAGTACGTTCACCCGACACCGCTCGTCTCGTCGCTCATAAACGGCTGCCTCGAAAAGGGGCGCGACGCCATCGACGGGGGGGCGCGGTACAACTCGTCGGGCGCGGCGCTCGTGTCGGTCGCTGACGTGGTGGACAGCCTGCTGGCCGTGAAACAGGTTGTCTACGACGAAAAGGCCGTGGCCTTCGCCGACCTCAAGGCCGCGCTCGATCGCGACTTTGCCGGGGACGAGGCGCTCCAGGCGCGGCTTGTTCACAAGGCCGCCAAGTTCGGCTCGGGCGCGCCGGGCACGGTGGAGATGGCGCAGGAGGTAATAGATTTCATTCATGCCCGCTACAAATCGCACGAGAACTACCGCGGCGGCCGGTACACCAGCGGTTTCTGGAGCATGTCGAACCACGTCGCGTTCGGGACGCTGTCGGGCGCACTCCCCAGCGGCCGGAAGAAGGGGAAGGCGTTCACGCCGGGCATCACGCCCGAGGCGTCGGCGTCGGACAACCTGCTTGACAACATCCGGGCGGTCGCCGCGCTGGACCCCGAGAAGATGCCCAACAACATCGCGTTCAACGTAAAACTCTCGCCCGCCCCGGGCGAGCCGCACGACAAGTTCGTCGAGCACGCGACCGCGTACACGAAGACCTATTTCGAGCTTGGCGGGATGCAGATCCAGTTCAACATGGTGACGACCGAGATGCTCAAGGACGCCATGGAACACCCCGAGAGCTACCGGAACCTCATGGTGCGCATTTCGGGCTACAACGCCTACTTCGTCGAGCTCAACCGCGAGATGCAGATAGAGTTGATCGAGAGGGCGGAGTACAAGTAGAAGGCATGAGGCATGAGGCATCAGGCATGAGGCGGGAGGCATGAGTGGCAGGGAGACCCGCCCGCTTGTCGTGGACGTTAGGCACAACTCGCTCGACGACGGGCCGGGGGTGCGCACTGCCGTCTTCTTCAAAGGCTGTCCGCTCAGGTGCGTCTGGTGCCACAACCCCGAGGCCATAAGCCCCAAGGCCGAGCTCGCATGGTTTCAAAAGAAGTGCCTCGCCTGCGGCGCGTGCGTGAAGGCGTGCCGGCACGGAGCAACACAAGCAGGCTGTAGGCCGGAGGCTGTAGGCCGTAGCAGGAGCAGCTCGGACTCCGGAATCCGACCTCCGGCCTCCAGCCTGCAGTCTCCGGCCTTCTTTCGCGATCGGTGCCAGGCGTGTTTCGCCTGCGTCGACGGCTGTCCGTCGGGGGCGCGGAGGAGGGCGGGGCGGCCGGTGGAACTCGATGCGCTCGTGGCCGAGATCCTCAAGGACGAGCCGTTCTACCGGAACTCGGGCGGCGGCGTGACGCTTTCGGGCGGCGAGCCGATGATGTTTGTCGACTTTTCGGGAGGGCTTCTCAAGGCTCTCAAGGAGCAGGGCGTCCACACGATTGTTGAAACGTGCGGGCTTTTCAACCTCGAAAAATTCGTCAATCTGGCGCTGCCTTACGCAAATGCCGTCTATTTTGACATGAAGTTTTTCGCCCCCGAGTTGCACGCCCGGCACACCGGTGTCGGAAACGAGGTCATCCTAAAAAACCTTGCCGCGCTCGCGGCCGCCGCGCGCGAAAAGATCCTCCCCCGCGTCCCGCTCATCCCCGGTCTCACGGCAACGCCCGAAAACCTCCGCGCCATCGGCGCCCACCTCCGCTCGCTCGGCTTCACCGAGGCAAAGCTTTTGCCGTACAACCCCCTCTGGCCCGAAAAAGCCGCCGCCGTGGGCCGGCGCGAGTCGTTCCGCCACGACGGTTTCATGAAGCGCGAAGAGGTGGAGGAGTGCGAGCGCGTGTTTGCCGCCGCGCTCAAGGGCTGATTGCGGCGTTTTGGAGTGCGCTTTCTCTTCCTTTTCCCCGACGACATCTGGTAGAATACGGGCGATTTCGTGCATTGAGAGCGGAGGGGGCCATGAATCGAAAACCGTTGGCGAACGTACCGTGGGTTGTCCTGCTGGTCGCCTTTATGGCGGCCGCCTGCGGCCTCGGAAAGTCCGAACCGGGGAGCTTCGAAATCCTCTTCGACTGGCTTGACCCCGCGCCCGAGGACAATGCGGGGCTGTGGGTGTGGGCGAGGGTCGAGCGGCGGGAGGGCGGCGCGGCCCAGGGGACGCAGATGGCCGAGTCGGCACTCACGGCGTTCTTCCCTGGCGT
>JACRCP010000278.1 GCA_016218965.1 Deltaproteobacteria bacterium | reverse complement strand
CGACTTGATCGACGTCGACGCCGTAACGGCGCAGAAGCTGTTCGAGGCCGCGGCGGGTTTCGTTTCGTCTGTCTGCGCCCTTGTCGAAAGGGAACTGTCAGCAGCGCCTTGAACGCCGAACCCCGTTCGAGTTCTTCTGACGCTCAACGGAGTCTATCCTGAGCGAAGTCGAAGGACAGTGACGCCGGTGGCGCCCAACGGGACGGGGACGGGGGAGGTTTCGACGGACTACGCGGAGGTCGTGGTGAAGTACCGGCTGCCGTAAGCTTTCTGGTGAAAATGGGGAGGGGAGAAGATGTTCATCCTGGGCCGCCAGAAGGTGCTCGTTGCCGCGGGGCTATTATCGACGATTCTCGTGCTATTCCCCGCCTGTGCGAAGCGCTATATCAACATTACAATGTCACCCGACGAAGGGTCCAGGCCGAACCATGCGTTGAAACCGCTGGGGAGTGGTTGGCACTGCGTGCAAACCGTAGTTTCGACTTCAAAGGGAGATTACATCCATGACGATTGCTTCCGCGAGCCTACTGATTGCGCGAGCTTTGTAGTCGGCCTCCACAAGAGGAAGTTTGCGGGACGAATCGATACATGCGAGCCGCGGCCGGTCGCGTTCTGCTACACCTACAAGGACACCCGATCGGAGAAGAAGAGTTTCACTTGTTCTGCTGACGGATGTTACACATGCCACGGGGATCGAGTGTCCTGTGACGAACGGCGGGGGACTTGGCGCTACGAAACCGACAACTCCATTTGCGCAGAGTGGCAATAGCGGCAACAGTGCGCGGCGCAACAAGCTGAAAGGGCGCTTCTGGGAGGTCTAACGCCATGGTAATCGGCGGGGAGGCCGTGATGAAAAAGCTGATCTTGTATGTGCTGCTCGCGTTGACTGCATTTCCGGCTTCCGCTGGCGCCGGGGTTATCATGATCGAGGTGTGCCCGGGCCTGACGCAGCTCGAAACGCCGGTTGAAAAACCTGTGAGTCGGCTGAACCTGAGCGTCGGGATGGGCGCGATGCTCGGGGGGAGCACGTTCGCGGTTGGTGGCGCCGACATAGACACGCGCTACTACACGCCCGGAAGCCTCGTCTTCGGCGGCAGGGTTCTTTCCGGCAGGGGCGGTGGGGGAAGCAGCGGCGGGAAGACCACCTGGACCGGATTCGGCCTCGTGGCCGAGCCGCTCGTCGGCCTGCACTGGACCGATCATAAAAAACTGACCATCCACGGCGACGTCGGGTCCTACGACAGCATCGGGCGTGTCTGCGACCACGAGTATACCGAGGACAGGTACAGCTCGCACGTCCTCGGCGTCCAGCCTTTCATCTACATGGCGGACGGCTCGGGGCTCGGCGGCCATGTCGTCTGGGAGTACGACTGGTACGCCGACCCGCACGAGGGCGTGTACCGGCGCACGGGCCATAAAACCTGGAACGCCGACCTGCGCTTCAAGAGCGCCTTCAAGGCGGGGTACATCAGCGGCATCGGCTTCGGCGGAGGCTGGGCAGGGACGTTCGCGATCGCCTTTTTCAACAGCGAGTTGATGCTGGGCGGGTACTACGATGACGGCTTCAACGGGCTGCTCCTGTTCTCACTGGGGGCGTGGGTACTGTAACGTGTGCACGCAGGCGCAAGGCGCTGGTGCGCGGGCGGCACGTTCTTTGTTGTCGAATCGGCAATAGGGCGGACCTATAACGACGCGAACAGGAGGTGCTCGATGATACAGATCGATGGAAACCAGCCAAATCGGGGGAGGCTGATGGCGCTCGTTCTCGTGCTCCTCTTCGTCGCTGTCGGGTGCGCGGCGTCGGGACCGATCTTCCGGCCGATCCCGATCCCGGATCGCCAGGCGGTCATCTATCTGTATGCCGCGCCGCCGATTGACCTGCCTTTCGGGATGAGATCGAACAACCTGTCGTACATTCGGGTCAACGGGCGCGTTGTCACGAAGATGATGAACGATGGCTACTTCCCCTGCGTGGTCAAGCCGGGCAGGGTCGAGTTCGCGGTGAGGCAGGTCGGCATCGGAGGTCCCGGAAATGAGCTCCCGGGGATCCGAACCCTCGAGGTCGAGGACGGCAAGGAGTACTACGTGATGGTCGGAAACGTCCCCGGGGGCATCGGGTCGGGCGGCGCGGGCGGCAGCTTCTACGTTCCCCTCCCATCGGGTGGCGCCGTCGTCGGATCCGCGCCGCGGGCGTTCGGCATCGAATTCTCTCTTGTTGATCCGGCCAAAGGGGCGGAGGAGATCAAGTCCAGGCGCCTGCTCGATGAGAGCAACTGAGCGGCACAAGAGACGAATATCGCGATGTCGACGGTTCACAACGGCGCATCTGGTCGGTAATATCAACCTGTGGGAATCGATGAACAAGCGTCTGAAAATGCACGTGCCGTGTTCGGTCCTGTTTGCGCTGGTTGCGGCGTCGTGCGTCCCCCTTGCCGAACGTGGCGACGAGGGTCAGCAGTGTTTCGCGAACGGGACGTGCCTCCCGGGGCTGGTGTGCGTAGGAGGAAGCGTCTGCGTCCAGGATACAGGGGGGACGCTGTTTGACGCTGGCGGAGATGCTCATTCTGTAGATGGATGGTCTGATGTTGTGAACGGTCCCGAAACGGGTCCGGATACGACGGCCCACGATGCCAGTGGCGACGTGGCGGAGGACGCGCTGGATGGCGCCGTTGGTCCGGATGACGAGGGCGGGGACCCTTACAGCATTGAGGGCGATGGCTCGCGGGGGGACAACGGCTTCGCTGACGTTGGGTTGGATGCGGGCGCCGACGGTGGCCGGTTGGATGCCGGGATTGACGGCGGTGAGGACACGGGCACCGACGCGGGTGTGTGCGACCCTGCCGGCACGGGAGAGGAGGAATGGCTCGATTCGACAAGCGGCCTTGGCTGGCAGGAACCCGCACCTGACTTGGCGCTCCCGTGGCAGGATGCGAAGAACTACTGCAACAACCTTTCATGGGCGTGCCATTCCGACTGGCGTCTCCCGACCATCAATGAGCTCCGCTCCGTCATCAGAGGGTGCGCCAAGACACAGACCGGCGGGGCGTGTGGTGTGACGGACTCCTGCCCCTTCAGCGTCACTGCGTGCTGGTCCATGGCCGATTGCGCGGACTGTGCCCAATGGGGCGGGCCGGGGAAGAACGGGTGTTACTGGGATTCCTCCATGGACGGTTTCTGCGGCATCTATTGGACATCGACGACTCACGCAAACAACGGTGCGATGGCAATTCATGTCCAGTTCGCTTTCGGAAGCATCAGCTACTCAAGCAAGACGGAGAACGGCACTCGATTCGTTCGATGCGTCCGCGGGCCGTGAACGGGTGACGAACCGTGCACATGGGAACTCGACAATGATGAAGAACAGACTTGGCTGGCAAGCGATGGTCCTTCTTGCATGGATGACACCGGCAGACGCTTCCGCCGCCGAGCGGGATGCCGTCATGGTGCTCAACGTCCGGCCTCAAGGGAAGGGGCTTGCCGAGACGGCGGGGGTGCTCACCGACCTCGTGCTCCAGGACCTGCACGACACGAAGAAGTTCAGGGTCATCGGCCAGAAGGACGTGAACCAGATGCTCTCGCTCGAGCAGCAGAAGCAACTCGCCGGGTGCAACGACACGGGGTGTCTCGTGGAGATCGCGGGGGCTATGGGGACCAGATTCACCGTCGACGGGACCTTGGGCGCGGTGGGGGCGTCGAGCGTGCTCTCGCTCACTCTCATCGATGTCTCGCGGGCGGCGGTGATGGGCAAAAAGACGGCGGTCGTGAAAGGAGAACGCGAGAACCTGCTTGTCGAGGTCCACAAGCTCGTGCGGGAGCTGATGGCCCCGGCGGTGGAGCAGGTGGAGCAGGCCACGAAGGCAGGCACCTCCCGAATGCCGCCAGGTCCATCCAGACCATCCGATAAAGGCGTGGCAGCCGCGGTGAAAGCGGCGCAGCCCGGGGTGAACCCGTTAGTGCTTTGGGGCCACGTGAGCTTCTGGACCGGGCTCGCGGCAGCAGGGGCTGGAGGTGTCTTCACGATGCTCGCGTCGTCCGCCAACGACGACTACGCCGACGGGAAGGACCCGATCACGAACAGGGACGCCGTCGGCAGAAACAACGCGCTGGCGGTGACGGGCTACGCCCTCGGCGGGGCGCTTATGGCGACCGGTGTGACCTTGTGGTTTCTGAGCCCCGGCGACGAAACCGGCGCCCAACGGACCGCGGTGACGATCCAACCCGGCGTGAACGGGAACGGGACAAAGCTGGTTCTGTCTGCGAGCTGGTGAAATGAATCGCCGGAACACCACCATCATCTGCGCGTCGGTCTGGCTGTTTGCGGTCTCGTGCATCCCGCTGGCCGAGAGGGGCGACGATGGCCAGCCGTGCTTCAGGAACGGGAAGTGCCTTCCGGGGCTGGTCTGCAACGACCGAAAAGTGTGAAAGAATCGCTCGAAAGGAGGTCGTGATGACGGCGAAAAGGCGTTGGGGCTTTTGGGAACCGGCTCGCGCGATGTTGGTTCTCGGGTGCGCCGCGGTCGCGTGCAGTGCGGCGGGGTGCGGGGCGAGCATCACGCGGGCGCAGGTGGAGCAGTACAAGGCGAAGGGGAAGGTCGTGGTGATGGTCGCGCCGCAGTGGCACACGAAGGACATGGTCGGCATCCGTGCGCGGGACGCCGATCTCGAGGCGGTGTTCGGTGGCCCGGCGCCGTGGCGCGGGGACAGGCTCGTGTGGGTGCAGTACTACCCTCAGCAAATGCCGTTCATCTACCCCATGGGCATCGACCAGCGCGAGATGGCAGATGCCATCGTACGACAGTCGGCCGAACGGCAACTCGGCCTCAAGTTCATTGCCCCAGGAGGTTCAGAGCGCGTCTCAAAACGGGCCGGCAGCACATACTGGGACCTGTTTTCCTCGCACGACCTTGTGGATTTCGGGACTGGCGAGAAGATCGCCAAGGACGAGTGGAAGGCGCTGGCGCAGGACGGGTTCGCGGCGGTCATGCTCGTTGAGGTCCGTGGCGTATGGCTTTTCAAGGAATCTATCTCGATGTGGCTCGGAATAGTTGTCATCGACACCGAAACGGGGACCATCGTCCACCGGACGAGCGACTTATCGGGAAGGTACCAGAAACCGTTCCCAATGGACCGGCTCGCGCCGTTCTTTCCCGAGTTCAGCCAGTCGGCGACCATCTTCGGGATCAAGGACGACGTGAAGGCCTACCACAAGCTCGTCAGCCGGAATCCCGAGCACCTGGGCTGGCTGAAGGGCGCGTTGCACGAGGTCTTTATCATGGCGATCGACGCGGAGATCGCCGCGATGGCGAAGTAATTGTATGGTTGGTACGCGTCGATATTCGTGAGCGGGGAAGAAATAGTGGGAGCTTGCCGGGCACGGAATTCTCAAGGCACTCAAGCCCGACTCGATGGATGTACGCGTGGCCGTGATCGGATGCGTGACGTGGTCGGACGAGGCCGGCGACGAGGTGACCGACGAACGGAGGAGGGAGTCGTGGGATCAGCCCGAACGGCGACAGCCGGGCTTGTTGCGGCCTTTGCCGTATTTTGTACGTTGTCTTGTTCGAATGACAACGAGGGTGCAGAATGGGACCCGCTCCCGCCACACGCGGACAGGGCAACCGCAAGCACGTAAAGGGGGAAAGATATGCTGCTGTGGTGCATGGTCTATCACCGACTTTTCGTTCGGGCTACGCGTGAAAACCAGGGTTTGCATTTCACAGCCCGCTCACCAGATCGACGATGCGCATGGTCTCCTTCGTCGCGGTTTCATCAATCTTGATTGTGCCCCCAATAACGCTCTCGACTGAGACATGAGGCGCGTCAATGTAGATGTCCATACGCATTGATGCGGTCGTGGTGTAGAAGCTGAATTTGCACACGGCACCAACACCCGACGTTTGGCACGTACGTTGAAACGCCACGCCATTTTTATTCTTCCCGATGTTGATGCCCTTCGTGATGTTGGGGATCTCCCCGCGTTCGACTCTGGTTTTAGCATCAGCGTCCGGCCCCCCTACGTGGATGAGGTTGATCTGCCTCAGAGGGTATTCTCCCGTAGCAATGCCCTTCGCGCTCGTGAACACGGCGAGTGTCGTCACCGCGCCGGGCGCTATTTTAGTACGATACGTCTCCGAAAGCGACCAGCCGCTCGCCGGATCTCCGAACTGCAACCGGAGGTCCGCATTGGTGTACGTCTGCCCATCGAATCGCCCGGTCTGCACCGCCAGGCAGCCGCCAGAAAAAATCACGACTGTTTCAAGAATCGCGAGAGTGAAAAGAATTCCCGATTGTCGTCTCGAAAACATGGCACCACCCCTTCCATTGATCGTCGTCCCTTGTACAGCAAAAGCCCGCGTGCTCGTCGGCTGCCTTTTCACGATGGGCGAGACAAGTACATCTCCGGTTTCACTGGCTGAGGGAAGAAGCCCTGCACAGGCAGGCCTTGTCGCAGACGATGATCTCCTCCTTGCCATGGATCGTGCCGGTCGTGTCGCAGGAGAATCCCGAGCTCGAGATGCTGCATGCGCAGTCGCAGCAGGTGGGGTCCGTGTCGTCCCCGGAGGATCCGTCCCCGTCCGAGCAGGAAGCAACCCCGATCGCGGATGCCCAACCGATGCAGGTAACGACGGCCAGTGCGGATAACTTTATAATCCCCTCGTCGGCTACGCAGCGAATCCTCGCATACACCTGATTATCTGGCGCAATGATACCGCACCGTCCGCGATTGGGCAAGGCGTTGCACCCGGCGGTGCCGCGCGGCGCTGGCGTGATGCAAGATGGCTGGGAGGAGGGGGCAGACCCTCCGACACAGGTTACCGACCGCCACAGACACGGACACAGACACGGATTGCAAGTCCGGGTCTCTTCACGTATGTTCCGGTCGAAGGCGTACAGGAGGGGCCGGTTGGGCCAAAACCGCGGTGAAAGTTCCGATCGGCTGCAGGACGCGCAGGGGACATGCTTCTTCTGCAAGGCGTCGGAAGGCTCGCTCGGGGATGCGGTTGTAGTCCGATTCACGCGCAACCCCGGGTCG
>JACRCP010000282.1 GCA_016218965.1 Deltaproteobacteria bacterium | reverse complement strand
CGACGGCTCGCGCAGGGGAGCCACGCAGGCGGCGGCGAACGCGCCGGCAAGTGCTCCCGGGTCGGCGGTCACGAGCGACAAGCCCGTCATGATCAAAGAAGCGCGCAAGGCGCCGCCCGCGCCCAGCGGGCCTTCAATTTGGCCCTGGGTTCTGATGGGAACAGGCGCCGCGGTTGTCGTCGGCGGGGGAGTCACGCACTACCTTGCATTTGGCGACTTCGATTCGTTCAAGAACACGGCCGAGACCGACCCGAAACGGGAAGATCTGAAAAGCTCCGCCGGGCTGAAACAGACCATGGCGTTCGTCCTCTACGGCGCGGGAACTGCGGCCGCCGCCGGTGGGTTGATCTGGTACTATCTGGAAACTCGCTCTCAGGAACAGAGCCGCGACGGTGACGGAGCGGAAAGGCCGCTTGCTGACGCGCGCGGATCCGTCCGGATCGGTCCCATGATCGGGACACCAGGGTTCGTATTGGAAGGAGGATGGTGAAATGAGATACGAAGGTAATCACGGACGAACGGGCACGGGCGGGACGCGGGCGGGACACGGGCGGGACACGGGAGCACTTGGCCGTCGAACGGCCTGCGTTGCTCCCCTACGAGGACCGCGCTGCGTTGCTCCCCTACTTCTGATCTTGTGCCTGTGTGGCCTTTCCTCGTGCATGGACCTCGGCGCGCCGGCGCCGTGCACGACCGATTCGGACTGCCTTGAGGGGAACGCGTGCGTGGCCGGCGAGTGCGTGCCGGGCAAAAGAGACGCAGGGAAACCGGCGCGCGACGGGGGATCCGCCTTCGCCGATGCGGCTACGGCGGACGTGCCGGGGACCGGCGATTCGGGCGCAGACGCCGGGCCGGTGGACACAGGGATACTGGATACTGGATGGCTGGATGCTGGTGAGGACATTGGATCAACCGACGCCGGGTCCGACACGGGCGAGGACGCCGGCGAAGACGCCGGGGTTGACGTCGGCGGGTACGGCACGGCGGTGCTCGACATCCAAAAAGGGATCGCCGGGAAATCCGAGGGGGGCCAGCACAAGCTGGAAGTCGTCGGCGGTTTCGGTGTCGGCGCCGAGATGACCGGCGGCGGGTACAAACTCCGCCTCGATGTGTTTGCGGAATGATCGGTTCGTGTAGGGGAGGATCGCAGCGCGAAGCGCAAGTCCTCCCGTGCGACGTATCCGTGTGCCTGTGATTGTACCGCAAGAAACAAGGAGGGTTCAAACATGAAGCGCCTACTCGGAGTCGTTCTTGTTCTCATCGTCGCGTTCGTCTGCGTTTCGCTTTCGGCCCTCGCCGCCGACGTCCCCCGGACGATCGTCGTCCGCGGGTATCTCACGGACCTCGCGGGCGCGCCGGTGACGAAGGTCGTTCCCATGACCTACGGTATCTACAAGACGATTGACGGCCCCGAGTCGGACTTGGTTCTCGAGGAAACCCTCGGGGACGTGAGCGTGAACGCAGGGGTCTACTTCGTCGAGCTTGGCAAGAACGCCGGCCTAGACGCGGCCTTTCTGGGCGCCGCCGAGCTGTTCCTCGAAGTGCGCGTTGAAGGGACCAAGATGATGCCCCGGCAGAAGATCGGCTCGGTGCCCTTCTCGTTCGTCGCCCAAGACGCTGTCGGCGACATCCACCCCAAGAGCGTGACGGTCGGGGCGGCGCCGGTAATTGACTCGGCGGGCAAATGGGTCGGCGACCGGAGCGACATCGGAACAGTCAAGAGCGTCGGAACGACGGCGCCGCTTTCGGGCGGGCCGATTACCGACAGCGGGACGATCTCGCTCCCGAAGGCGGACGGGACAACGAGCGGGTACCTCGCGAGCACGGATTGGGCGGCGTTCGATGCAAAACAGAGCCGCGTGACGGGCGTGTGCAACACGGGGATGTCCGCTGTATCCGTCAACCTCGATGGTTCCCTCAACTGTGAACCCAGCTACGGCGGAACGGTGACGAGCGTGGGCACGGGTGCTGGTCTCGCCGGCGGCCCGGTGACAGCCACGGGAACGATCCTCCTTGACGCGCCCTATCTGGATGGTTCGGCACACGACGCAAGGTTCGTCAACGAAGGACAGCCATCGAGTGTCTCCACTGCGATGCTCCAGGACGGCGCGGTCGGTTCTACAAAACTCGCGGCTACCTACACCGATGGCTCAGCGTACGACGCCCGCTTCGTCAACGCCGCCGGCGACACGATGACGGGCGCGATTGGGCTTCCCGCTGATGGATTGAAGATCGGGGCGGACCAGTTGGTTTGTAAAAACGGGAATCTGGGTCTCGGCGTCGCGGATCCCGGTTCCAGGCTTCACGTCGTCGGGGGCGGGGAACTAGGTGGCACAGGTGTCATTTCCTCTTCCGGCACGACAGTCACCGGTGTCGGCACAAAGTTCACCACGGAAGTTTTACTCGGCGACATCGTCGCAGCACAGGGCCAGAAGCGTACGGTCACAGCGATTACCGACGACACATCCCTGACCACCGACACGGCCTTCAGCCCCGTCCTTCCGGCAACGGCATTCACCTACCAGCGGGCGGCGGCCAGGATCACCGACAGCACCGGGAGTTCTCAGGTGGTAATCGACGCACTGGGGAACATGGGGGTCGGCACCGCCGTCCCCGACGAGAAGCTCACGGTCAACGGCAATCTCGCGGTCAGTGGCACGATCAACGGGAAGAGCCTTTCGTTGACATGCACCACGATCCAATCAGCCTGCACCAACGACCCGAGCTTCACCATCAACTGCCCAGCCGGATATTTGGCAACGGGCGCCGGGTACAACCCGTGTAACGATTGGGAGAATGCCTCGTACCGTGCGGAAGGGTCCGCATGTACCTTTTTCACCGGCTCGCCCGTCAACGGTTGGGCCGGGACCTGCACGTGCTGCAAGATCCAATGAAGATACACGCAGGAGCACTGGCCGGGACCTTCGGTCCCGTCTGCGTGGCTCCCCTACGAGGACGACGCTGCGTTGTTCCTTTGCGGGAACGGTTCGAATTGGGCTTGTAGGGGAGCAATGCAGGCCTTGGCCGGAGGCCAAGGACAAATGCTCCCGTGCGACGGGTGAAGAGGCAATCATGGCCGGTGTCGAAAACCAACTCCCACGCCGCAAGGCCATCCGCCTCCCGGCCGAGTGCTACACCGGCGGCGATCACTTTCTCGTCACGATCTGCACGGAAGGACGTGAACAACGGCTGAACGGACAGGTCCGTTCCACCGTTGTCCGCTTCCTCGTGAAGGATTCGGCCGACAACGACGGCCCGGTGTTCGGCTGGGTAGTCATGCCGGACCATGTTCATGTCCTGCTGGCGGGCTCAAGAGACGCAGTCCGATGGGTTCAGACGTTCAAGGCGGCAGTGACGAGCTCTTTGAGGAAGAAGAAGCTCGACATCGCATGGCAGCGATCATTCCACGATCGGGGTATCCGGCGAAACGAGAATCTGGAGTTCGTTGGCCGTTACATGCTGGAGAATCCCGTTCGCGCCGGGTTGTGCAACAGGTTTGACGACTGGCCGTGGAGCTACGTCGCAGGGATGAAAGAGGCAGGGGTTAAGGACGAATGACGCGGCAAAGCGCACGGGAGGGGCACGGGAGAGGGCACGGGAGCACTTGCGCTCCGCGCTGCGTTGCTCCCCTACGGGACTTCGATCGCGGGCGCGGGGTTGGGGCTTCTGGGGTTCCTCGGGCTGGGCGCGCTGGTGGTGGGACGGCGTCGGGAACGGCGTTGAGTCGCCTCGTTCGCAGCGAACGCGACTCCGTTTTGAAGTGCGCAAGCCAATATCCTTGCGCCCTTGAGCAAAGCGAAAGGGTTGCTTGCGCTTTTCCGGGCGGAAGCAAGCTTCCGCCGAACACAAAGCGGCAGCAAGCTGCCGCACTCCAAAACGGCGCGCCGTCGCAGTCAGATCACGTAATCCTCCGGGAACACCTGCATGTTCCGCAGGGCGAAGAAGACGCGGTCGCCGGTCTTGATTTGGAGTTCGTCAAACCGTGCGCGCGTCAGATCGACCTCGACGTTCCCGCCGCGGTCCGTGCGCTCCATTTCGATCTTCACGACCGGGCCGGCGAGCGAGACGTGTTTCACCAGCGCCTCGAGCGCGCCGTTTCCGTTTCGGCTCCGCTCTACGTCAATCTCGTGGGGTCTCACGTACACGGCGGCACGCCTGTCGCCGAATTGATCATCCGCGATTGTCACCATTCCCTCCCGAACTCGGCCGTGGAAGACGTTTACGTGCCCCAGAAAACGGTAGACGAACGGGTTGGCGGGCGAGTCGTAGACTTCCATCGGCGTTCCCTGCTGTTCGATCCGCCCGCGGTTCATGACCACCACGCGGTCGGCGAGCTCGAGCGCCTCTTCCTGGTCGTGCGTGACGAAAACCGTCGTGACGTTGAGCTCATCGTGGAGCCTTCGCAGCCACCGGCGGAGCTCCTTGCGGACCTGCGCGTCGAGCGCCCCGAACGGCTCGTCGAGCAGGAGGACGCGCGGCTCGACCGCGAGCGCCCGCGCAAGCGCGATCCGCTGCCGCTGGCCGCCCGAAAGCTGCGACGGAAACCGGTCGCCCGCCCATTCGAGCTGGACGAGCTTCAAGAGGCCGAGCACCTTCTTTTCGATCTCCGGCCTCGGGGGCCGGATGGCGCGCGGCCGGACCGTGAGCCCGAATGCGACGTTTTCGAAGACCGTCATGTGCCGGAACAGCGCGTAGTGCTGGAAGACGAACCCGATCCGGCGTTCACGCGGGTCGCGGCAGGTGACGTTCTCACCGTGGAAGCAAACGACGCCGGAATCGGGCGACTCAAGCCCGGCTATCACGCGCAGGAGCGTCGTCTTGCCGGAACCCGACGGGCCCAGCAGGGCCACCAGCCTGCCGGTGGGGACGCCGAGGGACACCCCGTCGACGGCTTTGAACGCGCCGAAGGACTTGGAAACGTCCCGGATTTCGATGCTCATGCGCGTCTCCTTCGCCACTCGACGGCCTTTTTTGCCGCGAGAGTGATGAACGCCAGAAAAGCCAGGAGCGACGCGGTCGCGAACGCGGCCTCGGTCCTGTACTCGTTGTAGAGGATCTCGGCGTGCAGGGGGATCGTGTTTGTCAGACCGCGGATGTGTCCGGACACGACCGAGACCGCGCCGAACTCGCCCATGGCGCGGGCGTTGCACAGGATGACGCCGTACAGGAGCGCCCACTTGACGTTGGGGAGTGTAACGCGCAGGAACGTCCGCCAGCCCGAGGCGCCCAGAACCTGTGCGGCCTCCTCTTCCTCGCTCCCCTGACTTTCCATGAGCGGGATTAGCTCGCGCGCGACGAACGGGAGTGTGATGAAGACGGTTGCCAGCACGATCCCGGGGACGGCGAATATGACCTTGATCTCGTGCCTTCCGAGCCATGGACCGAGCCAGCCGTTCAACCCGAAGACGAACGTGAACGTCAGCCCCGCGATGACCGGTGAGATCGAAAACGGCAGGTCGATGAGCGTGACAAGGACTTCTTTCCCGCGAAAATCGAACTTTGCGATCGCCCATGCGGCGGCCAGGCCGAAGGCGAGGTTTAGGGGGACGGCGAACGCGGCTGTGACGAGGGTCAGGCGGATGGCGGCCAGCGCGTCCGGTTCGGTGAGCGCCGAAAGGTAGACGGCGACGCCCTTCTGCAGCGCATACGAAAAGACGGCGACGACGGGGACGACAAGAAACACAGACAGGAATCCGAGGACCGCGGCGGTGAGGAGCCATTGTCCGGGATGTGACTTTCCGATCTTCGATATCATTGTCCGCCCTTTCGGTTCCGAGACTCATCCTCCGGCACGCCGGCGCGTCCAACGCTGAAGCATGTTGATCACCAGGAGCATTAAAAACGACACAGCGAGCATCACGACGGCGATCGCCGCGGCGCCGGCGTAGTCGTACTGCTCGAGCCTCGTGACGATTAGCAGCGGCGTGATCTCGGTGTGCAGGGGCATGTTGCCGGCGATGAAGATGACCGAACCGTACTCGCCGACGGCACGGGCAAACGCCATCGCGAACCCGGTGAGCACGGCGGGAAGGATCGTCGGAAGTATCACCCGCCGGAAGACAGCAAGACGACTCGCGCCCAGGCTTTGGGCCGCGTCCTCGACCTCGGCGTCGAGGTCCGCGAGCACCGGTTGCACGGCGCGCACGACGAACGGGAGGCCGATGAACGTCAGAGCAATCGCGACGCCCAGGGGCGAATAGGCCGCCTTCACGCCGATCGCGCCCAGGGGACGCCCGAGCCATCCGTTGGCGCCGTAGACGGCGGTGAGCGCGATCCCGGCGGCCGCGGTCGGCAGGGCGAACGGGAGGTCCACGAGCGCGTCGACGAGTCCCTTTAGCGGGAAACGGTGTCGCACGAGGACCCATGCCGTGGCCGTGCCGAATAGCGCGTTGACGGCCGCCGCCAGAAAAGACGCGCCGAAACTTAGGCGAAACGACGCGAGCGCCCGCGGCGAGGCCACCGCGTCCCCGAACCCGGCCCAACCCACGCCGGCCGCCTTGAAGAAGACCGCCGAGAGCGGGATCAGCACGACGAGGCCGAGGTACGCCGTCGTGAATCCGAGCGAGATGCCGAACCCGGGGAGGACGGATTTCCTTTTGAGCAAGAGCGGCATCGGCAAGTCGGTGACTACCTCCCCGGCCGGTAGATCTGGTCGAAGACGCCGCCGTCGGCGAAGTGGGTCTTCTGTGCCTTTTGCCAGCCGCCGAAGACCTCGTCGATCGTAAAAAGCTCGACCTTCTTGAATCGGCCCGGGAACTTCGCCGCGGCCGCGTCGTTCCTGGGGCGGTAGTAGTTCTTCGCGGCGATGGCCTGGCCCTTCTCGGAATACAGATACTCCAGATAGGCCAGCGCGGCCGGTCGGGTCTTGCGCCGGTCAACGACCTTGTCGACGACGCTCACCGTCGGCTCGGTAAGAATGCTCACTGGCGGGACGACGACGTCGAACTTGTCCGGCGCAATCTTCTCACCGGCGAGCAGGACCTCGTTTTCCCAGTTGACCAGCACGTCGCCGATCCCGCGCTCGACGAACGTCGTGGTCGCGCCGCGCGCCCCGGAATCCAGCACGGGGACGTTTTTGTAGAAGCGGGAGACGAACTCCCGTGCCTTCGCCTCGTCGCCGTGGTTCTTCTTGAGCGCATACCCCCAGGCCGCGAGGTAGTTCCAGCGCGCCACGCCGGAAGTCTTGGGGTTGGCTGGGATGACCTTCACGGCGTCCTTCACGAGGTCGTCCCAGTCCTTGATGTTCTTCGGGTTTCCCTTCCGGACAAGGAATGCGACCGTGGAAACGTACGGCGAGCTGTTGTGCGGAAGGCGTTTCTGCCAATCGCCGGGGACGAGTCCGCCGTGTTCGTGGAGCGCGTCGATGTCGTAGGCAAGGGCGAGCGTCACGACGTCGGCATCGAGTCCGTCGATCACCGCGCGGGCCTGTTTGCTGGAGCCTCCGTGCGACTGGAGCACCTTGATGTCCTCGCCGGTCTTCTCCTTCCAGAACTGCATGAACGCGGCGTTGAACTCCATGTAAAGCTCGCGGGTGGGGTCGTACGAGACGTTGAGCAGCGTCGAATCGGCGATCGCCGCCCCCGTTGCCATCAGCTCAAGGCAGATCGCCAGGGCCGCCGGCGAAAACCGCGAAAGCTCGAATCCGCGCGGACGGATGGGTCTGGCGAGGCGGCCCGGATGGTCGGGCGTCCGCGTCCGGCTGACAAACGTTTTCATGTCATTCTCCTTCTCTTCTCTGTGGACTCTGTGTTCTCTGTGGCAGAAAAAGACATCTCGAATGGCGCTCAAAACGCCACCTGAAGCCGCGTCTGCACGACCTTCTCCGTCTCGCGATCCGCGCCTTTTTT
>JACRCP010000279.1 GCA_016218965.1 Deltaproteobacteria bacterium | reverse complement strand
CCAGTATCCGACGTCCCGGTGTCCGTTGTTCCCGCGTCCGCCCCGGCATCGCGCTCCATGCCCGCGTCCGCGGGGACACCCGCGTCCGGTTTCCCGACAACCCCGGCCGCGTCCTCGAGATACTGGTCCAGGTCGTAGTAACACCCGCCCGCAAGCGCAATACACCCGAACAACATCAGCCTGACGAGTTTCATTTCAATACCTCCCTCCGACCGCCAAGATCACGGTCTCGCTTCCCACCGAAACCTGGACTGCCGGCGCCGAGTATCCGCTGTACAAAAAGTAGCCCCCTACCGCGGCCAGGACGCCCGCAGTGACGTACCCGACCGTCTGCAGCGTCTGCGCCGTGTTTCCCTCGCCCACTTTCGATTCTACGTCCCCGGAGGGATAACTCTTTTTGGCCAGCCCATCGTTTATCTCCTTTGACCGGAGGCCAAAATACAGCCCGGCCCCAAGCGCCGCCACGGCCGCCCCGCCGCACGAGTATCCGACGATCCTCTCGACCCGCCCGCCGTCGCCAACCGGCGCCTTGGCCTCGGCCACCGGCGTCGCGGCCGGTGCTCCCGTTCCCTTGGGGCCGACCACCCCCTCGATGCCAAGGACCCCGGACACCATAGCGCCCACCGTGTCCGCCAGCACCCGCTCCTCTCTCTTGACGCGCTTCGTGTCCCGCTCGATTACCGTCACCTGTTTCGCGTCCATGTATTTGAGCGCAATCACGTACTCGTCGCCCAGGACGCCGATGGAACCCTCGATGTAGTACGCCGCGCCCATCGCCCCGGCGATCTCCGCAAGACAGCTCCCCTCGGTGCACGCCTTGAGCTTCTCTTTTTCCCAAGCCACCATCTTCTCGAGGTCCTTCTGGCCGATGACCGAAAACGACTTGGACTTGGCCACCGCATCCAGCACCAGCTCCATGAGCATATTGGCGATGCCCTTGTCGACCCCCTTCTCGGGAACGAAGTTGAAGATGACCATCGTCGGCCTGGTCTCCTTCTCCTTCTCGGCCGCCGCCTGCGCCTGAGGCCAGGACTCCTTGGCCGGTTCAACGACCTTCGCCGGTTCCGGCTGTGCCGCGACTGGGGTTGCAGGTGCCGCGGCCGCCGGGGGCTTCGGCGCCGACGGCTGCCCGGCCGCCGCACCCGCGGGCGCCGAAACCGCGGGCGCCTTCTCCTCCTGGGCGTTTGCCGACTGCGCAACGAGGACAGCGGCGACCAAAACGATCACCTTAACGTGTTCCCTCATGACGACCCTCCTCCCCTGCCCGGTACATCATTCATCGTTCCGCTTCTTTTCCTCGCCGCGATGATCGCCCCCAGCGCCAAAAACCCCAGCAACCCGAACCCCGCACCTGCGATCGATGTCCCGAAAGGGAGCCACGCAGACGTTGCGCCTGGCCCTTGTAGGGGAGCCACGCAGGAGCGCAGCGACAAGTGCTCCCGTGCGACTCCCGTATCCTCCCGCGCCGCGATCGTCCTCTCAAGCGCCTCCAGCCGCGCCTTGAGCGAATCGTTCTCCTTCTTCTGTTCCTTAGCCGCCTCGACCAAGAGAGGAACGATCTTCTCGTATCGAAGGTATTTCGGGCTCGCGTCGCTCGGCTCGTACTCGACCACCTCGGGCAGAACCTTTGCGACCTCTTCGGCCACAAAACCGATGTCGTGTTTGCCGCCGTGCTCCTTCTTCCAGTCGAAATAGTACCCCTTGAGCGCCAACACCTTGTCGAGCGCGCTGTCGATGGGCTTCAGGTTCTCCTTGAACCTGAGGGAACTGGTGGCCACCATGCTGAATTTCTGCCACGTGCCCCAAGTCGTGTCGCTTCGACCGGATCTGAAGAAGAGATCATCGTTGGCGCCGTAGCCACGGAATATCTGATAGCTGTACTCGTAGTTGGATGACGCACCCCGCGTGGCCCCGCGCAAACTGCCAAATGGAATGGGATAACCCGTCTGGTTGGTCACGAAGCTCAGATAGAAGGCATTCCCGCCTCCGATGTTTGTGTCGACCGTCGACGGGTCCCAATCACCCAGATCCACGTTTCCGCCGTATCTCTTGGCCCCAAGGGCACCACGAGCAGAGATATCGTCGCCCAAGATCAGGCCGGCGACGTCCAACTTCGCTCCCGGAGTCGTCGTCCCGATGCCGACGTTTCCGGAGGTCGCCCACGACATTACATTGGTCGCGGGAGCAACCAGACCGTCACTGCCCTGCAGAAGAAGTGCGTTGACGCTGGCTTCGTTCAGACCTTGGACGGAGAAACCCCAGGACTGGTCGCTTGGATCGTGGCTTGAATCTCTCACCAACGAGAGATGTCCATATCCACCGGGTCCGGTTGAAGAATACACTTCTACAGGGCTTGCAGGGCTTGCCGTCCCGACGCCGACGTTGCCGTTGTTCAGTACCGTGACACCGTTTCCGTTTGCCGGATCCACACCTATCCCCAACGCGCCAGTCGACAGAGGCTCAAAATAGAACGATGACCCGAGGCCTTGTGCAACTCTCAAACCTCCATCTCTAATGTCGATCTTGCTCATGGGACTCGCGGTACCGAATCCAACGAACCCATCCTTGCACACCAACTGGTCCGCCCCGACGCTCAGCCCATCGGCCGGGAGGTTGAGATTCCCTGCCATCGTGTCCCCGGCGCTATTGACGAATCGGCCGTCGTGTACCGAGCCGTCGGCGTATGAAGCGGCAAGGGAGATCGTGCCCGAGCCGGTCACCGGACCGCCCGCGAGGCCCGTGCCCGTGCCGACGCTCGTTACCGTCCCGCCCGCGTTGTCGTCGGCCTCGCATTCCACGCTGCCGTCGGGGTTGATCACGCGGATCGAGTTTCCGAGGTTGCACGTCCCGGTCACCAGGTTCTGCTTCGCGTTGAAAGTGCTCCAGTCGGCTGATGATACATATCCGTCACTCGCCGCTGTCGCCTTGGTCAAACCGAGCGTTATGTCGCCGGAATAGCCTCCGCCGGTAAGCGGCGCAGTGGCCAGGATGCTCGAAATATCCCCGACCGCATACGCCTCGGAGATGAGCGTCCCGCTGGTGTCAACGGACACGGCGCAGGTCCCGGCGGGGCACACGCCCGTCACCCGGTTCTGTTTTGCGTCAAACGCCGCCCAGTCTGTGCTCGAAAGGTACCCGCTCGTCGCTGCGTCAGCCTTCGGCAGCGAGATCGTGCCTGTGTCGATGATAGGCCCTCCCGAAAGCGGCGCGGCCGTCCCGACTGACTTCACGCCCGGGACGTTTGCCGGGTCCGCCACCCACTTCCCCGCCGAGTCAATAACCGGCGTCGTCCCGACCGACACGCTCTTGGCGTGAATGTCGCCCGTCGCGTCCTGGCAGACTTGCGCATACGGTACCGCGCCCACGAGCTGG
>JACRCP010000285.1 GCA_016218965.1 Deltaproteobacteria bacterium | reverse complement strand
GTTCGGAGGCGTGATTGCCCGACAGTGAGCCGTTGATAAATCCAGGCGTTCTCCTCGGAGAACCATGTTCGGCATATGGAGTCCTCATGGCACCTCGGTACTCCATTGCCCTCGGTTTTCACTCGGAACTAAAGAGATACGGGTTAACAACGGCCATCCTTTGCTCGACCAGGCACTTGACGGTCGGGATTTATTCACAATCGATCCCGCATGGGGAGTCAACGACGCCCACGGTCACGGGACCGAAATGGCCGGGCTCGCACTTTTCGGTGACTTGACACCGCTGTTGGCATCGAACACACAAATCGAAATCCGGCACCGTCTCGAGTCGGTGAAGTTGCTTCGACAGCCAGACGACAACATTGGCGATTCACGACACCACGGCAACCTCACCTTGGACGCCATCTCACAACCCGAGGCGGCGCACGCCAACCGGCGCCGCGTGTTCAGTATGGCCGTCACAGCAAGAGATCGGCGTGACCGTGGCCGTCCATCCGCGTGGTCCGCCACTGTCGACAGACTGGCAGTAGGCTCGACTGAAGACCGCGAGCCGCCCCGCCTGATCATCATCGCCGCAGGCAATATCGAGGACACGAGGTCGTGGTTCAATTCCCCCGAAAGCAATACCACGGCCAGCATCCATGATCCCGGACAGGCGTGGAATGCCTTGACCGTGGGCGCTCATACGGACCTAACCCGCATCACCGAGGCCGACGCGCAAGGCTACACGCCGGTGGCCAATCAAGGCGGCCTCAGTCCTTTCAGTTCGACTTCTGCGACTTGGCAGGCCCAATGGCCTTTGAAACCGGATGTCGTTTTCGAGGGTGCCAACGTGGCCAAAGATCACGCAAGCGCGCACCCGATGTCCAGTCTCAGCCTTTTGACAACGTTCAACAACCATACTCAACGATTGTTTACGAAGTCGAACGCCACGAGTGCCGCCACGGCACTCGCCGCTCAAATGGCGGCGAAGTTGATGGCAGAGTACCCGACACTGCGACCCGAGACCATCCGCGCGCTGATCGTTCATTCGGCAGAATGGACGGAGGAGATGAAAAGGTACTACCTCCCGCGCGACCGCGGTCCCAACATGTCGGACTACGTGAAACTCATTCGGCACTGCGGTTATGGTGTTCCGGACTTGGACCGGGCCCTTTGGAGTGTGTCGAATTCGCTGACGCTGGTTGTCGAATCGGAACTGCGCCCTTTCGAACGCAGGGAAGGGCATCAACCGACGTTGCGGGATATGAACGTTCATCGACTTCCGTGGCCTTTGGTCGAGTTGGAGGCCTTAGGCGCAACGGAAGTCGAGATGAGGGTCACCCTTTCATATTTCATCGAGCCAAACCCGTCGCAACGAGGGGTTCGTTCGAGATATCGGTACGAATCGTATGGGCTCAGGTTCGACGTGAAACGTGCCCACGAGTCAGAACGCGGGTTTCGGGCACGCGTAAACGCGGCTGCGCGTAACGAAGAGACTGGGCTAGAACCCGCCGGCACCGACACCGGCTGGCTCATCGGGATAAACAACCGACACAAAGGATCTATTCATTCCGACATCTGGAAGGGAACCGCGGCCGAGCTTGCAAGTAAGGGAGTCTTGGGTGTGTATCCCGCGCCGGGTTGGTGGAAAACCAGGCCGGGTTTGAATTGCTTCAACAAGAGTGCGCGATACTCGTTTCTCGTGTCGATCCGAGCTCCAGAGGTAGGTGTTGACCTGTACACAGCAATCGCCAACCAGATTGCGGTGCCCGTTCAAGTGGGAGTTTGATGGACTTCCGCATTGCAGACACGTTCACCGAGAGCTTGGGCCGATTGACGGGCGCCGAGCAGAAAGCGGCCAAGACGACGGCGTTGTGTCGCGGCCGGATTGCGAGAACGGCGGCGGAATTCGGAGCTGGGGATGACTGACAGCACGAAAAAGTTTGCGCCTGAGACTGGCGAAGCGATCGCCCGATTGAACGCGTTGGCCAGAGATTGCGCGAAGGGTGGTTGGGACGGGTGCGACGCTCGGCCGATCGGGCCGGAGGCGGTCGCCCGCGCCGAGATGTTCGTCCAGTTGCTCCCGCCGGGCTTCCCCGTGCCCGAGTTTGCGCCGGAACCCGACGGGTCGGTTTCGCTCGACTGGATACGGTCTCGCGATCGTCTTTTCTCTCTGAGCGTGGGCGACAGCGACCAGCTCGCGTATGCGTGGCTGGATGGTGATGAGAAGGGGCACGGCGTCGAGTCTTTCGTCGGACAGTCGGTGCCCGAGAGGCTGCTCGTTCTGATTGAAACCGTCACGGACAGGGACGAATGAACGTGTTCGGCACGACAAGGGCCGGTGTTCCGTGCAAGGAAGTTATACCCAGTTATACTCGGATCCAGCTATAACCCGCTAGAAATGGCTATAAATGGACTTCCGCATCGCCGATACATTCACTGAGAGTCTCGGCCGTTTAACCGGGGACGAGCAAAAGGCAGTCAAAACTACTGCCTTCGACTTACAGCTCAATCCGGCCAACCCGGGGATGAGCTTCCACAAGCTCGACAAGGCCAAAGACAAGAACTTCTGGTCGGTGCGGGTGAGCGGGGACGTCCGGATCATCGTCCACCGGACGCCGGGGAGTCTGTTGCTCTGCTACGTGGACCACCACGACAAGGCGTATGAGTGGGCCGAGCGGCGGCGGCTCGAGGCGCACCCGGCCACGGGGGCGGCGCAGTTTGTCGAGATTCGGGAGACGGTCAAGGAGGTTTTGGTCCCGAAGTACGTAGAGGTCCCCGAGGCCGCGCGGCCGAAGCCGCTGCTCTTCGAGGGTGTCGCCGAGGCCGAGCTTTTGAGCTACGGCGTGCCGGCCGAGTGGGTCGGCGACGTTCGCAAGGCGACCGAGGACACGCTGCTCGGGCTTACCGATCATCTGCCCGCCGAGGCGGCCGAGGCGCTTCTGGAGCTGGCGACGGGAGGGAAACCGCGGATTCCGGCACCCGCTCCGGCGCCGGCCGATCCTTTCGAGCATCCGGACGCCCGGCGCCGGTTCCGCGTGCTGGCCAACCTCGACGAGTTGAAGCGCGCCTTGGAGTACCCGTGGGATAAGTGGACGATCTTCCTCCACCCCGATCAGCGCCAGATCGTCGAGAAGGGCTTTGGCGGGCCTGCGCGGGTGGCGGGGTCGGCGGGGACAGGAAAGACCATCGTCGCGCTGCACCGCGCCGTTCACCTCGCCCGGACCAACCCCGACGCGTGCGTCCTGCTCACCACCTTTTCCGACACGCTCGCCAACGCGCTCGTTGTCCGCATGAAGCGGCTGGTCTACCGGGATCCCCGCCTCGCCGAGCGCATCGACGTCCATTCCATCGATTCCATCGGCGCACGACTCTACAAGTCGCACTTCGGCGAGCCGCACCTCGCGACACGGCAGATCATCCAGGATTTACTGAAGAAGGCGTCCGCGGCGATCGGCGGGCACAAGTTCACCGTGCACTTCCTGTTCACCGAGTGGCATCAGATCGTGGACGCCTGGCAGTTGGACTCGTGGGAGGCGTACCGCGATGTGGCGCGCCTTGGCCGAAAGACCCGGCTCTCCGAGCAGCAACGCAAGTTGCTGTGGTCGATCTTCGAGAAGGTCCGCGTCGGGCTTGCGGCCAGCAAACTCGTCACCGGCGCCGGCTTGTTTGGCCGGCTGACACCCGCGCTCAAGAAGCTCAAGAACCCGCCTTTCGATTTCGCCGTGGTGGACGAGGCCCAGGATATCAGCGTCAGCCAGCTTCGTTTCCTCGCCGCCCTTGGCGCGCACCGGCCCGATGCCCTGTTCTTCGCCGGCGACTTGGGACAACGGATCTTCCAACTTCCATTTTCTTGGAAGTCCCTGGGCGTCGACGTTCGCGGCCGATCCAAGACGCTTCGGGTCAACTACCGCACGTCGCACCAGATCCGCAGGCAGGCCGACCGCCTCCTCAGCCCGGCGCTCGCAGACGTCGACGGCAACGTCGAGGACCGCGGCGACACAGTCTCGGTCTTCAACGGCCCGCCGCCCGAAATCAAGGTGCTGGCGGGCCAAGGAGAAGAACTCGAGGCCGTGGGCCGCTGGCTCAAGGAACGCATGAAGGACGGCGTCGCCCCGCACGAGATAGGGCTGTTCGTTCGTTCCGACGCCCAGCTCGCCCGGGCCAAAACGGCCGTCGAGGAAGCCGGCGCCGAGTTCAAGGTTCTGGACGAAGAGGTCGAAACGACGACCGGCCACGTGTCGCTCAGCACGATGCACCTCGCCAAGGGCTTGGAATTCCGCGCCGTGGCCGTGATGGCGTGCGACGACGAGGTGATCCCGTTGCAAGATCGCATCGAAACCGTCGGCGACGATTCCGACCTCCAGGAAGTCTACGACACCGAACGCCACCTCCTTTACGTCGCCTGCACCCGCGCGCGGGACCACCTCCTTGTCACGGGCGTCGAGCCGGCGTCGGAGTTTTTGGATGATCTGGAGACGTGACAACCCTCTGGAGGGACGGCTCAAACTGTTCCGCCCCGTTTCCCGGGGCTCCGCCTCGACACCCGTCTCTTCCCATCTCGTCGACCGGTTTCGAGCACAGGGTACACCAAAAGAGCCTTGCCACGCAAGCACGTCGCCGGAACAGCACGACGCCGGAACGACACCGGAACTGGGGTCGGGAGGGGACGGGGGGAATACTGCGGATTCAAGGGGCCGAAAAGGCGGACGGCGCCTGCGACGTCAGAGGCTCGCTGCATGCCCGCGCCAGCGGGCTGAGAGCGTGGAGCCGTTCTCGGTGAAAACGACCCCGTCGAGGAAGTCGATCCACCCCGCGTCCTCGTGGCGGACGCCGAGGACCGATTCGCGGACCGCGAGGATGTTCCAGTCGTGCGTGACGAAGATCGTGAGGGCGCCCGCGGGGGTCTCAAGCATCCTCGCCCGGATTCGCGCGACCTGCCCGGCGGCGGCATCGTCTCTCGGGTCGAGAATGGAAGCAGGCACGCCGCCGTCGAACCAGTGGCGCAGGAAATCCCCGGTTGTGGCTCGCGACAACTCCACCATGGCGGCGCCGTCCTTCACATACGGCCCGAAGAGGAACTTCGCCTCGCCGCGCTGCGATACTTCCCCGCCCGCGCCCGCGAAACCCTCGCCGATGAGCGCGGCCGTCTCTTCGCATCGCGACACCGGGCTGTGCCAGAGCCGGAGCGGCCGCGAAACCGGCAGCCCCACGCCGAACGCCCGCGCGGCCGCCCTCCCCTCGGCAATGAGCGCCGCCGAGAGCGCGTTCTCGAGACCAACGAATTCGTCGCGCGCCGCGTGCCGGAGCATCACCGCGACCCGGGCCGCCGGGTCGGCAACGGCGATCGCCTCGAGAACCTCCCGCCCCCGCCCGTCGCCTTTTTCACGCAGGTTCATGGACGCGCAATGTATCCCGGAACCGGCGGCATGTCACCCGGGTTCGACGGGCTCTTTGGCCGCCGTCTTGGAAGTGTGGTATATTCGGGCTGTCGGAAGGAGCAAACCATGGGGCTTACGTTCATCAAGGCGAAGATCAGCAACCCCGCGCGTCCGGGAAAAAGGAAAGAGCTTGAGTTTCTCATCGACTCGGGGGCGCTCTACTCGGTTGTCCCGGCCGAAATCCTGAAAAGACTCGGCATCAAGTCCACGTCGGAAGAAGAGTTCATTCTCGCCAACGGCGAGGTCGTCCGCAAACACGTGGGCAACGCGTTTTTCGAATACGGCAAAAAGGTCCGCGGCGCGCCGGTGATCTTTGGCGAGAAGGGCGTCTACCTGATGGGCGCCACGACGCTCGAGGCGCTGGGTTTTGCGCTCGACCCGTTCCGCCGCCAGCTCAAGCCCCTGCCGATGCTGATGATGTGACCCCGGACGTGCCCCCTCCACGGGCCGTGCAGGCGGCCCGTGGTCTGGCGCAGTGAGATTCGAAGAACGTGCGGGAACGCCCGGGTGGGGCTTTGCGTGTAGGTAGGCTGCCAACGTATTCCGAATGGAAGCGGTCCGACAACGTGGACGTACCGTCAACCCTCCCCCCGCAGGACCTGGAGGCCCGAGCAGGCGAGGTGTGCCAGTTGTGACAAGGACCTGACCTTGCGCGCCTGCCGCAGGATGTAGCGCGGGTCGGCGTAGAACGAAACGACGGCGCGGCGGCGGAGTTTCTCGAACCGGCCGGGCGGGATGCCGCCTGCAACCCGGTACTGGCCGAACGAGCAGTCGCGGGGAGCACCCGCCGGATCGACCACTCTCCCCTCCTTCTCGAGATCGCGCGCGAGCTTCGACCCGGCCCGCGGCGTGAAGATATTGAACGACGCGTAGTCGGGCTTGAGCCGCCGCGCAAATCCGATCGTCTTTTCGACGTCCTCCTCCGTCTCGCCCGGAAGCCCCAGTATGAAGTGCGCGCCGGCCGCGATCCCAGCCTCGCGCGACCACGCGAACGCCTCCTCGGCGCGCTCGACCCCCGCGCCCCGAAGGAACACCGTCCTGAGGTCGGACGCCGCCGACTCGACGCCGAAATGGATCATGACGCACCCGGCGGCGGCCATCCGGCGCAGGAGGTCCATGTCCACGCGGTCGATCCGGCAGTAGCAGTTCCATGAAAGCCCGCGGCCCTCGAAGACGCGGCAGATCTCTTCGCCGTGCGCGCGGTCGGCGGCAAACGTCATGTCGCGAACGAACACGTGGCGGATCCCAAGCGCCGAGACCACGTCAAGTTCCTCGGCAAGGTTCGCCGGATCGCGCAAGCGATACCCGAACGAGCCTGAATTGCAGTAGGCGCAGCGGAAGGGACAGCCGAAGCTCGACAGAATCGACACCCAGGGGTGCGGCACCGCGAACGGCAGGCGGTACGCGTCGAGGGGGAAGCGCGTGTGTTCCGCCGGAGGCGCCACGAACATGCCCCGGGCCGGTTCTTTTGCATCGCGAATCCCGCCGCCCACCAAAAAAACGATCCCCGGCACGGGCGCGCGCTCGCCATCCAGCCAGCGGACAAGCGCGTCGCCGACGAAATCCGTGAGCACCGCGTCGAGGAACGGGTGCCGCCCAAGCGCCCCGGCCGGGTCGCCCAGCATATCCTCGCCAAGACCGACGACGACCTCCGCCTTCCCGGCCTTGAGTTGTGCGGCGAATTCCAGATCGGCATCGAACCCGGCGGCCGCGAGCACCACGGCGGCCGAAAGGCGCGCGTTTCCAAGCCGGGCCATCACCTGCCCGCCGTCCAGACCCTCGGCCACGGCGTCCACGACGACGAGATCGGCCGCGGCGGCAAGCCTTCCCGAGAGGCAGAGCAGGTCTATCGGATGCCAGTAGTATCCGGTTTTGGGGACGGACGTGCAGAAGTAGTCGCGCAGGAGCGGCCGGGGCGCCGGCGGGTTGATGAGCGCCACGCGTTTCACACGCTCTCCAGGCCCGGCACGAGCCAGCGGGCCATCCGTTTCCCCACCCATTTCATGTGGCGCGGGCCGCGTATGTCCGAGAGCAGCCACGAGAACTGCCTGGGCCGGAGGTAGAACCGCATGAAAGCCACCCTCTGCAGCGCCTTGATCTCGGCCGCCGTCATGCCGTCGGGGACATATGAAACCTCGGCAAACGAGCGCACGCGAGGCAGGCGGCACGCGGACTGCGCCTCGGGGTAGAGCGGCGTGCCGGGGAACGGAACGAAGAACATGAAGTTGGCCCTTCGGAGCGGAAGCGAGAGCGAAAACTCAATCGTTTCCTCCATCTGCCTGCGCGTCTCGCCCGGGATCCCAATCATGAAGAACCCCACGGCGTGTATGCCGCTTTCGTGAACCAGCCCGACCGCCCGGCGCGCCTCTTCGACCGTCTGGTCCTTGCGCAGGTGGTCAAGCGTTTCCTGCACGCCCGATTCGATCCCCATCGAAAGCGAGTAGCACCCCGCCGCCTTCATGCGCGCAAGGAGGTCCTCGGAAAGAGTCTGAAGGCGGACGCCGTTGGGGCAGGCCCACGGGAACCGGAGGCGCCGCCGTTCGATCCCTTCGCAGAAGGCCTCGACGTACTCGCGCGAGAATGTGAAGTTGTCGTCGACCAGGTGGACCTCGCGCACACCGCGTTCGCCGAGCAGGTACTCGATCTCGTCAAGCACGTGATCGAGCGGCCGGTAGCGCACGCGGCGGCTGGCCACTTGCGACGCCGCGCAGAAGCCGCAACGGTGCGGGCATCCGCGCGAGGTGATGACCGGCGCCACCGGCCGCAGGCGGTAGAACGCACCGTGCGGAGCGGGAGGGTACGCCAGGGGATCGAGAAGGCTCCACGCCGGCATGGGGATCGACGCCACGTCGGTGACTGCCTGCGGATTGGCCAGGACTCGCGATCCCTTTCGGCGGACCAGGCCGGGAACGGCCCGGAGATCCGCGTCCTTCGGCCCGCCGGAGGCGAGAATGTCGAGCAGGGCCGGAAAGCCGACCTCGGCCTCGCCTGCAAAAGCGTAGTCGAGGTTGTCGCCAAAACGCAGAAACAGCTCCCCGGCCTGCGCGGTGGGCGCGGGGCCGCCGATCACCGTCGTGCACCGCCTCCGCCAGCGCTTCGCGACGGTCAGGAGATCGCCCACGACGTCGATCTCCAGATAGAGCGCCTGGACCCCCACGACGTCGGGCTGGTACCTCCGGAGCTCGACGGCAAACAGATCCGGTCTGACTTCGCCCGTGAACTTGTCGACAATCCTGACCTCGTGGCGCCGCCCTGCGGCGGCCGCCAGGTATCCCAGCCCCAAATTGGGCTGGAGGCTGTCGGAGATGTACACGGGGCTGACCAGAAGCACTCTCACTTGAACCTCGCCTCACGACAGACGTTCGATCGCGCGGTCGGCAATCAGCTTTTCCAAGAGCAGCCCGAAACGCCGGTTCTTGAGCCGCCATCTCGCAACGGGCCGGTACGCCGCCGCGGCCCACGCGAGCGGCCGGAACGTATCGTACTCCCTCGTCTTCCCGTCCACGAAGATCGAAAGGAAATACGCCGCCGCGTTGCGCGCCCTCGCCCGGTCGTCGACCCACGGGACGTTGCTCGAATCGAGGCTGAAGTCCGCCCAGCCTTCGGTCGTGTCCGGGAAACGCGCGCCGGTGCGGCGCGCCTCCTCGAACACCTCGGTCCCGGGGTACGGCGCAAGGTTGTAGATGGGCGACACCAGGGCGTCGGGGTTCTCTCGCATGATCCGGAGCACGAGATCGAGCGTGGCCTCGAAGTCCGCCTCGGTCTCGCCGGGGAATCCGCTCATGAAATTGTACCACGGCCGGATGCCGACGCGGCGCAACCGGCGGTTGAGCGCGAGGAGATCCTGAAGGTCGAGCCTCTTGCGCATCGCCGCAAGAAGCCGGCCCGATCCGGTCTCGGCGCCGATGTCGACCCGCGCGAGTCCCGACCGGCGCAGGAGGACCAGCTCGGCATCGGTCATGGCATGCAGGAGGCCCGCCTGGACGCCCTGCACCTGGTACGTGAGATCGCGGCCGAGGCCCGCAAGACCGCCTGCGATTGCGATCGCCCGTTTCCGGTCGACAAAATAGTTGTCGTCCACAATCGACAGGTGGCGCACCCCGGGGAAACGGTCGAGCATTTCCCCGACGCGCCTCACGACACGCGCGGCGCCCTGCGCGCGCCAGCGCCTGCGATGGTACGCGACGTTGTAGCAGTAGCCGCACTCGTTGGGGCACCCCCGCGAGGTCTCGAAGTACGCCGTGGGCCGCCCGGAGCGAAGGAAAAAACCGCCCGGGTCCACAAGGTCAAACGGGATCTCCTCGAGCGTGTCCATGTCGAGGAACTCGCGCGGCGGGGCGAGCGCCGCCCTGGAGCCGTCCTTGGAGGCGATCCCCGGGACCGCGGACGGGTTCGAACCGGCGGCCAGCGCGTCGGCAAGTTCCAGAAGCGTCTGTTCCCCCTCTCCGCGGACGACATAGTCCACGCACGGCTCGCTCACGGTCTGTTCCGGGAAGAGCGATGCGTGGATGCCGCCCCAGACAACGGGAACGTCCGAAACCGACTTGACGAACCTGCTGATATCGAGCGCGTGCCGGAGCTGACGCCCGGTCACGGACGTCGTCCCCACCAGAAGCGGCCGGCGTTCGAGGGCGGATTTGAGCGTTTCCTTCCATGCGGGATCGGACCGCTGGTCGACGATCGCGACGTTGTACCGGGAATGGACCCGCCTTGCCGCCGAGAGCAGCGAGAGCGGCATGGTCGCGCCCCTCTTGAGCGCGTCGAATGCCTCGGTGCGCGGTTGTACCAGGACTACTGCGTTCACTGTTTCCCCGAAGGCCCCCCGCCCCCTGCGGGATATTCTACCCGATGACGATCGCGCGAGCCAATCGCCGCGTCCCTCAAGTACCCCGGCAGAAGCGGAGCGCTCAACGCCGAGCTCAGGAGCAAGATCAGCGTCCCCATGAACATCGAAGCCCCAACTGCCTGCTCCGGCGACATGAGCTGGCGGTGCCGGCAAAAGAAAAAGATAACCAAAAGTTCCCTGATCCCGAACCCCGAGACCGAGACGGGCAAGGCCCCGAAAAAGAAGACTACCGGGACGGCGAGCATGAGGTAGCCGAGCGGCGCTTCGAGCCCAAACCCCCTGAAACTGAGGTACATCAGCAAATAGCTCATCAACTGCATCGCCACGGCGATCCCCATGAGCGCCAGTTTGCGCACCGGCGCCAGGTCGCGGTAGCTCTCGAGGAGCCCGCCGACGAACACCCCCGCCCTGCCGGGAAACCACGCCGCCACGCGCTCGAGCACACGCAGGCCTCCGGGCCAGAACGGCGTGAGCATCACCAGCAGGATGACCAAGCCGCCGGTCGACCACAGGTAGAGGGGCACCCCGAGAACCGCCCCGCCTTCGAGCGCAATCACGCCGCTCGACACCGTGGCCAGCAGCACGAGCGCCATGAAATTGAGCAGAAGATCGAACGTGATCGTCGAGAAGACATGTTCCAGCCTGTAGCCGCACACCCGGCTGACGTATATCCCCTCTGTCACCGCGCCGAGCTTGAGCGGCAGCCCGACGTGCAGGGCCGCGGCCGCCAGTTTCACGTGGAGCACCCGGAGGTAGGGCACAGGCAGTCCCTTCCACTTGAGCAATAGGTACCACTTGAAGCACCCGACGACGAACGCCCCGAAAAGGAACACGCCCATCGCGCCGGCGATCGGTCCCACGCGCACCGTCTTCCAGTATCCCAGCGCAACCCGCATGTCCACGCGGCGGCTGATGAACCAGAGCAGCCCGCCGGTGACGCAAAGCGCAAGCGCGAAACTCGCGATCTTTTTGACAAACGGCCGGTCCATCGAACTCCCCGGGATTCGCCCCCGAACGCGAGACAGGATAGACCGTTTTTGGGTATTATTCCAACCGCCGGAGTCGAAGCCGAATCTTGGGCCGCCAGAATCGAGGCGGTTCCCCGAATGTGCGTCGCAGGCGTGCCAGGCTCGAAATCCGCCCCAAGTTCAAGTTCTACGGCTACTGCATCACTCCATAACTCCGCTTTAGGGCTTCCCCGGAGAGAAGCCTCGTTTCACCGTTCGGTGAGACCCCGCTACTCGACAGAACTCCCTTAGAGCGGAGCTATGGTCACTCGTGCTACGTAGCGTGCCGCTACTACGCAGAGTAGCATGAACTCCCACGCTCACCTCGTCATCGAGACCCCCGCCGATGAGAAGGCTACCATCTCGTGCATCATGCACGACATCGCCGCAATGTATGCCAGGGACTACAACTTGAGGCACGACCGCACCGGCCACTTCTGGGGCCAGCGGTTCAAGTCTCCCGTCGTGGAGTCCGACAGCCACGGGCTGAACCTGCTCAGGTACATCTCG
>JACRCP010000030.1 GCA_016218965.1 Deltaproteobacteria bacterium | reverse complement strand
TCAAGAGACCTGGAAACCCGCGTCCAAGTCCGCTGAGGAGCATCAAGGCACTTCGAACGCCCGAAGCGGAGGCACTGAGGACCCTCAAGAGACCCGGGCACGCGGGGTCGGAGGGCATGTAGGACCATCAAGACACTTGGAGCTTGGAACGGCGGTTCGCGATGCCTGTAGGATCATCAAGACGTTTTTTTTTGGCGATTCAAGTCTCTGTAGAGTCATCAGACCGTTCGAACACGGTTTTCGGTGATGACCCCCCATGCCCGAAGCTTTCTCTTCAAAGTAGTCAGACCCATGCCCAAGGCCTTGGCTGAAAGCTGACCGCTGGACGGCCACTGTCTGAAGGTTGGAAGCTGATAGCTGACGGCTGACGGCTCTTAGGTGTGCATCCACGTCATGTCCATGTCCTCGGCGACGCCTCGGCCGAACCGGTACGCCTGCCCAAGCTCAAAGTGCGCTCCCGGGGTGGCCCAACGAGGCGGCGCGCTTGAGGCAGGCCACTCCGAGCGAGTACGTCGCCGGCATGGCCTCGCCTTCCATGTGCGTGAGGCCGAGCTGATGGAACTCCTCTGCCTTTTCGGCATCCGTCGGCTGGCAGGTCCGGCTGTCAACCGATGGTTCGAAGCTGATGACCCCCTTGAAGGCTGGCGACACACAGACAAGACGGCCCTCCGTCCGGCTTCCCTTTGAGTGTTCCGCGATTGGAGGGGAGGGCAATTTTTCGGCAGGACGATGGCGGAGCGGTGAGCCTTTCTAGATCTATCGCCTTAGCAACATCGCCGCGTCGCCGATGTTCCTTCGCGAGAGGCAGAGAATCCCTGCGCTCTTGGCGTATTCGTGCGCGACCTCTGTGAAGTCAGGCGCGTTCGTGACCACCACGAGTTTGACGGGTCGTTTGAGCTTGTATGCGTCTTTGGCCCGGAATACATCCTCGACGAATTCCTTGCCCAAATTGGCCCCCCGCTGCGAATGCTTCACCTGGATGATGAGGTTCGGGTACTTGGACAGGTCTTTGGACATCGCGATGCCGTCGGCGCCCGCGTCGCCGGTCCGCGGCGTGCTATCGATTACGAACCCGAGGTCCCTGATTTTTTCCAGAACCCATCTCTCGAACTGGAGAGGCTCCATCGCGTCTGCATCCGAATCGAGTACGAAACCCCGCGCCGTCGCCCTCTCTGTCTCTTCCGCCGGGACGCGCTCGACCGTCGAAGCGAACAGTTCGTCGATGTCGTTGTCCATCAAGGCGGAAGGGTGAAGGACCTTCCGCCACAGCGACCGTTTCCGCGCAAGCAGTTGGGACAACTTCACGTCGAAACTGTCGAGGCCGATGGTCGGATGAACCGCTATCGGGTAGTAAACTTTTACGCCCTTGCGTTGACCGATCCGGTAAGCCCGATCCGTACATTGATCCTCGACAGCGGGGTTCCACCAACGCGAAAGATGAATCACATGGTTCGCCGCGGTAAGCGTGAGACCCACACCTCCGGCCTTCGGCGAGAGCACCATCACGTCGAAACCAGACTTGGCTTGGAATCGGTTCACGCGAGCTTTCCGGTCCTCGCCGGAGACCTCGCCGTTGATAAGCAAAGGTTGCGTTGAGAAACGGTAACGTTCCTTCAGCATTTCCAGAATAACCTTCTGCATCTTCCTCGACTCCAGGAAGATCAGCGCCTTCTCGCCAAGCCGCTGTATAGAATCGAGCAAATCGAAGGTCGCCGCCAACCGGGCGGAGTCTTTGATGTACTGGCCCGTCGGTTCATCCCGCCTCTCGTAAGGATGCAACGATATCGTTTTCAGTTGGCCGAGCACCTGCAAGATGCCCTGCCCGTCTCCAACGGCCCGCCTGCCGAGCTCGATGGCTTCCTCGTAGGCCTTCGCCTGCGCATCAGGCATGAAACGCACAAGCCCCTCGTTGTAACAAGGGCTCAGGTTGTCGAAACCAGCAGGGGCGTGTTCGATTTCGGGCAGTCCGTCGAGCTTTTCCCTCTTCAATCGGCGCAACATCATACAAGGAACGCCGGGCGAGTCGTCCGTGAGTTTCCGATACAACTCGTCGAGTTTGACGTCCTGATCGTCGCTTGGTTTTTCGTAGGCGTGCGAGAATTCCTTGAGGGTCTGCAGCGAACCAGGCTGGACCGTATCAACGATGCACCAAAGATCTGCCAACCGGTTCTCTACGGGCGTCCCCGTCAAAGCGACGACAAAAGAGTTCTTCATCCCTTTGGCCGCGTCGGTCAGAGCCGCCGCCGGGTTTTTGATCTTCTGCGCCTCATCGAACACGGTGACGGCCCAGTCTATCTTCCCGAACGACAGTTGATAGTCGCGCAAAGTCTCGTAGGTGGTGAAGACGACGTCGTGTCTCTTGATCTTGTGGACCGCGACGACTGATCGTCGATCACCTGGCGCGTCGAGGGTGGATCGCGACAAGTGATCGTCGATCACCAGCCCCGCCGAGGCCCGACCGGGACTACTCAACGTCCCTCACCGAAAAGGTGTGAGGGTACATGACAACAGGTGATCGTCGATCACCAGTGCGGGCGAGGGTCGAGGAGGACAACTGATCGTCCCTCACCAGTCCCGGCGAGGCCCAACCAGGACTACTCAACGTCCCTCACCAGAGAGGTGTGAGGGTACGTGACAACATATGATCGTTGATCACCAGTCTCGCACAGGGGGAAACCGACGCGGTCATGGTCGATCACCGAGTTAACGTTGGTGGACGTCCGAGTGTTGTGCGTTGATCATTCGCCCCGGCGAGGCGTTGCGGGGACCACCGATCGTTCTTCGTTGCTCACGGCGACCGCCCGTGCCCACGCGAGGCCGTCGATCGCCGGGCCGGAACCGGGGCAACCGGCAAGCTCATCGTCGATCGCGGCTCCGAGACTCGGGGGGACTCTCACGCCGATCGAAGATCACCGCCCCGGTACCGGCGGCAGCGCTCTTCTGCGCCTCGATCATCTCGCTCGTCCTCCCCTCGCGCGGCCGCATATTTAAGGATGGCACTCGCGGGCGAGGGAGTAGAAGGCGTGCGCGAGCACCATCGCCGCCCCGGCGTGCCCGTGCGTCGCGGCGAACAGGTAACAGGCCCATGCCGTATCCATATCTTCGTCCACGCCTCGCCCGAACCGATACGCCTGCCCAAGCTCAAAGTGCGCCCCCACATGCCCCATCCCCGCCGCGCGCTTCAGGTACGCCACCCCGAGCGTCAACGTCGCCGGAAGCGCGTCGCCGGCCAGATGGAACAGGCCAAGTTGGTACATTTCCTCTGCCGTGGCCCTGTTGCCCACGTCCGGCCTGCCCTGCGTCGGAAACTTGATAGCTGATAGCTGAAGGCTTGAAGCGGCCAAGAAGGGCCTCCTTCTTCTGGCATTAGGAGAAGTGTACCGCGGATTGGCGAATGGGCAATTTTTCGACAGACCCGCCGCCCCCTACAATAAGGACCGCCCGACGTGCGGTCCGGTCTGTACTTGTTACCGGACTGGTCCAACACGGTGGCGTAGACAGTACGCAAGAGTCGCCCTCTGGGGAGAGATGGATTCGGCCAACGCTCGGCATCAGCGGCGGCGCGCAGCGCCGTCCGCTGCATGCAGTTGTTAGGCGACATGTGGACTCCTTGCACCGGCGGCCAGCGCTTGAAGCTGTATGAGCATCAACCATGTGCAGAGCCAGTTCAACAAGCCAGGCGTCGCAACGACTGCGCCATCGTCGTCGCGGAAGACGAGCCCCGCTACACATGGCGAGAATGAGCCGTGCGACAGCGCGTTGCGCACCCGACGCACGAAGTCTGAATTGAGCAGCTTCCTGACCCGGCCGGAACACGGCCCGCCGGCTCGGGCGCTCGCCGCGATCATGTCAGCGAGAACCCCCTCGCGCATGTAGACCAGAGGAACGTGGAGCCGCAGGACGAGCGAGCCTTGAACGGTCATCTGCACCTTGAGCGGAAGCGAAAGATCTAGCTTCGCATCGAGGGGCGTTACAGGCAGCCCGCCTTCTCGCCGGTCGAGGCTCCCGGCCAAGGCAAACCAGAAAACGCCGCTGGAAAGATCTTCCACGCTCCGGCCGACCGGAAGTGGGATCCCGCATAGCTCCCGCAGCAGTTCTTCGCTCGTGAGCCGCGTTGCCAAGTCTTCGAGCAGCGCGCGGCACTCGCGGAGTTGGCGGCGGGCCAAATCATCGCTGAGGGCTGCCCGTAGGATGGCGATCTCCCCCGAACGTGCCGTAGAACTCACGGAGCAAGTCGCCGACGCTGTCCTTGGATCCGTTCATCGGATGTCGCCTAACGTTAGGCGCCATACTCTTCGCGCATGGCTGCTGCCTCGAACATGTCTGGAGCAAGACGTTCCTTCGCCACCTTGACCGCCTCAGGATCAACTTCAAATCCTAGGTATTCTCTGCCGGCCGATTTTGCCGCGATGAGGGTGGAACCGCTGCCGCAGAACGGGTCGAGGACAATTTGCCCCGGTAAAGTTGTCAACTCGATCAGTGCTCGAAGTAACTTGACCGGCTTCTGCGCGACATGGTGCCCCCCCTCGCCCTTCGCAAAGCCAGACCTCAGTACGTTATCCGGTACTTGCTCGTAACGTACGAATGCCTGCTCGTTAAAGGCGCCAACGCCGTGGGCCAACACATTGTCCGCGATCGTTGTTCCGATCGTATACGGCTTTACAAACCACAAGATCGGTTCGAACGTTGGGCGGAGGTTGCCAACCCTCCAGCCCTCCCATTGCTCCGCGCTTGCTTCATCGCCACGCCTTTGAAACACGATACTGACCCGCTGCGCCCGATGGGGAGCGGATTCGCGTAGCCACGCTAACGAGTCCTTGAAGGTAAACCCAGCGTCCTCGAATGCGACGACGCAGCGATGAGCGAGGCGGCGGCCCGCAAAGACCAATGCCGAACCACCCGGTTTGAGGAGTCGCAGCCATTCTCCGGCGAAAGACTCGCACCAGCGTTGATACTCGATCGGTATCAGGCGATCGGCCTCGGACCAGCCATTGAGAGGCTTGCCTCTGCGCCGGAACACGGCGCCCGCCCTAACCTGTGCCGGGCTTGTCCCCAGAAGTGCCGAATTCGTGTTGTTGTGAAGAACGTCCCACTCGTCAGCGCCAATGCCGTAGGGAATGTCGCTCAGGATGAGGTGAATGCTGGACGCCTCCAGGTCCCGGACGGCGGCAATACCGTCTGTCGCCACGACTGAATTCGGTCTGTACTTTAGTGTCATGAACTCAGTCTCCAAGTAGGTTGCCGTGTTCGATGCGCTCGACCTGCGCAATGCGTGAATCGAGCCCCGCAGCGCGAATCAGTTCCTCGAGTGCTTGCTTGTGAGAAAGCCCGAGCAGACGGTTGCGTTCTGCCCGCAGGAACGTCAACGCTTCATCCTTTGCTACGCCCAAGGCAGAGAGCGAAGCCGTCTTCTCGGCCGTCCAAAGATCGACGTCGCCTTTCAGGGCGGCCACAAGCGCCTTGTTGATTCCGAGCCAATAGTCGGCAGCATTCTTGCTCGGGTGCAGCAGAGAGACCCTCTTCAGCACGCTGCCCAAACCCTTCGTCGCCACCGTCCCTCCTCGACGCTCAGCCACGCCCACCAAAGCAGCCAAGTGGGAGTAACTGAGAATGCAGACGTTGCGGGCAATCGCCTGCTGATATATCTGGCTTGTACGGCTCGGAAGTTGATAAATCGGACAGACTACAACGGCGTAGTCGAGGCCGTTGCGCCAGCCGTCCATAGCTTGAACCTTGAAGTCCTTCTGGTTCTTCGCGGTGCGACTGAGGCGAAAGGCTTTTGCGTCTGCCACGAGCGAGTATCCACCGCCACGCGCCTGAACATCGGCGGCATCTGCCCGAGCGGTGATTACGGCGCTCTTGAGACCGATCGCCGTCAGCGACTCGGAAATGATGGCATCGGTGTACTTCGAATACAGCTTCTCTTCCGAGGAATCGTGCCCGTAGTGTTCGGGCACTGCACCGCACAATCTCAGATGATCAAGCAAGGCCTTGGGCCCGTCCTTACCGATCTCGGCGCGAAGCTCCGCGATCATCTTGGTCGAGTCATCGCCGAACGAGCCGCTCAGCTTTGCCAGTTCGGAGACCCAGTATTTGCGACGTTTCCTTGCTTCAGGTGTCATTCGGTTCTTCCGTTTCATGCGTGCGATTGCTTGCGCTCATGGCGCCTAACATAGTATTATGCCTCAAAAATAGCATCCCGCGTTGACCGCATCGTGGGGTGCTATGCCTCAAAGAAACGCCTTGACAGCCCGTAGTCTCCATGCGGCCATGACGCATATGACGCCAATGGAGGGGGGATGATATGCCTCAACGTCTCTTTGGTTGCGGGCGGAAGGTCGGTGAACTTTACTCCCATTCCCGCCGCGGGGCCGTGGTCTCGCCGCCAGGCAACTACGGCGGCGGCCTCGAAACCGCAGGGGGTCGAAGCGTTTGGTTTTTCTGAGCTCGGCTTTCATGCTGTCCCGGCCCCTCCGTGGCGGGTCGGTCGGTTCGCGGAAAGACTTTACCACAACTTCCTGTGTTTGTCTCTGCCGTGTTCGGCCGCACGCGCTCTTCACATGCCCTCGACCCCAGGCAGGCCATCACAGTCATCGGGAAGTCACGCGGACAGTGAAGAACCGGCGTCCAACAGCACAGGGCGAAGGGCGCAAGTCCATCGGCGCAAGGCCATTGGCTTGCGCATTCCACGCCGGCACTGGTACAAATGACCACGGAGGTCCCGTGCGGGCTGTGCTTCAAAGGGTCAAGTCGGCGGCGGTGGAGGTCGAGGGGAGGCGGGTGGCGGCTATCGGGCCGGGGTTGCTCATACTCGTCGGCTGCGCTAAGGGCGACACGGACGCCGACGCGGGCTATCTTGCGGCCAAGTGCGCCGTCTTGCGGATTTTCGAGGACGCCGCCGGCAAGATGAATCTTTCGGTGCTCGACAAGGGTCTCGAGGCGCTGGTGGTGAGCCAATTCACGCTCTACGGGGACGCCCGCAAGGGCCGGCGGCCGTCGTTTGACGATGCGATGGAGCCGGTTTCGGCCGAGAAACTCGTGAACGGGTTCGTCTTGGCCCTCCAAAGGCTCGGCGTCACTGCAACCCAGGGCGTCTTCGGCGCGTTCATGCAGGTGTCGCTTGTGAACGACGGACCCGTCACGATCCTCCTCGATTCGAAGAAGGCATTTTGAATGAGGATCCTGCACGTCATCCACGACTTCCTTCCGACGGTCAGCGCGGGCGTGGAGGTGTACGTCTTTCAACTCGCGCGCGAGCAGGCGCGGCGGCACGAAGTCGCAGTCTTCCATGCGTCTTTTGTCGCGGGCGCGCCGAACTACGAGGTCAGGCCGGGTTCGCATGGCGGGGTACGGACGATCGAGGTTGTGAACAACCGCCTGCACAGGAGATTCGAAGATTCCTGGAACAACGCGCGGATGGAGGCCATCTTCGCCGGCGCCGTGCGCGATTTTGAACCCGACGCCGTCCACTTTCATCACCTGATGAACCACTCAGTGGGGTACGTGGGCATCGCAAAGGCGGCGGGAGCGCGGACGGTTTTCACGCTCCACGACTTCTTCGCCGTCTGCCCGTCGGGCGGCCAGCTCTTTGACGCCGACGCGAAGATCTGCCCCGGCCCCGGCCCTTCGCGCTGCCCGCACTGCTACGCTTCGTCGGCCTTATACCTCGGCCCCGCCGAACGTGTGGTGACCGCGCTGCGATCCCGGGCGTTCGCGTCGATGGCCAAGGGCGTTCGAAAGCGCCTCCCGCGCGCCGTCGAAACGGCCGTCCGCCTCGCGAAAAGCGCCGTCACGGCCGTGCACCCGCCCGCATCATGGCGCGAGATAGGCGTGAGGAACGAGGCCATGCTCCGCGCGTTTGACGCCTGCGACGCCGTGCTCTCGCCGTCCCGCTTCCTCGGCCGCTCGATGCAGGCATTCGGGATGCGAAAAGACTTTGTCCACTCGGACTACGGGTTCGTGCGGCCGCGCGACTCACGACCCACGACTCACGACTTGCGACTTGCGACTTCGTGCACGGGTCCGAACGCCGCGCGTTGGGCCGAAGCGACTTCGTCGGTCGTAGGTCGTAGGTCGTCGGTCGTTTCGCCGCTTCGCGTCGGTTTCATCGGCCCGATCACCAGGCACAAGGGGGTCGAGGTCCTGCTCAAGGCCGCCGAGATCGCCGGCGGCAGAATCGAGGTTCGGGTCCACGGGAGCGAAACCGTCGACCCCGCCCTCTCCGCCCGCCTCAAGGCCCGGTACTGTTTCCCTTCCGCCTCCAGCCTGCCGCCTCACGCCTCACGCCTCATGCCTCATGCCTTCTTCAACGGCCCTTTCCCCCCCGGCGCGCTCGATGATGTCTTCCGCGGCCTCGACGTGCTGGTTGTCCCTTCGGTGTGGCCCGAAAATTCGCCGCTCGTGATCCACGAGGCCACCATGCGCGGCGTGCCGGTCATCGCGTCGCACATGGGCGGCATCCCCGAGCTGGTTCGCGACGGCGTTTCAGGATTTCTCTTCGCCCCGGGCGACGTCGAAAAACTTGCGCACCTGCTCCGCCGCGTCCGCGACGGAAGGAGCCTGCTTGCCGATCTCGCGAAAAGACTTCCCGAGATCAAGTCCATCGGGGCGAACGCAGTCGAGTTGGAACGACTGTACCGGCGTTGAAATCGTTTCTACTGCACCCAGCGGGAGATCTCGAGTGCGGGCACCGTGTATTTGGTGTACTCGCGCTTGAAGCAGGCGTAGTCGCGCATGACGAGCTTCGGATAACCCAGCAGGTCCCCGACCTCGTCCTCGTCAAGCTCGTTGTTGAGGTATCTTTTCACGCGCTCCGGCCCGGTCCGGTAGGCGGCGACGTAGAGGACCGGGTCCTTGAATCGCGTCCGCATCCGGCCGAGGTACCGGATCCCCGCGCTCACGTTGGCCACCGGGTCGAAGATGTCCGGCGAGCAGTCGGCCCGAAGATCGCACCGGAGCTTCGCGAACGTGCGGGGCATCAGCTGCATCAGGCCCGCGGCCCCCTTTGGCGACACCGCCGCCGGGTCGAACCGGCTCTCGTGCTTGATGACCGACATGACAAGGAACGGGTCTATCCCCGCCGCGCGCGACTCGTCGACGATGGCCGCGGCGAGCTCGGCACGCCCGTCATGGTCGAAATCCGATTTTGCCGCCAGGACCAGGCCCACCGTGCCTTTGAGGAGCCGCGTCTCAATGTCCTCTCCGGCTGAGGGATCGGCGCCGTCCCCGTCGATCCATCCGTCACGGGCCTCCCGCACCTCGAACACAGCGGGCTCCCTCCCGGTTTCATCGCCGCCGTGGAGGAACAACGAGCCCGCCAGGGCAAGCGACGCCCCCAGCTTGAAACCCGTGCCTCTTGTGGGTACCGCGGCGTACATCCCAACCCGCCTCCGCCCGAAGCCCTCACTGGGTCCGGGTCCGCCCCTTGCGTCGCGCGCGCTTGCGGCCGGTCACCTTCTCGACCTCCTGGCCCAGCTTCGCCACCTTCTTCTTGAGATCATCGAGCGGCACCGCCGCCGGGGCGCCGATCCGCGTGGTCACCCTGGCCAGGTGCGACGAGAGCGTGTTTTCGAGCATCAGTCTGTTCGCTTTGACGTGCCTGCGGATCTCCGACACGAGCTGCTTCGCCTCGGCGCGCGACAGCCGGCCCGACTCCATGACCCTGCGGGTGAGCTGCCTTGCCTGCTCGTTGAAAGTCCGGATGGTCTGGTTCACCGCCGTCACCGCCTCACCGAACACCCTCTTGACCCCGATCTGTTGGTCCATCGGATCCTCCTCTCCTGCCGCACATTATGCGCACGATGACGCGGTTTGTCAAGCTTTTTTTGACGCGGTGCGTTAAAACCCCGGCATCCGGGCTTCCCGCTGCCGCCGCCTGCCGGCTGCAACCAAGGCCCGGGTTTCGGGAGTTTAGCGAGCGCAGGCGGATTCACTCCGCCGGCGCGAGCAGGGGGTCCGGGGGAGACGTTCGCGTAGCGATCCCCCGGACATCAACCCGATCGGCGCAGGTCCTGGACGCGGAACTGGATCGAGCGCGTGTTGTTCCAGTCGTTGTATTCGGGGCTGAACGCGATGTCCACGTAGTCGGTGGCCAGGCGCCCTTTGGACTCGAGGCCGAAGCAGATGGCGTCGAACGTCCTGCCGCCGGCCGCGAGCGACAGCTTCAGGTGCCCCTGACCGACCACCTTGGATTTGACGACCCGAAGGCGGCTCGCGAGGAAAAGCGGCGCCGGATTGCACGACCCGTGGGGTTCGAGCCGCTCGATCGCCGACAGGAACCCGGCATCCACCGTCCCGGCATCGATCTCGACGTCCAGGTCAAGGCGCGGAACGCAGCTGTCCGGCGCGAGGGTCTGCGCGACGACCTCCTCGAACTTCCCGGCGAACCGGTCCACGTCGGCAGCCCGGAGCGTGAGCCCCGCCGCGCTCCGGTGCCCGCCGAACTCCGTGATGAACTCGGCGCACTGCGAAAGGCCCTGGAACATGTGGAAGCCCTCTACCGAACGCGCGGAGCCGCGCCCCTTTCCGCCCTTGAGCGCAATCAGGACGACGGGGCGCCAGAAACGCCGCGCCAGCCTTGACGCCACGATCCCGATGACGCCGGGGTGCCACGACTCGGACGCCATCACGATGCTGTGGCGCCCGGCAATCCCGGGGTCCCTGCCTATCGCGGCGTTCACGTCGTTGAAGATGTCCTCCTCTATCTTCTGCCGGCGGGCGTTCTGCCAGTTGAGCTTCTCGGCAAGATCCCTGGCCGTGTCCGGGTCGTTCGTCACGAGCAGTTCCACGCCGAAGCGCGCGTCCTCGAGACGTCCCGCGGCGTTCAGGCGCGGCGCAAGCATGAATCCGACGGTGCGCGCCGACACCCCCTGGTCCGAGCGGACACCGGCCACTTCCTTGAGCTGGACGAGACCCGGCCTGCGCGTCCGCGTCAGTTCCTTGAGCCCGTGCTTCACGAGAATGCGGTTGTCGCCCAGAAGCGGCACGACGTCGGCGACGGTCCCCAGGACCACCAGGTCCATGTGCTCGCGGAGGTTCGGCTGCGTGTGGGCGTCGAACGTCCCGAGTTCCCGCAGCCTCTTCCGGAGCGCCACCAGAAAGAAGAACGCCACACCGACCGCCGCCAGGTCCTTGAACGGAAAGGCGCAGTCCGCCCGCTGGGGGTTGAGCAGCGCGACCGCCTCCGGGAGCCTCGCCGGCACCTGGTGGTGGTCGACGACGATGACGTCCATGCCGCGTTCGGCGGCGTACGCCACCTCGTCGGCCGCGCTTATCCCGCAATCCACCGTCACCAGGAGCGTCGTGCCCGAGTCGGCGATCGACGCCACCGCCTCGCGGTTGAGGCCGTACCCTTCCTTGTCGCGCGACGGGATGTAGTAGGTGACGTCGGCCCCGAGCCGGCGCAGGAACCCCAGCAAGAGGGCCACTGACGTGACGCCGTCCACGTCATAGTCGCCGTAGATGCATATCTTCTCGCGACGGGAGACGGCCGAAATCACTCTTTCGACTGCGGCCGGCATGTCTTTCACCGACCCGGCGTCGCTCAGATCGGAAAGCTCCGCGCGGCAGAAACGCCTCGCCTCCTCGGCGGTGGTCACGCCGCGGTTGACGAGCAGCCTTGCGACGAGCGCATCCGTCCCGAGCGCCTCACGCACCGTCTCGACGTGCGCGGGGTCGAGCTTCGCAAGCACCCACCGGGCCTCGCGCGACTGGGCGCTGTCTCGGGCCTGGGACATTCAACTCCGGTTTCCAGCAGTGCTAGGCCTTTCGGACCCGCTTGTACCAGTTCTCCAGCGCGATCGTGACGGGGGCGGCGATGAACACCGACGAGTACGTCCCTGTGACGATCCCGAAGAACATCGCGAAGGCGAACCCGAACAGGCTGTGGCCCCCTATGAACAGGAGCGACCCCGCCACCAGAAGCACGGTGAACGACGTCATCAGCGTGCGCGAAAGGGTCTCGTTGACGCTCAGGTTGACGACCTCCGAAAGCGTGCTGTTGCGGTATTTCGGCAGGTTCTCGCGGATGCGATCGTAGACGACGATCGTGTCGTTGATCGAATACCCCATAAGGGTCAGCACGGCGGCAAGAACCGTCATGTCGAACTCGAAGTTGAGCACGTTGAACACCCCGATGATGATCACCGCGTCGTGGACCAGCGACAACACGGCCCCCGGCGAGAAGCGGATGTCAAACCTGAGTGCGACATAGATGAGAATGGCGATGATCGAGTAGACGATGGCGAGGAACCCGTCGGTACGGAGCTGCTTCCCGACCTGCGGGCCGACCGCCTCGACGCGGAGAATCCCGATGGCGTTGCCGGCGAACCTGGCCGCGAGCGCCTTTTCGATTTTTTTCGCGATCCCCGTCAGGATCACGAGGTACTGGTTGTCGCCGGGTTTCCCGTCGGGACGCACCTGCGCGTCGGGGACGCCGATCTTCGCGAACACCGCCGCCATCTCCCCGGGCGCCGCCTGGCGCGAGAGCTTGATCTCGATCTTGTCGCCGGTCTCCGACCCGAACCTGAACCTCTTGAGCACTTCCGGGCCCAGCGCCGCCGAGAGCTTGGACTTGATCTCCTTTGCCTGTTCCCCCGAGAGCGAAGAGAAGCTCTCGACCCTGACGAGAAAGTAGTCGCGATCGCCCTCGCGCACCGTCTGGACCACGTTCTTCCCGAACCCCTGCTCCACCACGACCGAACGCACGTCGGCGGACGACACCGGCTTTTCGAACTTGACCAGCAGCTCCGTCCCCCCCGCGAAGTCGATTCCGTAGTTCAGGTCCTTGAGCACGAGGCTGATGAACGATATCGTCATCAAGGCGAGTGAGACCCCGACCCAGATCTTCATCTGCCCGACGAAGTCAATCTTGGTTCCGGGTTTTATCCATTGCATCATGGGGGTGTCGTCTCCGCGGTTCGCTCAGATGCTGATTCTCTCGATCGTGTGGCTGTGGTAGATGCGATCCATCATGAGGCGCGTCACCACGATGGCGGTATACATGCTGATCACCAGGCCGATGCTGAGCGTCACCGCGAAACCCCGGATCGGCCCGGTCCCGAACTGGTACAGTATCACGCCGGCGATGAGCGTCGTCAGGTTCGAATCGAAGATGGTCCAGAACACCTTCCCGTATCCGATCTCGATGGCGGCCTTGGGCGTCTTGCCGTTCCTGACCTCCTCGCGGATGCGCTCATTGATAAGCACGTTGGCGTCCACGGCCATGGCGAGCGTCAGCACCAGACCGGCCATGCCCGGGAGCGTCAGCGTCGCCTCGAACCCCGCCATTACGGCGAGGATCATCACCAGGTTGAGGACGAGCGCCACGTCGGCCACGAGCCCCGACAGCCTGTAGTAGACCGCCATGAAGAGGAGCGTGAGGAGCGTACCCACGATGATCGACCGGACCCCGCTGTCCACGGAGTCCTTGCCGAGCGTCGGTCCCACGGTGCGCTCCTCGAGGATCTCGACCGGCGCGGGAAGCGCGCCGGCGCGGAGCACTATGGCAAGGTCATTCGCGTCCTGGAGCAGTTCCTCGTAGGGCTTGAGCGACCCGAGAGTGATGCGCGCGCTCCCGCCGCCGATCTTCTCCTGGATGATGGGCGCCGAGTCCACGTTGTCGTCGAGCACTATCGCCATCCGGCGCTTGACGTTCTCCCCGGTGATTTTCTCGAACATCTTGGCGCCGGCGTGGTCGAAAGTGAGCGCCACGTACGGGCGGTTTTCGTCGTGGTCGATGTTGACGTCGGCGCGCGTCAAGTAGTCGCCGGTCAGGCCCGTCTTCTTCTTGAGCAGGTACGTCCGGAACCAGGTCTCAAGCTCGTGGACCTCCTTTCCGAAGGCCACGTCATGATCGTCGGGGACCTTGCCCTTGAGGAACTCCTGGAGCTTCTTTTTGTCCTTCGCCTTCAGGAACGCCTCGGTCGCGACGGATTCATTGCGCCCCGTGTAGGTGTAGTAGTCCATCTGGATGCCTTCGGGGAGATCAGCCTTGAGCTTCTTGATGACGTCGCTCTCGTCGTCGACGATCCGGAACTCGAGCTGTGCGGTCTGCCCCAGGAGCGCCTTGGCCCTTTCGGGGTCGGTGATGCCGGGCAGGGCGACAAGGATGGTGTTCTCGCCGCGCCTGGTGATGGCCCGCTCGCCCACGCCGAACTGGTCGATCCGGTTGGTGAGCGTCTTGATCGCCTGTTCTATGGCGGTTCTCTTCAGGAACTGCATGCGCTCGTCGCCGAACTGGATGGTTGCGGCTTCGCCCTTCTGCGACACGACCTCGAACTCGGGGTATTCCTTGCGCACGAGCTCCGTGAACTTCGAGACGTCGGCTGCGGACCTGCCGACGAACAGGATCCCGGAGGCCTCCTCGGTGCGCTCGAGCTTGACGGCCTCGATCTTCTTTTCGACAAGCTCGTTTTTTAGCTGCTGCGCGAACGTGTCCGCCTTGTCCGAGATGGCCTTGTCGACCTCGACGCCCAGCGCCAGATGGATGCCTCCCTGAAGGTCAAGGCCCAGAAGGATCTTCTTGTTGAACCGCTCGCCAAACCACGCCGGCAGGGACCCGGCCGGCGCAAAGGTCGGCAAAAGGTAGACGGCGCCCAGAATCACCATCGCCAGCGCAAAGAGCGTCTTGTACCACCAGCCTCTATCCATGCGGAACCTCTTCCCCCGCCTTCAGCCTTCAGCCTTCAGCTTTCAGCCTTGTCGTTCAGTCCTTCTTCTTTTCGGCCTCGCCCTCGGGGTTGATGGTTGATGCAACCTGGCCTTTGAGCACCCTGATCCTCACCCCGTCGGCAACCTCGAGCGTGATGATGTTGTTGTCGTTGAGTTGGAAGATCTTGCCGATCATCCCTCCGTTGGTGACGACGTGGTCGCCCCTTTTGAGCGCCTCGAGCATCTCCTTGTGCTTCTTGGCCTGCTTCTGCTGGGGGCGGATCATCAGGAAATAGATGATCACGAACATCAGTGCGATCGGGATCACCATCTGGAGGCCGCCGCCGGCATCGCCCCCGCCCCCGGCCTGCGCGACCAACCCGTTGACATGCGAAAAATTCACTGCGGACGCTCCTTTGAGAAAATATCGGCCGGAGGTGTTTAGCAGAATCGACCGGGCAATACAAGAAATATAGTTGTGCGGGAAGGCAAATTGACGATGGCCGAGTTCGGGCGTATAAGCGCGCCGGAGGGGTGATCGAAGAGAGACAAATGTTTCCTTTGGTTGCCGCAATCGTGACAGTCGCCTGGCTTTCCGCCTGCCAGAAGCCCGAAACGCCGTCGGGAAAGACACCCCTCCAGGCACTCCCGGGGGGGAACGCGTCATCGAGCGGCCAGCCGCCCGCAACGATCCAAGACATCGAGGCGAACGTACCGGACCTCGCGTGCCCGGCGCTCGACGAACCGCTTGCGGCAAAGTTCGCAGCGCTCTCGCTTGCCTGCGCGGACCGGGAATTTCCGAACAAGCCCGGGAACGTCGTGGACGGCGACGAGACGGTGCGCCCGCCGCGGGAGCTCACCCCCGCGTTTTTCGGGTGCTTCGACTGGCACTCGGCCGTCCATGGGCACTGGGCGATGGCGCGGGTGCTGAGACTTTTCCCGAACATGCCCGCGGCGGCTTCGATCCGCTCGAAACTCAACGCGCACCTCAGCCCCGGCAGGATGGAAGAGGAGCTTGCCTATCTCAGGGCTGAACGGAACAGGACCTTCGAGCGCCCTTACGGCTGGGGCTGGTTTCTGCGCCTGGCGGCCGAGATCCACGGTTTCGACGACGACGACGCGCGGCGCTGGCACGCGGCGGTCAAACCGGTGGCCGAGCACCTTTCGGCCCGGACGATCGCGTACTTGAATGTGTTGTCGGTCCCCATCCGGGACGGCACGCACCAGAACACGGCGTTCTCGCTCGTCCACATGCTCGACTACGCGCGCGAGGTCAAGGACAGCGCGCTCGAGGCGGCCATCTTGCGGCGCGCACGGGACTTCTACCTCAAAGACCGGTCCTGCCCCACGGACTACGAGCCGAGCGGAGAGGATTTCGTCTCGGCCTGTTTCGCCGAGGCCGACCTCATGCGCCGGGTCCTGCCCGCCGCCGAGTTCCGCGCGTGGTACGAACGTTTCATGCCCCCGATGAACGGCATGCGTTTCGCTCCCCTGCTCGGGCCCGTCGAGGTGAAGGACATGAAGGACCCACGGATAGGCCACCTGATCGGGCTTTCGTTCCACCGCGCGTGGGCCATGCGGGGGGTGGCCCATCGAATGTCGAACGTCGAACTGCAAATGCCGAATGGCGAACCTCGTCAACCAATTCGACACTCGACGCTCGACACTCGACACTTGTTGGAGAAGCTCGCGCGGCGGCACTGCCACGGGGCGCTCCGGCAGATGTTCGACTCGGGCTACGGCGGCGAGCACTGGCTGGCGACGTTTGCGGTGTACCTGCTTTCGGAAGCGGGCAGCGGGTAGCGGGCAGCGGGAAGAAGGCAGGGGGCGGACGTGTCGCGCCGCAGCTCGAAGAGCGAAGGCGGAAGGCGGTCAACATGGGAGTGGATTTGGAAATCGCGGGACGGACGGTCGCCATCGAAACGCTTCTGCTCGACTTCACCGGCACGCTTTCGAAGGACGGCAGGATCCTGCCGGGCGTCGCGGCAAGGCTCAAGACCATCTCGAAAAGACTGAAGATCGTGATCCTTACGGCCGACACGTTCGGTACGGCAAAGAAGGCGCTTTCGGACCTGCCCGTCGAGGTCAATCTGATCGCGACGGGAATAGACAAGGCGCGGTTCATCAGGCGAGCCGGCCCGGGTTCGGTGATGGCGGTCGGCAACGGCCGGAACGACGTTTCGATGGTGAGTCTTGCGGCGCTCGGCATCGCCGTCGTCGGGCCCGAGGGGGCGGCCGGCGAATTGGTCCGGTCCGCCGACATCGTGGTCCGGGAGATCAACGACGCGCTGGACCTTCTGCTCCATCCGCAACGATTGAAAGCCACGCTTCGGGACTGACCCGAAAGTCACACGGAGGTTGTATGAAAAAGGGAAAGACGGCTTTGGTGCTCAACGGAAGTCCGCGGGCGAAGGGAAATACCGCAGTGGTCACACAGTGGTTCGAGAACGCCCTCAGAAGAAACGGCTGGGCCGTGACGCGCTTCGAGTTGCACCGCCTAAGCTACAAAGGGTGCGCACACTGTTCTACTACGTGCAAAAAAACCAGCGACAGGCCCGGGTGCGCGCTGGACGACCACCTGACGCCCGTGCTCGACGAAATCGCGGCGGCCCGGCTGATTGCGATCGCCAGTCCCATCTACTGCTGGTCCGTCTCCGGGTGCACCAAGGCCGCGCTCGACCGTTTCTACTGCCTGTTCAAGAACAACGGGAGCCTCGCGGACGGGAAAAAAATGGTCGGTCTCTTCACAGCCGGGGGCGACGCCTTCGCCGGGGCGGACCTTGCCGTCGAGATGCTCAAGCGGATAGCCGAGTACGGCAAGGCCGAATGCGCGGGGACGATCGCCGCGACCGGCTGCGACTCTCCCGCGGACCTGCGCCGCCGCAAGGACATTAAGGCCGCGGTTGACGCGCTGGCGGGGAAACTGTGAGGAAGGCAGCGATCCGCGGGACCGATGGGGTGCCACGGACAAGCACTGCTTGTCCGTGTGCGACGGCGGACGGAACGGCACGGACAACCCGGGGTTGTCCGTGGCACCCATGGAACAAGACCCAGTTCGAAAAGGAGGCCGTCGGTCCAATCCGATGCGAATGACCACGACCCGCACAAAGTTCATTGGGCTCGCCGTGTTCGCGCTCGTCGCGCTGGCACTCGCGCCGCCCGCGGCGGCGCGCGTCGGGGGGGGCGAGAGCTTCGGGGGTGGCGGCGGCGGGGACGGGGACATTCTGGATCTCGTCTTCCTGTTCATCTGGCTCCTGCAGCTTTGCATCGAGTATCCGGCAGTGGGCATCCCGCTCACGATCATCGTCATCATCGTGCTCATCGTCGGCGCCATCACCGGTAAGCGCAAGGGGACCGACGTCGTCCAGACGAGGACCATCAGAAAGGCCAACCGGATGGCCGACGAGGCGGGGCGACGGGCGTCCGAGAGGAACATGCAGGCGCTCAAATCCCGCGACCCGGCGTTTTCCGAAACGGCGTTCGTCGAACGCACGAAGAAGGCGTTTTTGGCCCTTCAGGGCGCGTGGTCGCGGCAGGACCTGGCGCCCGTGCGTCAGTTCATTTCGGCCGGGGTAAAGGAACGCTTCGACGTCCAGTTCGAGATCCAACGCGCGCAGGGATACCGGAACCGGATGGAGGACGTGCAGATTCAGTCGGCCGAGATCGCCTCTGTCGCCTCGGACCGGCACTTCGACACAATGAACGTGTTCGTCACCGCGACGGCCAAAGACGACTACGTAGACCTCAAGACCGGCGCCGTCGTCCGGCACAACCCCGACGGTCCGTTTTCGGAGTACTGGACGTTCATGCGCCGCCCGGGCGCAAAAACACTGGCCGGCGGCGGACTGGTCGAAGGCAAATGCCCGAACTGCGGCGCGGGGCTTGCGCTTTCGGACACCGGCCGGTGCGGCCACTGCAACGCCGCGGTCGCGAGCGGCGAGTACGATTGGGTCCTGACCGAGATCACGCAGGAGTCCGAGTGGTCGGGGCCTTCGGACCCCGAGCGCATCCCCGGCTACACGCCGATGAGCGCGAAGGACCCTGTGTTTTCGGCGCCCAACATCGAGGACCGGGCCTCGGTGGTTTTCTGGCGGATGATCAAGGCGTTCTTTGAGGCTGACGCCGGGCCGCTTGCCTCCGCCGCGCTCCCGGTATACGCGACGCGCCTCTCGGCATCGTTCTCAAAGGACCCCGACGGGCGCTCGAGTGTCCTTATTGACGCGGCTGTCGGTTCGGTCGAGCTGCGGAACATCGTCCCCGGCGGCGAGGACGGCTTCGACCGCGTCGAGGTCCTGCTCACGTGGTCGGCGCGCGACGCCAAACGGGGACCGGACGGAGCTGTCTCGGACGCGGGCGAACGCGCCATCAGGCACCAGTACTACACGTTGGTCCGCCGCTCGTCGGTCGGGACCCCCGAGAAGTCGAGTTTCCGGATTGCGCCCTGCCCGGGGTGCGGCGCGCCCGACGAGGGGGGCAAAGAGGGCGCGTGCCCGTACTGCCGCGCGCCCACGAACGACGGGAGCCGCGACTGGGCGCTGGAATCGGTGGACGCCTTCAGCACCACCTCTCTCGCGGCAAGTGTCCGGCCCGAGCAGGCGCCTGTGGCACCGGACGTCGTTCTTTCGGCGATGGCAGGGGCGATGGTCGCCGACGGCGCCGTGGACGAACGCGAGGGGGCGCTTTTGCAGGCGTTTGCCAAAAACAAGGGAATCACAACCGAAAGACTGGGCCAAATCATCGCCGCCGCTCGCTTGGGCGCCGCCCTCCCCGTCCCCGCCTCGCGCGAGGAAGGCAAACAGGCGCTCCACGCGATTGCCCGTGTGACGCTGGCGGACGGATCCATCTCGAAGGACGAGTGGGCGCTCCTCGACTCGTACGGAGGCCGCCTGGGCTACTCCCGCGCCGACGTTCGCCACGCCGTGAACGCGGCAAAGACCGACCTTTACCAGGAGGCGAAGCAGACGATCCGGCAGACCAGACAGGGTGGAATCCAGGCATGAACGTCAAACATCGAGGTGGACGACCGTGTACGAAACGCTGAACGTTGAAAAGGACGGAACTGTCGCAACCGTGACGCTCTTGCGGCTCGCGATGAACCCCGCTTTCTTCGTGGAGTTGGAGAAGTGCTTCGAAGAGATCAACGCGGACAAGGACCTCCGCGCCGTCGTGGTGAGGTCCGGCGGAAAGGCGTTCAGCTACGGGTTGGATCTCACCGCCACCTTCCAGGAGCACGCCTCGCTCTTCGCGGGCGGCCTGGCCGGCACACGGACCGATCTCCTGGGCTTCATCCGCCGGGTGCAGCGCGCCGCGACCGCCGTCGCCGAATGTCCCGTGCCGGTGATCGCGGCCATCCACGGGTGGTGCATAGGAGGAGGGCTGGATCTCGCCGCCGCGTGCGACGTGCGGCTCGCGTCGAAGGACGCGAAGTTTTCGCTTCGAGAGACGAAGGTCGCCATCGTTGCGGACCTCGGCAGCCTCCAGCGCCTGCCGGCCATCATCGGCAGGGCGAACACGCGCGAGCTTGCGTTTACCGGCCGCGACATGGACGCGGAGCGAGCCTTGAAAATGGGATTGGTAAACGAGCTGTACGAGGACAAGGACGCCGTCCACACGGCGGCGCGAAAGATGGCCGAAGAGATCGCCGCCAACCCGCCGCTCGTGGTGCGCGGCGTGAAAGACGTGCTCAACTACGGCGAGGGCAAGACCGTCACCGACGGCCTGGCCTACGTCTCGGCCTGGAACGCGGCATTTCTCGCCTCGGAGGACCTCGCCGAGGCCGTCTCGGCCTTCATGGAAAAACGCAAGCCCGAGTACAAGGGGAAGTGATTTTTGGGGTGCCTTGCTCCCCGGCCTTGAAACGGCCAGAGGGATCGGCTACCGTGTGCCGGTCAATGAAACCCGCCGGCACGCACATCCTGCTTGACATGAAGGGCATCGACCGCGCCCTGCTCGACGACCGCGCGCGGCTGCGGCGCACGCTTGTCAAGGCCGCAAAGGACGCGGGGGCGCGCGTCCTGGACGCCCGCTTCCGCTCGTTTGAGCCGTCCGGGGTGACCGGCGTCGTCCTGCTCGCCGAAAGCCACATCGCCATTCACACCTGGCCCGATCGCGGCTACGCGGCGGTCGACCTGTTCACTTGCGGCAGGCAGGAAAAGGCGCAGAAGGCCGCGCGCGCGCTCGTTGCCGCCCTTGGCCCGACCGACAGCAACGTCGTCGTCGTCACGCGCACCGAGCCGGGCGGGCCCGATTCGGCGGGCGGGGCGCCGAGGGCGGCTGCCCAACGGATCGACGACGCGATCGCCGGGGCCCGGCCGCGGGGGCGCCGATGACCACGCGACCCGAGATCAAATGCCCATCGTGCGGCGCGCCGCACACGCTCTCGAATCCCGGCATCGTCATGTACTCTTGCGAGTTCTGCAAAAGCCTCGTCTATTGGGACAAAGAAAAGATCATCAACGCCGGTACCGTCGCCGCCCTGCCCGAAGGGTTTTCGCGGCTCTACCGCGGGGCGACGGGGACGCTGTTTAACAAGAGGTTTTCAGTCCTCGGGCGCGCCCGCTACGCATTCGGGCGCGGTTTCTGGGACGAGTGGTTCGTGGAGCTGCACGACGGAAAGACCGCGTGGCTCTCCGAAGACGACCACGAGTTCTGCCTCGAAGGCCGGATCGACGGGCAGCTTCAGATCGACCCCGCGCTCCTGAAGCCCGGCTCCACGCTCGCGGTGCGCGGAGAACAGTTCACAGTCGAGGAAGTCGGCCAGACGAGGTGCCTGGGCATCGAGGGAGATCTCCCGAAGGTCGTGTCGCCCGACGAGTCGTACCGATTCGCCGACGCGTCGAGCGTCGACGGGAAGTACAGCCTCGGGATCGAGCTCGACGCGGAGAAACCGACTGTCTACTTCGGACACTGGCTCAAATACGCCTCGATCCAGATGGACGACGAAGGGGAGGACTGGCGGTGAATCCCCTCGAACGCTTCGCCATAGGCATGGGCCGCAAGCGCCCGCCGTTTGTGCCCCGGAACATCTCGTGCCCGGACTGCGGCGGGAAACTCGAGGTGCCTGACGAACGCGCGCAGTTGGTCGTGTGCGCGTATTGCAGCCACAAGCTCGACCTCACCGACGCAGAGACCAAGGTCCTTGGCGCCGGGCCGCCCCGCAAGTGGGAATTCCCGCTCAACATCGGCGACAGGTTTGCGTGGAAGGGCGGGCGCTACGAGGTCACCGCCCGGATGGTGGAGATCGAGGACGAAAACGAGTCCGAGGCGACGCGCCTTTACTATTTGTACAGCCCCCGGCGCGGCGCCATGTGGCTTTCGGAGTACGGCGGCTCTTGGGACCTGTCGACGACGACCCACGTGAAACCGAAATCCAATCCGTTTGTCGCGGCGCGCGGCGACGAGATCGAGACGTTTGACGGCAGGAAATGGAAATGGGCGGAGTCCGGCGTCTACGAGCTTGCCTACGTGGACGGCGCCCTCCCCTGGCTGGCCCGCATCGGAGACCGCCACTCGTACGCCGAGTTCGCCGAAAAAGGCGGCACGAGGACGCTGGAGGCCGAATCGTCGGGGGACGAAATTGAGATCGGCGTCGTCCAGCCGCTCACGCCCAAGCAGGTGGCCGAGGCCCTCGGCAGGACCGACGTCTCGCCGATCCCGGGCGTGCAGGCCGCCGAAGAGGACGCAGGAGACCAGGCGAGGCGCGGGAGAATCGTCATTGCGGCGGCGTGCGTGGCCGCGCTCGTGTTAAACGGCCTGCTTTACTTCTGGGCGTCGGGACGCGGAGAGGAACGGGTCCGGACCGACCTCGAGCCGGCGGCCATGACAGCCGGGGCGGAGACCAAGCCCTTTTTTGTCGAAAACCCGGGGAGTGTCATTAAAGTCGTTCTGGAAGCGGGCGGCCTGAGCAACGCCTGGATGGCCGTGGATGTCGACCTCGTAAGGCATGAGGACGGCGCCGAGGTCCATTCGTACCCCGCCACGTTCGAGTACTTTTCGGGCGTCGAAGGGGGCGAGAGCTGGAGTGAGGGGAGCCGGGACGACACGACGTTCATCAAGATCGCAAAGGACGGCTGGTACCGCCTGCGGCTTCAGGCCGTGAGCGCCATGGGAGACGCCACCGAGGCGACCGCCGCGATCCACGGTCTTCGGGTGTCTGTCACCGACGGGGCCGCCATCCCAAAATACTTCATGATCATGTCGTTTTTGGCCGGGGGTCTGGCCCTGGTGTTCGGGTTCTCGCTGCTTCGCCAGGATGAGGACGACGATGACGACGACTGAAAACGCACCCGGAGGCGCCAGGTGACCTTCTTCCGCTACTTCATGCTCGGACTGCTCGCGGCAGGGACGCTCGCGGCGTCCGCTGCGACGCTCACGGACGCAGGCGCCCAGGATCCGCAGAAGCGGCCCGAGGAGTCGGCGCGTCAGGGCTCAACCCAGGGTTTGCACGGACCCGTCCGGACGCACACGGGCGGGGGATTCCGCGGCGGAAAATAGGCAGGGACAGGAGGCCCAATGTTTGAACAAACGCACATCACGCACTTCGTCTGGTCGCTCATCTACGCCGTCTTGGGGGTGGTCATCTTCGGCGCGGTCTTCTGGGTGATCACGAAGATCGTCCCCTTCTCGATCCGCAAGGAGATCGAGGAGGACCAGAACACCTCGCTCGGCATCATCATCGGCGCCGTGATCATAGGCCTCTCTATCATCATCGCGGCCGCGATCCACGGCTGATCGCCGGGCACCCATGGAGCGACGCATCCTCCTGCTGGCCTCGGTGTTCGTGGTGTCCGCGTGCGGGCTGGTCTACGAGCTCGTCGCGGGCGCCGTGTCGTCGTACCTCATGGGCGACGCAGTCACGCAGTTTTCGTTCGTGATCGGCGTCTTCCTGTGTGCCATGGGCGTGGGCGCGTATCTGGCCAAGTTCATCAAGACGGGGCTTCTGGGGGCTTTCATCGGCGTGCAGGTCCTCATTGGCCTCGTGGGCGGCCTGAGCTCGATGGCCATGTACGCGGTCAATGCGTTCGCCGAGCCGATATTCCCCGTGTTCTTCTACGCCCTGTGCGCCGTCATCGGGACGCTGGTGGGAATCGAGATCCCGCTGCTCGTCCGCATCCTGGAGGAAGAGAGCGGACTCCGCGCGGCCCTGAGCAATGTTTTGGCCCTCGACTACGTGGGGGCGCTTGCGGGCTCGGTGGCGTTCCCGCTGGTTGTCCTGCCGTTCGTCGGGCTCTGCCGCGCGTCCGCCGTGTTTGGACTGATGAACCTCGCGGTCGCCGCGCTGGGGACGACCATCATGCCGCGCCCGCGCCGCCGGCAATGGCTGCGAATCGGCGGCGCGACGGTCGTCGTCGCGCTGACTCTGGTTTTTTCCGGGAGACTGGTGGGGTTTCTCGAAGACATGCTCTACCAGGACAGCGTGATCCTCGCCGAGACGACACCACACCAGAGGATCGTCGTGACGCGCTGGCGCGACGACGTCCGCCTGTACCTCAACGGCCACCTTCAGTTCTCGTCTGTCGACGAGGCCAGGTACCACGAGGCGCTGGTCCTTCCGGCGATGGAATCGGTGCCGTCGGCCTCCGAGATCCTGATCCTGGGCGGCGGCGACGGGATGGCCGCCCGCGAGGTGCTCAAATACGAATCGGTTTCGCGCGTCACGCTTTGCGACATCGACCCCGCCATGACGCGCGTCGCAGGCACGCGCCGCGAGTTTCGCACGCTGAACGCCGACTCGCTGAGATCCCCGAAGGTCCGCATCGTCAACACCGACGCAATGAAATTCCTCGAAGAGGACCGGGGTTTCTACGATGTCGTCATCGCGGACCTGCCCGACCCTTCGAGCCACGCCTTGGCCAGACTTTACTCGACCGCGTTCTTTTCTTTGGCGTTTCGGCGGCTCACGGATCGCGGGGCGTTCGTCACGCACGCCACGTCGCCGTTCTTCGCCCGCGAGGCGTTCTGGTGCATACAGCGGACGATGGCCGAGGCCGGGCGCGCCTCGGCCGCGGCGGCGTTCCGGACGCACCCTTATCATGTCAACGTGCCCTCTTTCGGCGAGTGGGGATTCGTGCTTGCGTCGCGGCGCGACATCGAACCGTCGGCCCTGGCCCCGTCGGTCCCCACGCGGTTTCTGGACGCAAAAGCGCTCCCGGCGATGTTCGCGTTCGGCAAGGACGTGGCAGAGACGTCGGTCGCCGTCAACCGGCTCGACGACCCCGTCCTTTTCGGCTACTACCGCTCGGGCTGGCGCGAGTTCAACAGGTAGGAACATCGCGACGGATTCCGATGGAAACCCGGAAACCCGCCGGCCATAGGAGCCGACCGGACGCGACCCGGCCGCGGAACAGCGCGACGAAAGCTTTTGCCCGGCGTGACGGGAGCGGGATCGCGTAGTACAATGCGTCGAAACCCGGGGGGCGTGAAGGAGAGGAGACTTATGGCCGAGGAGAAGCAGTTTGCCGGCGCGGCGAAGTACGTGCTTGACGAGGAGCTTGCGAAGATCGTCAACGTGAGCATCGCGCTCGAGATGCCCCTGCTCATCAAGGGCGAGCCGGGGACCGGCAAAACCATGCTCGCGCACGCCGTCGCCGAGAGCCTTTCGATGCCGCTCATCATCCTGAACGTCAAGTCGAGCATGAAGCTCGTGGACGCCCTCTACCAGTACGACACGCTCACGCGCCTGAACGACTCGCGCTTCGGCGACTCCAAGCGCAACGTCGCCAACATCGAGGAGTACATCCGGATGGGCAAGATCGGGACTGCGTTCGTCTCGGAGCGGCGCGTGGTCCTGCTCATTGACGAGATAGACAAGGCCGACACCGACTTCCAGGACGACATGCTTGACGTCCTGGATCAGATGTCGTTTGACATCATCGAGATCGACAAGACGATCAAGGCGAGGCAAAGACCGGTCATAGTGATCACCAGCAACGCCAAAAAGGACCTCTCGGACCCTTTTTTGGGACGCTGCAACTTCCACCACATAGCGTTCCCGGACGCCGACATGATGAAGCGGATCGTCTCGGCGCACTACCCGGACCTCTCGCGCGACCTCATGGAAAGCGCGGTGCGCGTCTTTTGCGCCGTGAGGGACCTGCCGGACCTCGAAAAGAAACCCGCGACGCGCGAGCTCTTGAACTGGATCCGGGCGCTCAAGGCCGACCCCGAGTTCAAGACCAAAAACCTCGGCCGCGGCGAGGTCCCCTTCCTCGGTGTGCTCTTCAAGAAAAGCCCGGATCTCAGGATCGCGCGCAACAGCGCCGCGCGAATGAAGGCGTAGGGCGCCTTGTTCACGGACTTCTTCTACCAGCTTCGGGACAACGCCGTTCCCGTGAGTCCGACGTCATTCCTGCGCCTGCACAAGGCGCTTCGCCTGGGGCTTGTCAATTCCATTGACGACTTCTACTCGTGCGCCCGGACGGTGCTCGTCAAGAGCGAGCGCCACTTCGACCTCTACGACCGCATCTTCGCCCATCACTTCGAGGGCGCCGAGTTCGTCCACCCGCAGGACGAGGAAGTGGCCGCGGCGGCGCGGGCGTTGATCGAGGAGTGGCTCAAGACGCCCGAACTCCTGGCCGAGGCCCTGGGCGTGGACCCCGACGAGCTCGCCAGACTCACGCCCGAAGAGCTGATGAAGTACTTCGAAGAGCGGCTGAAGGACCAGACGGGGGCGCACCACGGCGGCAACAAGTGGATCGGGACGGGCGGGACCTCGCCTGTCGGACACTCCGGGTTCCATCCCGGGGGCATGCGCGTGGGCGGCGTGTCGCGCGGGAAATCGGCGGTGAAGGTCGCCATGGACCGGCGGTACCGCGACTACTCGCAGGAGGGGCCGCTCACGCAGGCGCAGATAGGCGAGGCCCTCAAGAGACTGCGGCACATGGTCCCCGCGGGCCCCAAGGACCGCCTCGACGTCGAAGAGACCATCTACCAGACCACCAGAAACGGCGGTGAGATAGACATAGTCTTCGAGCGGTCGATGCGCGACCGGCTCAAGGTCATCCTGGCCATAGACAACGGCGGCTGGTCAATGGACCCATATGTGCACCTTGTGCAGGTCCTGTTCAACTACTCCCGCGCGCAGTTCAAGGATCTAAAGACGTTCTTCTTTCACAACACCATCTACGACAGGCTCTGGGAGGACCCGCCCCGGCGGTACAAACCCTTTTTCGTCGAAGACCTCACAAGGCTCGACCCCGAGACACGGTTCATCGTGGTCGGGGACGCGAGCATGGCGGGCTGGGAGATCACGGCGCACAACGGGTCGATCCACTATGAGGAGCGATCGGGCGAACCGAGCTACAAGCGGCTGGAGTTCATCGCCGGCACGTTTCCGCACAGCGTCTGGCTCAACCCCGTCCCCGCAAACCGCTGGGCCTACACGCACACGATAGCGATGGTCGCCGAGATCATGCCCATGTACGAGCTGACCCTCGACGGCCTGGAGCAGGCGGTCAGCAGTCTGATGGCTTGATCGGATGGCGGTTCGAGCTTTGTGCCGGCGCGCCGAAGGCGCAAAGGCTCTTTAGCCTGGGGCAACGCCCCAGGTACTGTGGTCCCAATCAGATCATTAGCCCTGTCAGGGCGATACCCGCGACGAGGCACGGCCACACCTTTGGAACGGTCCGAACCACGACACTCAACACACATTTCGCTGGTAGGAAGCCTTCGTTCTGTGTCGCCCCTTCAGGGCTTGTTTTGGTGCTCCGACCCCAACCCGGGGCGCTGCCCCGGGCTGAAGGGTCTTGCGCCTTTGGCGCGCGGTGCAAACGGATCCGACGAAAACCGGGAGGGACGACAAACACCCGCGACTACCGGCCAGCAGTCCCTTCGGGGTCGCGCCCGGAGCCGGCCGTTTGGAAACCACTCGACGATCTCGGCGGGTCGGCAGGCAGCTCCATCGGCAGCCCCGCCAGCTTCTTGGTGTCGAGCACGTACTTGACCGACGCGGCGGCGGTTCGGGCGGCGGTGCGGTAGGCGCGGGAGTGGAAGTAGGCGCGCAGGACGTGGCCCAAGGGGAGGATCTGCTCTTCCTTGAACCACTCGAGCACCCGGCCCGAGTCCGCCTCGGTCACACAGCCGAGCATGATCCCCCACGACGCGTCGGCCAGCCCGTGTTTTCGCAGGTCGCGCTTCAGGGCCTGAAGCCGCCCTTCGGCCTCGGGGTCGAGATACATGAACCTCTGCGAGTAGAGAACGGCGTTGTGCGGGTACTCCGGCGTGTTGGCAAGGCCCTCGGTCAAGAGCTTCTGGCCCAGGGCCGAAAGCATGACCATCACTTCGTTGCCAAGCCCGAGGCCCGGGTGCTTCTGCCCCGGGAGGCGCGGACGCTCCGGCTGAAACCCGTTTTTCAGAGGATTCTGGAGACGGAGCCACGATATGAAAAGCATCGGGAGCACCAGCCCGTGGAGCTTCTCTGCAAACGGTGCGCGCGTGGCGAAGCTCCCGCGATGAAGCGCGATCTCGGCCAGCGGGTCGCTGCACGGCGGGTCGTCGGAGTAGACGAGGAGCTGTTGGAACGACGGGTCCGACGTGTTGAGCTCGATCCGGATCTTTTTGAACCCCCGCGCCCGAAGCCCGTCCATGATCCCATAGGCCTCGAGCGGCTCGCGGATCATCGCCTCTTCGTAGGTGTCAAGAAAGAGCCGGTCGTCCCCGAGACCGGGGAGGATCCCGGCCCACCCCTGTCTGAACCCCGGGTCGGGCGGCAGCCCGTCGTCGAGAAGCTCAAAGTGGAGCAACCTCCCGAGCGCGGTGTCACGAAGCCGCTGGAAAAGCGTCGGCACGCGCGCATTATACACGATGATTCCTCCGGGTCGACCAAGCGGAACCGGACATCCCTCACGCAAAGACGCAAAGACGCCAAGCCGGGCAGTTTGATTTCGTTCGTTTTCTTTGCGGGCTTCGCGCCTTTGCGTGAGACAATCCGGTTTCCTGCAAGCGTGTTGCTTTCGGCCTCCAGAATCCGCTGGACTTTGGGCACGCGATCCCGGAGGATCGGGGCGGGAGGTGCAGGATGCCGCACGTGCTGAGCGCCGACGATCTCGTGGCCCTCATAAAAAGGGTCTTCGTCCCCGGCCCCATGGATACCGCGCTCGCGATTATCGTCGACCTGCCGGACGCGGCGGTGCCGGACAACGACGCGTGGCGCGCCCGGCGCAAGATGGCCTCGGACTGGGCGGCGGCTCTCCAGTCGAAAAAGGCCGAGCTGGGCATCGAAACCGACCTTTACGTCTACAGGAACACGCGCGCGCAAAATGCCGATCTTCCCCGCGGCGCATGGCTGCACGCCGGCCACCCCCTGCCCGAATCGGCGGACGCACTCGACCCTTCGGCCGAGGTCCCGTTTGACGTGATCTTCGGCACGCACAGGTTGTTCATGGCCCCGACGCAGTTCTCGGCTACCGCCCCGCTCAAGCTTAACGCCAAAAAGTACCTTTTCAGGGCCGCCACGATGCCGGGTTTCTCCGACGGGATGATTCCGTGGCTCAAGCTCGACTACGGCGAGATAGGCCGGCGCGTGAACTTGCTCAAACAGCTCGTGGACGACGCCGTCCTGGCCGAGGTCTTCTTTGACGTCGACGAGTCCGACGACTACCGCCTAAACATCGATCTGCGGCACAGGAAGAGCCACGCCTCGGGCGGGCTGTTTCCGACGCCGGGAGAGGCGGGCAACCTGCCCTCCGGCGAGACGTACATCGTCCCGTACGAGGGCGAGTTGCCGGACGACCCGAGCCGCACGTCGGGGGACCTGCCGGTGCAGTACGGGGACGAGGTGGTCGTGTACCGCGTCGAAGCGAACAAGGCCGTGGGCGTCGAAGGGTCGGGGCCGGCGGCGGCACGGGAGCGCGAGTTGACCTCGCGCGAGCCCGCGTACGCCAACATCGCCGAGCTCGGGTTCGGTGTGCTCGCGGACTTCGGCGTGAAACCCCTGGGTGATCTCTTAAGCGGCGAAAAGCTGGGCCCGCACATAGCGCTGGGGCGGAGCGACCACTTCGGCGGCATGGTCGGCGCGGCGCAGTTTTCACGCCCCGAGGCGGTGATCCACATCGATCACGTCTACATCCCGGAGATGCAACCGCGAATCAGGATCCGGTCGCTCTCGTTCCGGATGCCCGACCACAACATCGTCCCAATCATGCGCGACGGGCAGTACGTGATCTATTTCCGGAAGGTGTGATCTTTGGACTGCGGTAGCTTGCTGCCGCTTTGTTTGGGAGCGAGCTTGCTCGCGACACGCGGCAGCAAGCTGCCGCGCCAAAAGCGCAAGCAAGCTTGCGCACTCCAAACCACGCGCCACATCAACCTTCGGCAACAGTCACCGTCATCTCCACCCTGTCGTACGGCATGTCGCCCTTGTCGCGCGAGACGGCCACGATCTTGTCGGCGACTTCCATGCCGGAGACGACGCGCCCGAACGCGGTGTACTGGCCGTCCAAAAAGTTCGAGTCGGCCACACAGATGAAAAACTGACTCCCCGCGCTGTTCGGATCGGACGAACGCGCCATCGAAACGACCCCGCGGGCGTGCGAGGTCTTGTTGAACTCCGCCTTGACGTTCCATCCGGGACCGCCAGTGCCGGGTTGACCCTTGGCGCCGGCCTTGGTGTTGGGACAGCCGCCCTGGATCATGAAACCGGGGATCACGCGGTGGAACGTGGTCCCGTCATAGAACTTGTCGCGTGCGAGCTTTAGGAAGTTCTCGACGTGTTTTGGCGCGGCCGCGGGCAAAAACTCGATGCCGATGTCGCCGAACTTGGTCTTGATGGTGGCCGTGGCCATGTGATTCTCCTTTTGAGTGTGATAAAGAGAACGGCGGCATCGTAGCACGACATCGCCGCCCGCAAAAGAAGAACAAAGGAGAACAATATGGCAGCCATCCAGTATCGGAAAGACGGACGCATCGGCCGCCTCACGCTCAATCGGCCGGAGAGCTACAACGCCGTGGACTACCCGATGGTGGACGAGCTCGAGGCTTTCTGGCGGGACCGCGGGTACGACAACGACACAGGGGTCGTCATTCTTGACGGCGGCGTCGCCAAGGGCTTTTGCGCGGGGCTCGACATGAAGACCTTCGCCCCGGTGATGTTCGCCAAGGACACCACGGCCATGTACAACGAACAACGGAGGCTCTCGCGCGTTCTGCTGGCGATGCGGCAGGCCCCGCAGCCCATCATCGCCTGCGTCCACGGAAGCGCGGCCGGGCTCGGGTTCTCGATGGCAATGGCCTCGGACGTCCGCATCGTAACGCCCGACGCGAGGTTCTCCGCCGCGTACATCAACATTGGCCTGGGCGGCGCCGACATGGCGTGCAGTTACTTCCTCCCCCGCCTGATTGGATCGGGCCGGGCGGCGGAGTTCATGCTCACAGGCAACTGGATGAGCGCCGACGACGCCATGCACCTGGGTTTCGCGAGCCGGATGGTCCCCAAAGAGAAACTCCTGGAGGCCGCCGACGCGATCGCCAACACGATGCTCGAAAAGAACCCGCTTGGCCTCCGCATGACGAAAGAGGCCCTAAACGTCTCAATCGACGCCCCCGGGCTGGAGGCCGCCCTCGAGATGGAGGACCGCAACCAGCTCATGCTGATCCTCGACAAGAAGTTGACCGGGGCGGGGTGACTTCGAAGCGCGGGGTGACTTCGAAGCTGGAAAAACTCTTCGGTTCGCGGTAATCTTGCCTACGATGAGCGAGTCCAAACAAACGCCGGCTTCCACTCTCACCGCAGAGCAAATCCTCGACGCCCTTCGCGCGTTGTCGGACGAACTCGGCAAACAAGGTGTCACCGGCGAGGTCTGCTTGTTCGGCGGCACGGTGATGGTACTCGCTTTCACGGCGCGGCTCACGACCAAGGACGTGGATGCGCTTTTCCAACCGGCGCAGACGCTTCGCGAGCTCGCCCGCCGGGTCGCCGAAGAACGAAATCTGCCTGCCGGTTGGTTGAACGACGGCGTCAAAGGTTTCGTCTCTACGCGCCACGAGACGACCGCCGGGAATCTCCCCCAGTTCCCGTATCTGCGGCTCACAATGCCCGTGCCGGAGTACCTGCTGGCCATGAAGTGCATGGCCGCCCGCGTCGGCACGACAACGGACGAGCCATCCGACGTGGCGGATATCGTTTTCCTGATACGGCATTTGAAATTGAAATCGGCAAAGGAAGCCCTGGACTTGGTCGGGCAATACTACCCGGCGAACCAGATCACGGTGAAGACCCAGTATCTTGTGGAAGGTCTGTTCGACGAGGGGAAAATATGAGGCCGAAAAACCTGGCGGAAGTGGCCAAGCTCACGCTCGGCGGCGACTCTTTCGACCGTTGCCTTGCGAACTTCCTTGACGAATTCTACGCCGCACCAACCGCCGAAGCCCTTTCCGACAGGCCGCTTTTGATCGAGCCAAGCGTGGGCGAGACGGGCCGGGTGCAGGACGCGTATCTGGCGGCGACCGCCGAGGAGCTGGCGCGCGCATACCGGTTCCCAGTTCCGGCCTGGACCGCCGCGGAGCAACGGAAATTGCACCGTCCATATTTCGCATCTCCACTGGCGTCATTGCGTGCGGTCCTGATTCTGCAAAGCCCGCCGGCATTCCGGTCCCGCAACCTGTTCGTCAGCGAGAACGCCCTCACCCGGGCGTGATTGCGTGCACGCGCTACCGGACCCCGCCACGCGAAAAAAGTCTCCTGAACTTTCCGATCGACCCGGGAACAGGTGATCGAGGCCCTTCGGGACGTCGGGTCGAATCGCTGGACGTGGGATGTTGTTGTGTTACACTGACTTAAGTGAAAGGTGTTCAAGATGACGGTCCCGGAAGAACGGTTGAAGATGGTGGTTGAGATCCTGCGCGGCTTCGGGGCGCGGCGAGTGTTGCTTTTTGGAAGTTATGCCCGGGACCCCGAGCACGCGCGCGACCTTGACCTGGCAGTCGAAGGAATTCCGCTGAACACGGTCGTAGCGGCGGATGTCGCGGCCGAGAGAGTACTGGATGTTCCGCTCGACTTGGTGAGCATGGAAGAGAATCCGGAGTTTTTCTGCATCGTTTCAAAAGAGAGGCGCGTGCTTTATGAAGAAGGCTCGCCTCGCTGAAGAACCAAGGAGCGCCTGCGCCGCTACCTGAAGTTCCGCCATCGTTTTGTCCACGGTTACAGCATCGAGGTACGTTGGGAAATGGTCGAGGAACCTCTGGCCCTCATTCCCCAGACCGTGGCAGAACTGCGTCGCGCGTGGGAAACCTGGCTCGGCCAACTCCCCGAAGACGAGGCGTGACGGCCAGGACGGAGACATCGACAGCCACGGATTCCAGCGCAGGGAAGACGTTCTTCAATGCGCCGAGGTCTTGGACCATGAACTTGTGTGCGCCCCGCTCGGGGTGGCCCTCGGGCGGCGGGGTCACGCCGTCCCGATGGAAGTCCCTTGTTGCCATCGGCGGCATGGGAGAAGGTGGCAGAGGAATCAACTGGTGCTCATCATGGACAAGAACCTCGGTCGCGGCGGAAGCTGATTTCGCCGCGTGCGATCTTGCACACTCAAAAAGTTTCGACCCCCGGCCGCCTGTTTGGGTGACCGGGGGTCTTTGTGTTTCCGGTCTCGGGAATCATCCGTTGTCGTTCAGCCCTGCGCCAGACAAGGCTGCCGGCGCGCCGCGACTACTGATTCGGGCGTGGGACGTCGACCGTGATACTGCGAATCGGCCGCTTGTTCAAAGGCGGGCCGTCGCCTCCTGCGACCACCGAAAACCGCATTTGTTTCCCGCGAGCGCTCTCAAGCTTGCGATAGAAGCTGCATACCACTGATCCCTCGCCGACTACAATGTCATCGTCCGTCACGCCCCCCCGATGCATTGGCCCGCCAACCTTGGGATACAGCGTCATCACCTCTTGGAGACGACCATCAATCAAAAAATATGGTGTGGCGTACGTGAATCCAAGATTCCGGTCAAGAGTTGGACCGTGCCTCACCTGGTAGCGACATTCCAAAGTTACCCACGCTATGTAACCCCCAACGGTCAGAGCGGCCAAGAGAGCGATGGCCCCTGCCGTGAGAAGCGCATGCGTGAATAGCTTCTCCCGGCTCATGAACGCCAACCTTCCGCCGAGTCCGTGCGACATGCGACCGTCAGTGCGCCTTGGCGAACGACTCTACCGGCACGATGACGCGGGCGGACGCCTTCTTGCCTTTGAAGTGAATCCTCTCGAAATCGGATTCGATTTTCGAGAGCACCCGGGATTGGAAGTTTGGAATGACCGCAGAAACTGCACATCTTCTTTTTCATTTCACCCTCGCTCGAACGGGGTCTTGAACTTCGGCGGCGCGGGCCGAAGCGAAAAGAAAACGTTCACTCCGCCGCGCGGAGTTCGTGGTCTTCGCGGTCTTCGCGGGTGTTAAGTTTGGCTTTCTTGAGCTTGCGTTTGATGAGGCCGCGCTTTAGGGCCGAAAGGCGGTCGAACAGGAGCTTGCCGTCGAGGTGGTCTATCTCGTGCTGGAACACGCGGGCGAGCAGGCCATGGGCGGCTGTTTCGACGGTATTGCCTTCGGGGTCCTTGTAGCGGACCTTGATTTTTTCGAACCTTGCGATCTCCTCGCGCACCTCGGGAAGCGACAGGCAGCCCTCCTCGTGCGTCACCCTCCCCTCGGACTCGACGATCTCGGGATTGATCGCCCTGATGAGCGGCACCTTTTCGTCCGCGCCCGAAACGTCGATGACGGCCACGCGCGCCGGTTCGCCGATCTGCGTGGCGGCCAGACCGACACCCTCGCCGGCGTACATTGTCTCGGCCATGTCGTCCAGCAGCTTGCGTATCCGGTCATCCACCCGGACAACCGGCCGTGCCTTTTCCTCGAGCCTCTTGTCGGGCCACACCAGGATCTTCCTCAGGGCCATGATCCGCACCTCCGGACCCCGCGTGACTATAACATGCCGATGGGATCGACATCCACCACCAGCCGCACCCCAACCATACGATGCCACGCGCCCCCGGGGCGCAGCATCGCACCGATTGCCTTCTTGACCGGTCCCAGCGTTTTTCCCTTGATCACCACCTGGTACCGCCAGGCCCCCTTGATCCGGTCAATGACGCACGGCGCCGGACCCAGCACCTGCACGCCGCGCCCGGCCGCGCGGGCGGCGTCGCCCGCAAAACGGTCGCCGGCCTCGATGGCCTTCTCCTTGCCGGCCGATTCGAAGACGACGCGTATGAGCCTCGAAAACGGCGGATACAGAAGCGACCTTCGCGCGGCGATCTCGGTTTCAAAAAACGCGCGGTAGTCGTGGAGCTTCGCCGCCTCGACCGTGTAATGGCCCGGGTTGAACGTCTGGATGAGCACCCTCCCCTCGTCGGTTCCGCGCCCCGACCGCCCCGCCACCTGCGACAGTAGCCCGAACAACCGTTCGCCCGCCCGGAAATCGGGGACCGAGAGTCCGATGTCGGCTATGATGATGGCTACGAAAGTCACGTTGGGAAAATGGTGGCCCTTTGCGACCATCTGCGTCCCCACCAAGACGTCCGCCCCGCCGGACGCGAACGTCTCGATCACACGTTCGACGTCGGTGAAATCGCGCGCAACGTCGCGGTCGAGCCGGAGCACCCTCGCCTGCGGGTAACGGAGCGCAATCTCGGCCTCCACGCGCTCGGTCCCGAGCCCGAACATCTCGAGCCGCTCATGCTCGCACGCGGGGCACCGCTCGGGAAGGGGGACCATCCGGCCGCAGTAGTGGCAGATGAACGCGCGGCGCACCTTGTGGTACGTCATCGAAACGCTGCACTGGTCGCACATGAACTGGTGGCCGCAGTCCCGGCATACGACAAACGACGAGTACCCGCGCCGGTTGAGCAGAAGTATCACCTGCCGCCCCGCCTCGATGGCCTGGCCGAGCATGATCAGAAGCTGGGGGGTGAGGAAGAAAGGAAGAGGCGCGAGGCGTGAGGCGTGAGGCGCGAGTCCGGAGGCCGGAGGCCGGTCGCCGGCCGATGGCAGCTGGCCGCTGGCAACCGGCGACTGGCCACTGCCCCCGGCCTGCCTCTTCTTCGCCTCGCCGAGATCGACGGTGACGACTTCGGGAAGACCCCGGCCGGTAACGCGCTCGGGGAGCGAAAGCAGGACCGACTTCCCGACCACGGTGTTGTGGTACGACTCGAGCGAAGGCGTGGCCGAGCCGAGGAGGACGACCGCCCCGGACATCTGCGCGCGCTTGATGGCCAGGTCGCGCCCGTGGTACCGGGGGCTCTCCTCCTGTTTGTATGCCCCCTCATGCTCCTCGTCCACGACCAAAAGCCCGATGTCCCTAAGCGGCGCGAAGACGGCGGACCTGGCCCCGAGCACCACGCGGCGCCGCCCCGACGCGGCGTCGAGCCACGATGCCAGCCGATCGGCCTCGCGAAGGCCGCTGTGAAGGACGGCGACCTCGGCGGGAAAGCGCGCCCGGGTTCGGGCCGCGAGCTGGGGCGAAAGCGATATCTCGGGGACGAGCATCAGCACGGATTTGCCCGAGCGGAGTGTCAGGTCGGCGGCGCGCAGGTAGACCTCGGTTTTGCCCGAACCCGTGACGCCGTAAAGGAGCATCGAAGCAAACCCGCGGCCCAGGGCCGACGCGATCTTTTCGAGGGCGGTTGTCTGGTCAGCCGACAGATCGAAAGGCGGAGGCTTGAGCGGGACCGTCGGTCCCCCGGCGGCGGGTTGTTCATCGGGGACCGCATCCACGGCAAGTCCCATTTCGCGCAGTTTCCGGACCTTCTCGCCCGCGCCCTTGAAACGCGCCTCCAGTTCGGAGAGCGGGACCTCGCCGCGAAATACCAAAAGATCCAGGAGTTCCGCGGTCCGGCGGGACTTCCGAAACAGATCGGCCACGACTTCCTCGGACGGTTCTCCGGCCAGCCGTACGACCTTTTTTGCGGCGGCAGAATGCGCCCCGGCGCACACACGCGCGTGCCCCGACTCGCCAAGGAGAGAGCAGCCCAGCCTCGGGAAACGCGCCCCCGATTTGGACACGACCTGCGAAAGCCGCGCGGCGCCGCGATTCGAAAGGTACGCGAGCACCTTGAGCGCGTCGGGGTTTTCGACTCCGCCCGCGTCCCGACCGGTCGTGTGGACCGAGAAGTTCCTGTCGGCAAAAAGCCCCGGCGGCGCGGCCGCTCGCAGCATCTCGCCAATCGGCTCAAGGTAATACTCGGCCGCCCACTTGAGAAACGCAAACATGTCGGGCGGGAAGATGGGCGTGGACGAGCGCACGTCGAGCACGTCCCTCATGGCCGAATCGGCGATCCCCGCTGGCCTCGCGGTGCGCTCGAGTACTATTCCGGTCTCGCGCGCGTTTCTTAGCCTCACCTCGACGGCGGCACCGGGCGCAACCCACCGGTCGATCTCCGCCGGCACCCTGTACGTGAAGACCATCCGGAGAGGCACAGGGAGCGCGACCGATGCAAATGAATTGAGTTCGCCGGCCACGCGCCGACTCTAGTTACCCGCGCCGGCGATGTCAACGCGGAGGCTCGCGGCGGTAACGCGGCCGGGGCGCGAGTGAAGGCGGATTCACTCCGCCGACGCGAGCGGGGGGCACGGGGGGGACGCTCGCGTAGCGACCCCCGTCATGAGGAACAGCCCCGGTCAAAGGACCGGGGCTGCCTTAGTGACACCCCACACCCTTTCGGGCGTGAGGCTGTGGAGGGCCCTTTCAGTCTGCTGTTCTACTCACAAACGCCCACATTGGCAATAAGGTCAATTGCTTGTCGTCACCCGTTACTCGCCCGCTCTCGCAAATCGAAACCCCGAATACTGCAAAACGTCCTGTCCTTCTATGGTCACGACCGAGAGCGTTTCGCCTTTGCCGCGGCCGAGGCCCTGGACTATCGCCTCACTCTCCGAGATGGGGTCGAGCGAGATTTTGATTGGTTCCTTCGAGATCGCCGGGATCGAAAACCCTATGATGAGCAGGCCGTCCTCGACCTCCAGCCTGACGTTGTCGGGGAAAACAGCGTCGTCGCCCTTGTTGAGGATCCCGTACGCCCCGGCGCGCGCCGCCCACGCGGCCGGGACCTCGCGGTGTTTCACCCGGGACCCAAAAAGCGATCTCAGGCCGTCGCGCGTCCCTACGATGAGGTCACGCCCCAAGGCGGTTTCGAACGACATCCGCATCCTCTCGAGATCGGCAATGCCCAACGGAATCAGGCCCAGCAACCGGTACTCGAGCCGGAACGTCCCGTCCTTCTTGGGATATGCGCGCAGGGTCTTCCCGCCAAGTTCGATTTCGAGGTAACCCCCGCGCGCCCGCACCGTCGCGAGCCCTGCCGCGGTCTCGTAGCGGCCCTCGAACCCGGCAAGCGCGGCCTTCGTGAAACCGGCCCGGGCGCTTTCCGTTTCTTTTTGCCTGGGCGGGGCATCCCCGGTCCTGGCTTCGAGCATCAGCCGAAGCGCGGCGGCAGCGATCTCGTCCGCGGCCCTCGCGGCCGATGCGGTGTTGGCAAGGACTACGGCGCCGAGTTTGTGATCCGGAAGGATGACGAGCGAGGCCCGGTGGCACAGGGTCGCGCCGTTGTGCCACGCCACCCTGCCGGCGTGTTCGAGGCCACGCACCGGCCGACGAATCCACCCGAGGCCCATTTTGAGATCGAAATCGAGCGGCGCGCCTTCGTTTTGAACCTTGAGCATCTCTTCAAGCGTTTTGGAGCCGATGATCCGGCGGTCGCCCGATTTCCCCCCGGCGAATACCACGCTTGAGAACCTGGCAAGGTCCAGGACGTTTGTGTACAGGCCACCGGCCGGCGTGTCGCGGATGGGAACTTCGTCCTTTTCGGCGCCATCCTTGTACGCCTTGGAAAGCCGGGCCTTGACTGCGTCGCTCAGGACGAACGACGAATCAGCCATGCCCGCAGGGCGGAGGATCGCCTGCTCGACGGATTCGGCGAAATCCTTTTCCGAAACGCTTGCGACCATCAATCCCAGAAGCGACATTGCAAGGTTCGAGTAGCTCCACATGTACCCGGGAGGAAAAGCGGCGTGGTCCTCGGCGATCTCGGCAAGAAGGGTATTGAGAGGCGCGGGACTTGTCGAAAACTCGCCCTTGACGTGGTCGGTCGGAAGCCCGGAACGGTGCGTGAGCATCTGCCGGATGGTCACGGGTCCGGCGTCCAGAAAGCGCGTGCGGATCCTGAACTTCGGAAGGTAGTTCAAGAGGGGCTTGTCTATGTCGAGCTTTCCCTTCTCGTGGAGCTGCATGACCGCGGTCGAGGTGAAGAGCTTTGAAACCGACCCGGCCATGAAAAGGGTTTCGGGCTCCGAAGGAATGCCCTTCCCGCGATCGGCCATCCCAAAACCCTGCGCCCAAACGACCTTCTGGTCGTCGACAAGCGCGATGGACAGGCCGGCGATGTCGATCTCGTCCATTCTTTCGGCGATGAGCCGCGTGACCTCTGCGATGGCGGCCGAGTAGTCCCCCGCTGCGGCCCTTTGCGGCGCGACCGGCGCGGCGGCGCAGGAACAGAGCGCAATCGCAAGTCCTGACAAAACGACTTTTCGAACACTTATCATTTTCGCCCTCCAAAAATACGGCGGGACGCGGGGATACTAACATGGATCGAAGTCCCCCCCCACCTAATCTCGGCCGTCCCTACGGGACGAGGTCGAGACTGAGTCGCGCCTGGAAACGGCGGGCAGAAGGCGGTATACTGCGACAAGAATGATTGGTGTGCGCGGCGGCGAGGTTGATTGGACGAAGGGGGTTTCGTGCTCACCGCAAGCAAACAGGTTCCGAGCCCACCCACGCCCGCAAGACAGCTTGACGTGATCTTCACCCGCGTCGTGCTTCTGGTCGGCATTGGGGCGTGCGGTTTCTGGTATTTTTCTGCGGCGCCGACATTTGCCAAAATCTTCGAACTGGCCGGAGGAGAGGTCCCTTGGCTCACCCGTTTGGCAATCTCGGCCAGTCCGATGGCTTGGCCTGGCGTCTGCGTTGACCCCTCGCTTCCTCGTTCAGATTCGGTGGAGCATTGATGCCCGCGTGGTACTGCCTGATGGTTCGAAAAGGCTGCGAGGCGAGCGTCGCCGGGCGGGTGGTTCAGGCGTTTGGAATCACGGATGAGGATGTCGTCCTCTCCAAGGTGAATCAGTGGTACCTGCTGGTCAAGATGGAAAGGTCCCTCAAAAACATCGAAAGGGTCGCGGAGATTCCGGACACCATGTTTTTCATCGGCAGTCCCGACCCGCCCGACGTCTCCGAAGCCGATGTCGATCTCGTCCGCGAGGGCCGCGAGGGGACGGGCGAGGACTCTTTTCTGGCGAGGCATTTTGGCGAGTGGTTGTGGCACAGGCTGAGCGAGCAAGAGGACCGGGAATCGGGCGTCCTTACGCGGTGGTTGTTCAAACCGAGGCCGCAGAAAGACACGTTCTGGGCGCGGCACATTGACAGGTTTAAGGCCGCTGTTGATCAGTTGTTTTTGATGGCGGGATTCGCCGCGGCGATGTTGACGTTCGACCGTGCAGACTGGTCGTTTGGACACATCACGTGCCACGCCTCGATTTGGCGTTGTGTGGTGGCATCTTCTTGGTGGTCGATTTCGTGGATGGTCCTGCTCGCGCTGGCCATCGGGTTCAATTTCGCGCCGGTCTCGAAAAGGAAGAGACTCCTGGTGGCCTGGCTCGTAGTGATCGCGGCTTTTCTGGCGTTGCTCGCGCATCTTTCGGCACCGGATCTTGGTATTCACGTGACCGGCGGCCAAGTTTGATAGACCAGTTTCATTCGGTTGCCGAATCGCGTCTCGCGCCTTCAGGGCTCTCGCACTTCTTGGAATCCCTTTCCCTGGGCGTGCCTGCTCCGCCGTCGCGGCGACGGCTTCGCAGGCTTCATGCCCCGGGCTGAAGAGCGGCTGCGCCTGTGGCGCGCCGGGCGGGTTCGACGGAACATCGGAGCACGCCGACCTGCGCCGGCAATCAGAGCACTTTTTTTGAATGCCGCGACCCGTCGCGGCGTTTGTCATTTGCCGGGCCTTTTGGTACATTCCGTTCCTGAAGTCCGCCACCGGAAAGGAAGCAGCCATGAAATCGAGGAACGCCTGGGTGATTGCAGTTCTTGTTTGCTGTGCTTTGACGGGCGCATTGACCGCGTGTGAAGAGGTGAGGGACGCCATCAAGGAGGCCGCCGGCAAGGACGGCGTGTGGTGCCTTGACGAACTGCTCAAGATGGCGGGGCTCACCCGCGAGGACCTCGGCAAGGACGCGGACAAACTCATCGCCGACGCGTTGAGCGCGCAGGAGGACCTTCTGGGCGAATCCTATGTCATTGACTGCGAGGCGAAAGACAAAAACGGCGACCTCACCAAACCCGGCGCCTCTTCGGGCGGCGAAGGCGTTCCGCCGGTCCAGGAGGGCGAAACCCTCGTGGCCCCCTCGGCCGAGGACGTCCCGGGCCAAATCGGCAAGATCCAGGACACGCGCGGCGGAGCAGGCGAGGACGTGGCCATCCTGCTCGATGCGACCGGCAGCATGGGCGACGATCAGGCCGCGGTGGCCGAGAACATCGACTCGATCATGGCCGCCGTAGCGGCCAACGAGGGCCGTCTGGCCGTCGCGTGGTACAAGGACAACATGGAATGCGACAGCCCGTGGTATCAGTCCAACGCGTCGGGGCTTGTCGATATGACCGGCATCACCTCCGAAATCAAGGCGTTCGTCAACTCGATATACGCCGACGGCGGGTGTGACTGGCCCGAATCGCTATACGACGCCGTCTGGGAGACCGCGACGAAACTCCAATGGGAGAGCCTCACGAGGCGCATGATCATCGTCATCACCGACGCCCCGCCCCTCGAAGGCAGCCTCACCGTGCACACAAAGGAACAGGTGGTCGCCAAGACCGCCGAACTCGGAATCACCATCCACACGATCACCGTGGGCGTGTCGTACTAGCCCTGGTGTATCGCGGCGATGGCGTTGCGCGGGATGAAGACCTTTTCGTTGTTGCTGGACCCGTCGGCCGGGTACAAAAAGAAATCGCCGCCGTGGATGGCCGCCGCGTTAAAGACTGCGCCCCACATCTTTTCGCCGTCCTTGAACTCGACCATCACGCGCGTGCCCAGGCGCCGGTCATCCTGCGAAAACCCTTTTTTCTTGTTGCGGCCCGGCGAACCCATATTTTTCACGAAGAACACCGCCTTCACGTCGTCCAGGCGCACAAGAACGTGGGTCCCCGCGCGGCCTGCCGGCGAAAGCGTCAAAAGGCCCTTGTCGGGCGCGAAGTTCTCGGCATACCCGCGCATCGTGGTGTCATCCCAGAACCTGATGACGACCTTCTGATACATGGTGTTTCCTCCCGCCCGGGCCGCGCCCCGTCCGCTAAACCAGATGCACCACCCCCGCCCCCGGTTGTCCCCCCCCGAGGGGGATCTGCGGTCAGTCTAGCCCAGAATCCGGATCTTTGGAACCTCGCATATGGTACAGAAAAGCTCGGACGAGCCAATCTCCGATGCCGGACAATCGGCCGAAACATCAACGCGCCGACCGTCCGCGAAGGACCCGGGGCAAGAAGGGACCTTGGGGGTCGGACACATATGGTCACTCGCGGACGGAGGCGGGCGGGCGTGTGCCGCCCCCTGGCGGGGGCCGGGAGGTCTGCGGTTGATCACTCCGCCTGATACCTCACCCGCACTTCGATGTAGTCGACCGCCATGGCGGCTTCGCGGGCGCCGGTGCCGGTGGGGCCGGACGGGCCGATCTGGAACGACATCTTCCCGTCGCGTTCGGTGATGAAACGCCTTGCCTGGGCGGCGTCGTTCGAGGTCCAAGAGATGAGCGTCTCGTCCGGCCCGGCGAGGTACGGCGGAATATCGTTCAGGCCGGCGGCGTTGGAGCCCAGCGCCTGCCAACTTCCCGGCGGAAGACCGGGGCCGCCGGTGGACCAGCCGAAAAGTGTGGCGCCGGTTGCGCCCGAATCGAACGGGGAGAACACCCCGCCCGCGTACGCGCGCGCGCGCACCTGCGAGACCGCGGCAGGGTCAAAACCGGCCCCTTCGGTGCTCACGTCGAACTGGACCGCGGGACGCCTGTCGGGATCCTCGAGCCTTTCCCAAAGATCGCCCAGAATGCTGTTTTCGGAAAAACCGCCGAACACCAAAAGCGTCTTCGCGGCGCCGGCGAACGCGCCGGCGTGAGCGGCCCTGGCGGCGGGCGAACGATCGGAAGGGGTCACGTCGAACCAGCGCGTCCCGTCCCACTCCCAGGTGTCCCGAACCTGGACCGTGCCCGTGCTCACGTCTCCGCCAAAAAGCACCGTCCGGCCGCGCCCGGGGTCAAAGACCAGTACGGGGTTGCCCCGCGCATCGGGCCAGTCTCCCGCCCGCGGGATCTGCACCCACACAGAGCCGTCCCACTCCCACAGGTCGTCGAAAAAGCCGGTCCCGTCCCAGCCTCCGAAGAGCACGACCCTTCCCCGGACTCCGTCGAAGGCCATCGCGTGGCTGTCCCGCGCGGGGGGTTTCGCTCCCGCGACGACCCTTTCGACCCATTCCGTCCCGTCCCATTCCCACGTGTCCTGAAGGAACCCGTTTTCGGGGGACCCGCCGAAAAGCACCGACTTGCCGCGCGCCGTGTCGTACGCCATCGCGTGCGCGTAGCGTGCCGCGGGCCGGGCGCCGGCGGGCGTCGCCTCGATCCAAGAATCGCCGTCCAACTCCCAGGTGTCGTCAAGGAACGACGAACAAAGAAGGTTGCCGTCGAACCTGTCGCACCCGCCGAATACGACAAGACGGCTTCGCGACGAATCGAAAGCCATCCCGCACCCCCCGCGAGCCGGGGGATTTGAGTCAGCCGACGTCCGCTCGGTCCACGCGACGCCGTCCCAGCCCCACGTGTCCTGATTGAGTCCCGAGACGAAATCCCTGCTGCCGCCGAAGAGCACGGTCCGGTCGCGCGCGGCGTCGTGCGCCATCGCGTGCCCGAACCGCTCGCCGGGCCATTCGGCCCCCGGTGTCAGGTTCCGCCACCCCGTGCCGTCCCAGCCCCACGTGTCCTGCATCGCCTCGCCGCACTCCGAAGCACTGCCGAACAGGGCACACCCGCCGCCGATCACGCTGAGTTTCCGCGGGCTGTCGTACGCCGAGACGTGCGCCCCGCGGGCCTTCGGCCCCACGCCGGACTGCGGGTTTGTCCACGCCGCGCCGTCCCACTCCCACACATCATCCAGGAAGTCCTGTCCGTTCCAGCCGCCAAAAAAGACGGCTCTTGCGCGACCCGCGTCAAACACGATCGAATGGTACACCCTCGGGCCGGGCCCGGCCTCCGAGATCCCGTACCACGCGTTTCCGTCCCATTCCCAGAGGTCGCCCAACGCAGTGTCGTTCTCCGACCACCCGCCGAACATGACGACGCGCCCCCGCGCCGAATCGAAAGCCATTGCGGCGTCGGACCTCGCCGGCGGCCACGTGCCGGCCGGTCCTTCCTGTTTCCATTCGGCGCCGTCCCACTCCCAAAGGTCACCAAGAACGGCCCCGCCGTCGCGCCCTCCGAACAGAACGATGCGCCCCCGCGTCGAATCGCAGGCCATCGCGTGACCGGACCGGAGTCCCGGCAAGACCCCGACCGGTTGTCTTTCGGACCAGTCGGTCCCGTCCCACTCCCACGTGTCCTGATAGCCGCCCAGGCCGTTGAATCCGCCGAACAGCACCGTGCGCCCGCGCGCCGAGTCATACGCGGCCCCGGTGGACATGCGAACGGGCGGCTTTCGTCCCGCGGGCGTGCGATCGGACCACGCAAGCCCGTCCCACTCGAGGGTGTCTTGAAGAAGTTTCGTCCCGTCCCATCCACCGAACATCACCATCCTGCCGCGGGCGGTGTCGTAGGCGGCGGTGTGCACCAGACGCGGCCCGACCGGCGCGGACGGCACGCGCTCGCGCCAGACCATCTCGGCCCGGGCTGAAAGCGCGGTCCCGTCCGTCCCTTCGACGCCGACCGCCTCCGCCTGCGACGACCCCGATTGGAGCAGGCGCGATTCCGCGGCGTAACCGTCCGCAAAAAGCGCGTGCGGCGACTTCCCGTACCGCGGCGGGTTGGGCGTCCCGACCCACTCGACATTGCCGATACCCACGGGGTCCGACTCGTTTCCGGCATCGTCGACCCCGGTCACGTACACGGCCGGCACATCGAGGTTCACCAGGCGCTTCCGGGGCCATGTTCCGTCGGAATTCGGCACCGCATCGCCCAAAAGCGAGGTCTTGTCGGAATCGCTCCACACACGCACGAGCACCGGCGCCGGCCCCCCGGAATGCGCAAACGCCGACGCGGGGATCGAGGCCGGGCCGTCGAGGGGGTCCGACGGGGCGAGCGCGAAATACGGCCCGGCCGGAAAGGCGTGCGCGCCGCGATCCTCCCCGGCGGCGTTGCCCAGAGGCGACCTGACGAACGTGACCTGCGCCTGGTCCACGATGATCCGCGGCTTTGAGTTCTTGACCACGATGGCCGGATCCGAAAACGTCGCCATGAAATTCTTGTTCCCGGCCTCGTCGGTGAGAATCACAAGCGGGAAGTAGAGGCCCTCGGCGGCCCCCTCCGGGACCATGACCTGAAACACCGCACCGACGGCCGTGACGCTTCCGGGCACGATGGCGAAATCGAGCGTCGTCATGCCGTTTGAAGCCGTCAGAGAGGGCGGCTGGGAGGTCGAGAGGAGCTCGGTCGCCAGTATGGTGACCGATATCGTGCCACCGGTCGTGGCGCGCTTGACCGACGTGACGGGGCTATCGGGCGGCGGCCCGTACGCCACCGCGGCCGTCGCTATGTCCGGGGCCGCGAAATCGAACATGACGCCCCCGATCAGGGCGCCCGCCGTCTTGTTTCCCCCCTTGTCGAGCATCGTCGCGAAGATCTGGCAGGTCGTCCGGGGCTCGTCGCCCGTGGCGTAGTAGGTGAACTCGTAGTGATTCCCGCGGCTCACGGCGGAATCGAGGGCCAGGGACGCAAGTGTCCCGCGGAGATCGATTGTCACCTCGGGCGCGGCCACCAGCTCCTCGCTCACGTCAAAGGCCGCCCGCACCGTCACGCCCTGCGTCACGACCGGCGGCAAAACCACCGGCGTCCCGGCAAACGCCGGCGCCGTCTGGTCCATGTTGCCGGTCTTCACGCACTTCTCCAGGTTCTGGTTGCACGTCCAACCCGCCGGGCAGTCGGCCTCGGACGAACACGCGATCTGGGCCTCTTCGGGCACGTCAAGATCGGCGGCGCAGCCGCACATGACAAAAAAGGCGGGCATCGCGGGGGCAAGGATGCGAAGGCCTGTTTTTTCCATTTGATGAGTGTTAGTATATTGAAGTTGCGCTGTCAACAAACCGGAGGGATTCGCATGAGGTGGGTCAAGTCGGCGGGGTGTGTGCTCTTTGCCGCGGCGGCGCTTGCGGCCTCGGGATGCGCCGGCGGTGCGATAGATGTTTCGGGAGGTGGCGGGACGGCGGACGACGCCGGGCCGCACGGGGACAGCGGCGTTTCGGGAGACGCCCCCGGCGCCTCCGACGGCGGCAAGGACGACTCCGGCGGCCGAGCGGACTCGGGACCCGACCCCGACGCGGGGCCGGGAGACGACGCCGGCAAGGCCGACGCCGCCCCGGGTGACACCGGTCCTGACGACACCGGCGCGCCCGATGCGGGACAGCCGTGCACGGGGGACGCCGACTGCGGCGGCCGGAAGTGCGACACCCAGAAGGGCGAGTGCGTCGACTGCCTTGTCGACGCCGATTGCGAGCTTGGAACGATATGCCTGGACGCGGCATGCAAGGCGGGCTGCCGGATGAACCGCGACTGCAACTCCCCCCTGATCTGCGACACGACAAAGGGGCTCCCCGGCACGTGCGTGGAGTGCCGCGACAACAACGACTGCGCCGACGGGCGGACCTGCGAAAACGGCATGTGCCTGTTCAAGTGCAAGACGGACGTTGACTGTCCCGGGATGAAGTGCGACCTGAACACCGGCGTGTGCGTGCAATGCCTCTCGGACGACCACTGCCCGCTCGGGAACATCTGCGTCCAGAACGTCTGCAAACCGGGCTGCCGCTCGGACCGCGACTGCCAGGCCGGGCACTGCGACACCTCGGCCGGGAACGGGCTGTGCGTGGAGTGCCTCAACAAGAGCCACTGTGCAGTCGACTTCGAGTGCTTGAGCCAGAAATGCGTCTTCTACTGCACGCAGGACGCGCAGTGCCCCGGCCGGCGCTGCGACACGACCGCGCACCAGTGCGTGGACTGCCTCGACAACGGCGACTGCGGGCTGGGTTTCGTGTGCTTCCAGCATTCGTGCGTTCAGGGCTGCGACAACACTCAACAGTGCCAGCCGCCTCTCGTCTGCGACACCTCGGTCAAACCCCACGGCGCGTGTGTGCAGTGCCTTGACGACCCGGACTGCACGGCCCCTTTGAAGTGCGCCAGCGACAAGGTTTGCGTCGAGTGCATAGGCGGCGGCGACTGCGCCGCGCCCGAACCGTTCTGCCTCGTTTCCACGCGGACGTGCGTCGCCTGCCGCGACAACAACGACTGCGCAAGCCCCCACACCTGCGAGATGATGACGCACAAGTGCCGGGCGCCGCTCCTCCTGTGCGACTACTGCACCGATCAGAGCCAGTGTCCCGCGGGGACCGTCTGCACGACGTACAACAACGGTTCGCAGGTGCGGTGCCGCGTGGGATGCGGGGATTTCGAGACGTGCGACCTGTTCATGCGCGATTCCAACTGCGCCACATCGGGCGACGAAGTCTGCAATTGCTACGACCCGTGCCACTCCGACAACGACTGTTACAACCTCTTCCTGACCGGGAAATGCCAGCTTGACACCGGCCGGTGCGTCGAATGCGAAACCTCCGCCGAGTGCAGCGCCTCGGAGATCTGCCGCTTTGACATGTGCACCACGTGCAAGGACAACGCGCAGTGCGCGTCGGCGCACCCCGAGCGGCCGTACTGTTCGACGTCAACGGAATACTGTGCCGCGTGCCTCAACGACTCGCACTGCACGTTCCCGCAGGTCTGCTCGGGCAACGTCTGCACAAGCAGCCCCAAGAAGGGGCCGTGCGAGGCGTGCACGTCGGACGGCGAATGCCAAAGCGCCCTGTACTGCAAACCGCCCGAGGGTTCCAGCACGCCGCTGAGATGCCGGAAGTACTGCAACTACGACACGGACTGCGACACCGCCCCGTTCAGCGGCACGTGCTACGGGAACTACTACTGCGGCTGCCAATGATGAGAGGGTCGGATGGCTGAACGCTGAAGGCGTCTTCATGGGTGTTTGGGACAAACTCAAGTCGATCTTCGGCGGCGCCCCCCCGGCGCCGAAGCGGCCGTCCACCGCCGAGCGCCGAGCGCTCCAGTTCAAGACCCCCTCAGCACCGCTGGCCGCCGCGCCGGTTTCGAAGCCGCGGCGGACGGCGAAACCGCGGATGCCCGGGCTCACCGAAACGCGCATCGTCAACACGGCGTTCGGCTACGGGCAGCTCGTCGAGGACGGCCATCAGACGCGGCTTCGCATCAAGACCGTGCCCGCGGATTTCATCGGAGGGGTCGTCGTCGAGAACAACGAGAGGGTCGGCCTCGTCCCGTTTCTCGAGGGCGAGGTCATCGAGGGCGCGTACCTTTTCGACCCCGCCAAGATCGAGATCGAACAGACCCACATAATGGGTGTCGGCGGCGGGCCGGCCCACACCGAAAAGAAGGCCTTCCTGCTCCCGGTCCTGGCGTCAAGTCCTTATTTCTTCCTGTCCCCCGACCACAAGAAAGAGATCGTCCGGATCATCGCGTTCGTCAAGGACACCGCGGGCGAGACGATTCGCGAGCCCCGCATGCAGGACATCACCGTCGAGGTTGTCGAGAAGATGCGGGTCGCCGACGTGGTGTGGAAGGAGGAAGGGACGAAGTTCGTCCTCCCCAAGTTCGTGGATCTCATCGAGAGCGTCAAGTTCCAAGAGGGCTACGAGTACCTGATGCAGATCACCCTCAAGGGCAACATCGTCTACCTGCTTTCGGTCGGCAAGCATATCGCCAGCGTGTTCGACCTCGGCCCCACGTTCATGAACATCAACGCCGCCCGGGCCGTGCGCCTTGCCTACGACGGCAACCAGAACACCTGGCTGGCGCCGTTCGGCAAGAGGGCGTAGGCCGTCCGGCGGACTACCAGTCGTTTTCGAGGTACCCCGGGATCCGCCACTGGTAGTGACCGGCGAGGTCAATCATGTCCTGCATCATGATGAGCATCGCCTCGATCCGGTCGACGTCGCGGTACTTCAGCGCGCCGAGGTCCAGAGAAAAGATCGGGTCGAATCCCTCCGGCTCGCAGTAGTCGGGAACCGCCAGGCTGGACAGGCACGCGATCACCTCCCCGCAGTCATCGTGGTTGACGCGGCCCGCAAGGTCCTCCGGAAGCGGCGGCCACGCGCACGTGCCGGTCGTTTCGTCCTTCGCAAAGTCCTCGCAGCAGGGGTACTCGTCGGAGTAGGTCTCGCTGGCCCACGCGCATGTCCGGTCCGGCGGGAACACCGACCATTCCCGGCAGTACTCCACGGCGTTGATCCGGTCCATGATGCGCGCGCCATTTGCCACGAGCTGGTACGAGATCCCGAGCCCGTCCTTGGGTTTCACCGCCTGGTAGGTCTTGGTTCCGGTGGTGTTCGTGAACTCGGCGACCTCGCTCCCGGGCGGGATGTCGAACCGGTGGTTGCCGCCCTTGACCTGGCTGTCCATGTGGTCCGCAAGGTTGTTGCTGTACCACGGGTGCGAGGCGCCGGAGATTCCGAAGAAGATCGGGAAGATCGCGAAGAGCGCGTCCATTCCCGGCTGCATGGGATACTCGTCCGGCCCGCACCGGGAGGCGCCCGACGGCTTCTGGTCGCCCACAATCCCGCCGGCCCGCAGTCCCTCGAGGAAGTCGACCGGGTACGCCTTGAGCTGGGGCGGGTACGTCGCCGAGTCGGCGATGCAGTTGGCGTCGCACTTCATGCACCACGCCGTCTGCGCGTGGGAAAAGTTGTCGGTGATCAGCCCCTTCATGACCTCCCACGCCTGGCTTCCCGTGTTGGTCCAGATCGAGTTCCAGAACGAGAGGCCGTTGGCCTTTTCGAAGTACAGCGGCTCGTTCATCGCCGCGGGGATCGACATGATTTCGAGCGCGACGATCTTGTCCAGTTCGACCCCGATGCGCTCGAGGTGCGGGTAATACTGGTCGACGTCCGCCTGCTGGTCGTACTTGTCCTGCCAGCCCCAGCCGTAGCCGGTCGGCACGTTCCCGGTGGGCTTGCTGGTGTCAATGAAACGCTCGTCCGTCGCCTCCCAGAACAATTTGGCGTCAGTGCCCCGCGTGAGCTGGTAGTATCCGTAGTCGGGCCTGCCCAGCACGTCGTAGAGCAGGTAGTAGTAAAAAAGGAGCGACGCCCTCAGCAGGTCCTCGCCGCCGTTGTGGTGGCAACCGGGGAGCATGTCGCGCTTTTCCGGGCCCGCTCCCATCAAGCTCATCCCGTCCCAGATGGACCCCCAGAAGTCGTCCTGCGGCCGGCTCTTGTCGATCGTTTTGTCCGAGAACCGCATGCTGGCCAACTGCATTTCGCCCAACGACTTCCCGTACATATAGTAGGACCACGCCCACTTGTTGATGTAGTACCCGTCGGCGATGTTGTCGAAGTTCCACCGCTGCCGCTTGAAGTTCTTGAAGAAATACGACGGCTGCGAATCGCGGATGAAGTTGCGCGTGATCTCGGTTGCCGTCACGCCGATGTCGAACCGCGTGCAGAACGCGTCGTCAAACACCTTCTCGTCTCCGCAGAACATGTAGTACCGCACCTTGCGGCCCGATTCGGCGGTTTGGAGGTCGTCCCACACGTTGCCCTGACGGAAGTCCCCGTCCTCGTAAGGCACGACCCTCCACGGCAGAGAGGCATACGGGACCGACTTCCGGTCTATGCCTTCGTCGAGCCTTCCGTCGCCGTCAACGTCCACTCCGGTCGTGGCCTTCCTGCCGCCGAACTCGCAGATTGAGCTCGCCGGCTCGGCGGCCACCTCAACCAGGGCCACCGACCCCCCGGTTTCGTCGTTGCACGCATAGTCGATGGTTTTGACCTCGGTCCCCGTGACCGTGCCTTCGGCAACCTCGTCGAGTATGCCGTCGCCGTCGAGGTCGAGGCCGCAGCTTATCACCTTGCCGCCGGCGGCGCAGTTCTCTCCCGGCGGCTCGTCGGCCACGACCATCAGGCCCGCGGGCGTCCCATCCTTCCCGTTGCACGAATACACGTTGTCCCTGATCTCACGGACATCGATGATCTCGACCTTGTCGCCGTAGCCCAGAAGAACCGCGGCCCTGTCCCACGCGCCCACCGGGACCTGCCACTTCACCCAGTCGCCCATGTAGTCCATGATCGAGGTCGAGCCGAAACGGTTGTGCGGCGACGCGATCTCGTCGACGGCGGCGACATACGCCATGTAGGCGTCCGGGTCGCCCGCGTCTATCAAGGGCTGGTACTGCGCGCGGAGCGCCTCGACCTTGTCCCAATAGGCGTTGTAGTGCGTCCAGTATTCGGGAGAGAAGTTCTGCTGGTCGGCCGAACCGCGGAAGTTGTGGCGAAGGCCCAGGTTGTGGCCCATTTCGTGAAGCGCGGTCGTGTACCAGATCCAGAACCGGAGCGCTTTGTACACCTCGATCCTCGGCCTGCCCGCCATCTCCTCCACAAAGCGGTGGATCGACGGCTCGAACGCCGACGCGTCGAGCTTGCACGGGCCCGGGTGTGTCGCCTCCTCCTTCATGCGGGCAAGGAAATCCGGCGAAAGCAGACGTGCCGGCGAGAGCGCCGCAGTCACCTGCGGGTGATCGGCCGACGGCGCGTACGGAAGAAGTGTGTGGAGATTGGCCTGGGGCACCATCATCGACTCGTACCTGGTGCCGGCGATTGTCTGGAAGCCGCCAAGGTCGAGGGCGGTCGGGTTCGTCACCTCTCTCCGCCAGGCCGCTTTCATCGCGGGTTCCGCGGCTGTCAACTCCTCCTTCGTGGGTTTTTTCGCCGGACGCCTGATGTCCGCGTGCGGCCAGTACGAGGTCATGAGCGCCGGAGTCAACTGGTGGAGCTTCTGCGGCTGTTTCGGCGGCGCCTTCGGGGCCGCGGCGGTGAGAGCGGCGGTACCCGTCCCCAGCACACCCCCCTTGTACTCGCCCACGAAGAGCCGGCTGTCGCACAGCCCGGTGTTCGGGTCAAAGTAAAAACCGTCCTTGAGTTGGTCCAATGTGCAGTTGCCCGACGCCGCGTCGTACTGGTCCATGGCGCGCCGGACCACGAAGTCGACCCAGTTGCCGTAGGCGTTGAGAGTGGCGTTCACGATTTCCCCTGTGTCAGCATCAGGCGTGGACGGGCCGTAGCCGAGCGGGGAGGCGTCGGGCGACATCTTGATGAAGTTGACGAACGAGTACCGGAGGTCGCCGACCTCGTATTTCCATCGCTTGGTCCCGTCGGCCGTGGTGACCTGTTTTCCGGCTGCATCGAGCAGCGGCACGTTTTCGCGGAACTGCATCAGGTCGTCCGCGACGGCGGCGTACAGCTGAATCAGCGTCTCGGCCGGAGTGGACGGCACGTCCACGGCGACAGGCGCCTTCGCGGGCATGCCCAACGCCTCGCGTATGACCTGGTTCCACTCGAAAACCACCGCAAGGGCAATCGCCTTGAGCTCGATGTCCCCCTCGTTCAACTGCTCCTGGAAATCCGGCGAGGCGTACCAGTAGAGCTTCTTGCCGTTGGTGAAATCCCACCGGTTGATGAGATATTGCTTGTTCCCCTCAAGGGCGCCGCGCTCGGGGTCCCACACGTCGTACTCGGTCCGGAAGAACCCGAACCGGCGGAACTTCTCGTCGCGGTACTCGCCCGAGCGGTACGTCTGCGCCTCGATTGGCGTCGCCTTCATGAGCGAGTGCCTGGTCTTGATGCTGACCGGCGCCATGTACGGACCATAGTAGAACTGCGTCCAGTCCGTCAGATGCTGCGAGATGACCTCCTTGAGGTCGATGTTGATGGCGTGGACCTCCGGGTCGAAGAGGGGGTTCCACTTGCGCGTGTCGATCTTCACGTCGTTCGCGTTGTCGGTGTCGATGGCGCCGTCAACCATCCGTGAGTGCGTAAAGAACTCGACGTTCTCCCACACGGCCACGGGCTCGCGGACAAGTTCTCCGGTCGCCGTGTCGAGCTGGGTCGGGTTGGCGAGGTTCGAGACCAGCGACTGCGACCAGTCGACCTCCATGTACTCGCGCTCGTTCCAGGGCCTGTCCGTGTTCTCGACAATGACGTTTAAGTCCTCGCGCGTGGTTTGATTGTAGGCGTAGCGGATATCGTAGTGCTTTTTGATTCTGAACGACAAGATCATCGACTTCTGGCCGATCTCGTTCTCGATGAGGTTCCCGTTGCGGTCACGGTACCGCTGGGGGATCATGTAGGCGTTGAGGAGGTCCTGGGTGATCTCCCACCGGGCCTTGAAGGCGAACCCGGCGTAAGTAGAGGTCTCCTCGCCCGGAAAGGTGTACGTGTTCTGCCACTCGGTGTCTACCACCGTCATCTTGTAGTACCATTCGCCGGTGAACATCTTCTTGTTTAAGGCCTCCGGCTGCGTGCGGTCGAGCGGCTCCGGCTCCGTTGCGCAGCCGAACGCGCAGACGGCGAGCACCAGGGCGAACAGCGTGCCAAGCGGAAGGTTTCTCATGTCAGCATCTCCTGGAAAGGGAGTTAGTAGACGAACGTCAGGTCGAAATAAAGCGCCGCGAATTTCGGGTCGAAGGGGTCGAGGTTTCTCTCGGCCCCTCCCCTCTTGAGCTGCGGGGCAAGGATGTTGTAGCCGAACGAGACGTAGAGGTTTGACAAGAGCGAGTCCTTGAGCATCTCCGAGGAGGCGACCGCCGGGATCGCGCCGATGCCGTACGTCGCGTCGGCGGCGAACCGGTACATGTGGCTCCACGTGGTCCATCGCGGCTCCTGGAGGTACGAGCTGCCCGAGATGTCGCCGTTTCGCACGCCCGTCGGATACCTGCGGCTCTGGTACATTGCCCAGATGAGACTCAGGTCCAGCCCCTCGAGCGCCGAGAACCCCAGCGTGTAGGTCTCCCCGAACCCGTAGTCGGTGTTGTTTTCTATGTATTCGTCCTTGCCGGCCTGCCGGAACCAGTCGGTGGTCCCCGGCTGCTCGGATGTGTCCCAGGTGGTGTACTCGTTGAAATACTTCTGCACATTGCCTTCGGCGGCGAGGTAGAACTTCCAGAGGGTGGTCGAGAGTTTCAAGTAGCCGCGGGCCTGGCCGTACGAATTGGCGTCGCGGCTCATCTTGGACACCGGGATGTAGTACCGCGCACTCGCCGAGAGCGCGATCCCGGACCTTTTTTCCTGCCAGATCTTGAGGTGCCCGAACTCAAGCGAAAAGTCGTCCTGATACCAGCCGTACGCGTTGTCCTGCCGGTCGAGCGCGGCGCGGTTCACCGTCACGTTGAGCTGGGCGCGCATCGTCGCGCCGATCTTGAGCTGCGGTGCAAGGTAGATGGTGGCAAGGTACTCGGGACGATCGCGATTCAGGCCCGCAGCGCCTTCGAGCGTGCTCAAAAAACCGAAGCCGAGCGTTGTCTTTTCGCCGGCCTCCTTCTTGAGCTGGATGTCCTCGATGGACTGCGCCAGGACGACCCCGGGAAGCATGATGCCGAGGATCGCAACGATGACGACCAGCACGTAGAACTGTCTCATTGGTGTCACCCGACCGTTTGAAATCCGAATCGAGGCATGTTGGCAGTTTCCACTTCGCGGCCGGATCTACTACCTTTTTTTGTGATCGATGTCACGTGTTATGACAAATTTGTCCCGGCCGGTTGACGCTTGACTCCGGTGCCGGCGCGCGGTAAAGAAGCGGGCGTCAAGCGGTCATGCCAGGCTTTTGCGCAAGCCACCCAGACTGCGGGTGAGGTGGTCTGCGTGAAAAAACGCGAACAGTACGCGACCGAAGCGACGGCAGAGACGAAGTGCAGTGATTGGCTGAAACTGCTCGACGGCTCACCAGGCCGCCGGCCTTTGCCTTCGCTGTCGAACGCCATTCTTGTCGTGATCGATCTTCAGCGACTGTTTCTTGACCCGTCCTCCCCGGCGTTCCTCCCGGCATGGCCCGGCATCGAGCCGCGGGTTCGGGCGCTCCTCGACCTCTTCCGTGCCGCCCGCAGGCCGGTCGTTTGGACGCGGCATGTCGACCCCCACGGCGAGTCCGGCAAGGTGATCGCCCACTTCGGCGGTAAGCCGATGCCCGCCGACGACGCTCTGACCGCTTTTGTTCAAGGATGGCAACCTGGTCCGAGGGATGGGATTGCGCTCAAGTCCCGCTACTCGGCCTGGACAGCCCCGGAACTCCGCGCCAGGATGCGACCCGACTCGGTACCTGTGTTCGCGGGCGTGACGACGCACCGGTGCATACTCGCGACCGCGGTCGAAGCGGCCTCGCGCGACCGGATTTGTGTCGTCGCCGCCGACGCGTGCGCGACCTCGAGCGAGCGCCTTCACATCGCCGCGCTTCACGTCCTCTCGAACGGGCTCTGCCACGTGGCCTCCGTGTCCGAAATCGCCGCCGCGTTGAGCCGGGATTCGGGAGTCGGCATTCGACACTCGACATTCGGAATTCGAACCTCCGGGGGACGTCAATGAGACTTCTGGACCTCGATGTGGCCATTGTCGGCGCGGGTCCGGGAGGACTGGCCGCCGGTGTCCATGCGGCACGAGCCGGTCTCGACCATGTGGTCTTCGACCCGGGACCTTCCGGAGGGCTTCTTCGGGCCGCGAACCTGGTCGAGAACTATCCCGGGTATTCGCCCGGACTCCCCGGAGCGGAGCTTGCCGGCGCGATCACAAGGCATGCAGATGAGTTGGGCGTCCGGCACGTTGCGGCGCGCGTCGAGTCAATCTCGATGTCGTCGGGGAGATTCGTCCTGCGCGGGAAGGGATTCCGGGCGCAAGCGCGCACGGTCATCCTGGCAACGGGTACCCGGCCCGCGGCGACTCGCGTGCCCGGCGCGGCGGCGGCCGTCAAAAAAAACGTGTGCCACCATGACGTGCGTACGCTGCCCAAGGACCTCTCAGGCGCGACGGTCGCCGTGTCGGGCAGCGGCGACGCGGCGTTCGACGCGGCACTGAACGTGATGCGTCGCGGGGCACGTGTGGAGATCTATGTAAGGACCGCGTCGATCAAGGCAAACCGGGTCCTCATGGAAAGGGTCCGCGAGGCCCGGATTCCGGTCAACGGTTGCACCGAGATCGAGAGGATCGGCGCCGTGGCTCGCCGCCTCCGCCTCAAGACGAAACACCGGGGGAAGGCCGCGTTGAGCGTCAAGTGCGACCACCTGCTCCTGTGTCACGGCCGCGAACCCGAAGACGCGCTCTTCCGGATGCTTGTCGGCAAGGGCGCGGCCCTCCCGGCGGACGTCCAGACCGCCGTTCGGGGACTGTTCTGCGCGGGCGATCTGATTCGCGGTTCGTGCCGTTACGCCGTTGTGGCCGCCGCCGACGGCACGCGCGCGTGCTGCCTGGCGGAGGAGCACATCAGAAGGGTGAAGGGTAAAGGGTGAAGGGTGAATTGGAATTTTCGGATTTGGGATTTCGGCCCCCGGGCGGGCTTGTCCCGCCGGAGCCGGCGAATCGAAGGAAAAAAAAGGATGAAGAGTTAAGGCTCAAGGATGAACACAGAAGGGCACATCTCATGACAGACAACGGCTTCGAAGTGATCTCGCAAACGGGGCGGCCGGACGTGGCCGAGGTGTTCGTGGGGCGCGAGCGCGGCTCGGGCCGCTGTTTCGAGTTCGTCGACGGGCTCGACTGGCGGCACCCGCGCGAGGAGAAGTGGATCATCAACGTCTCGACGCAGTTCGGCTGTCCGGTCAAGTGCCTGTTCTGCGACGCCGGGGGCGATTTTGCCGGCAACATCCCCTCCGAAATGATGCTCTCGCAGGTCAAGACCGTGCTCGCGCGCCACCCCGCCCCGCTGCCGCTCGATTGTCGCAAACTCAAGGTCCATTTTGCGCGGATGGGCGAGCCCGCGCTCAACCCCGCCGTGCCCGGAACGATGGCGCGTCTTCCCGAGATCATCAGGAACCCGAACCTGTGGGTCTGCGCCGCGACGATCGCGCCGGAGGGCACCCGCCGCTGGTTCGAGTCGATCTTCGACGTGAAAGAGCACTTCTTCCGCGGCCGCTTTCAGCTTCAGTTCTCGCTCAACTCGACCGACGAGGACACCCGCCGCCGCCTGATGCCGTTTCCGCACGCGTCGCTCGACGAGGTCGCAAGAATCGGCGAATCGTTCTGGCGCCCGGGCGACCGGAAGATCGTCCTTAACTTCGCGCTGATGGAGGGAATTCCGGTCGAACCGGGCGTGGTCCGCCGGAAGTTCGACCCCGAAAAGTTCGCCGTGAAGCTCACGCCCCTCAACCCCACCGCAAGAGGCAAATCCGAAGGCCTCTCGACCGCCCTCCGCCCTACGTCCCCGGAGGATGCCGCGAAACTGGTGGATGCCCTTGCCAGGGACGGCTTCGACGTCGTCACAAGCATCGGCGACCCCCGCGAGGACGAAGTCGGAAGCAACTGCGGCCAGGCGGTGCTGCGGGCCG
>JACRCP010000277.1 GCA_016218965.1 Deltaproteobacteria bacterium | reverse complement strand
TTCGGAGGCGTGATTGCCTGACAGTGAGCCGTTGATAAATCCAGGCGTTCTCCTCGGAGAACCATGTTCGGTATATGGAGTCCTCATGGCACCTCGGTACTCCATTTCCCTCGGTTTTCACTCGGAACTAAAGAGATACTCTTGGAGTGCGGCGGCTCGACGCCGCCTTCGCTTCGCCGGGGCTTGACCCGGCGTTCCGCAGTTTGTTGTGCCGACTACCGTGCGAAGGGGCGCCACGACGAGCGATTGGAACGTGGTTGAATCAGTCATAGACACTTCGCCGACGCGTCGCTCCGCAGGCCCGGAGCCGCGACCGTGAGGGAGCGGTGTCCCGCCCCCAGGTGCCGCACTAGAGAACGTTCGCGTTTTCCATGGGAGATGCTATCATGATTGAGTGAGGTGGGCGGATGCCATGTGTAAGCACGTTTTTCGGTGTGGCGATCTACATGTACTACAATGATCATCTTCCTCCCCACTTCCACGCCGAGTACGGCGAGTTTGAGGCGGCGTACATGATCGAAACGCTCGATCTTCTTCGCGGCGGATTGCCGAGGCGCGCTCACGGCATGGTTCTGGAGTGGGCGCTGGCTCACCGTGCCGAGTTGAGGGCCAATTGGGAAAGGGCGCGCGAACAGGTGCCACTGTCGCCAATAGAACCGCTTGATTGAAGCTGGGAGGTGTTGCATGGGCATCATGGGTCGGCGGGTAAGAGTCCTTCAGGCGGAGCCGCTCTCCGGTTTTCGGGCCGCCGTCAGTTTCGAAGATGGGACAAAAAAAGAGATAGACCTTGAAGTCTTTTTGCGCGGCCCGATCTTTGAGACCATTCGCGGCGATCCCGCCATTTTTCGCGCGATGGAAGTCCGGGGGGGCACGATTGCGTGGGACAACGGTGCCGACATCGATCCGGATGTGCTGTACTACGATCTTAGGCCCGCGTGGATGGAAGGCGCGGGGCCACCGGAATGCGCCGGAGTCTCCGACAAGGATCGCCGGACCGGGTGAAAAAGTCCGGTACGGTCTGGGAAGTCCAGCGGCTTTGGCAGGCGTCGGCGCTACGAATACGGGTCCTCGGCCTGTGCGGCGGCCCACAGTTCGCGAAACTTCTCGCGCACGTAGGGGTGGAACTCGTCGGCCGCCTCGGCGGGGATCTTCGCGCTCCGGATGAGGTCGAGGACATCGGCGAGGTCCTTGAGACGATGCGGGGCGGTCATGCCGGAGGCCAGCTTCAACTCGATGAATCGCGTTCGCGGCAGGAGCGCGAACTTCTCGCCGCGCAGGGCGGTCGTTCCTGGGTCGGGAAACGCGACCGGTTTCGGTTTGCCGTCGCCCGGGTATCGGCCGGCGCTCAGCACGTAGACGTTCACGTGGTTCTCGACGTCGAAGAGCTTCCCGGTCTTCGGGACGCGCTCGGCGTAGCCGCGGCCGAGGTGCTTCTCCTTGAAGACGGGCAAAGGCACCAGGTACGAGATAAGAGAATACCGGAGGGCGGCAAACCGCCACAAAAACGACGTCCGTTTGCGAACTTCGTCGGTTTGGCGAATATGCGAACTGTGGCATAGACTGCCTGCCGCAACGGGCGTCTCGGGGATCTGGACAGCGCTGCTGTCCCGGGCGGGCCACCCTTCGAAAATGACCATTTTGCGTATTCTTGCCAAAGTGGTACGCTGTGTACGTGAGGCGGACGCGGGAGCGAGCTGGCGATGAAACTGTCCTTGTATGTTGAAACATCCGTGCCCAGCTACTACGTTTCCCGCGATTCGCGGGACGTGGTCGTCTTGGCGCATCAGCAGATCACAAGGGCTTGGTGGGAGACCAGACTCCCCGATTTCCGGGCGTTTGTCTCCCCCGTGGTACTCGAAGAGGCTCGCGCGGGCGACCCTGAACAGGCGCGCAAACGCCTGGAGGTTCTTGCCGGATTCGAGATTCTTGAGGCCGGCGAGAACGTCGAGAGACTCGCGGCCCGGTACATGGCGGAGTTCAAGTTGCCCGGCGGCGCGATCCGTGACGCCGCGCATCTGGCTTTCGCGTGCGTTCACGAGATGGATTTTCTCGTGACATGGAACTGCGCGCACATTGCCAACGCCGAGGTCGTCAGGCGCCTGGCGAAAATCAACGCGGAAGCCGGAATATCGACGCCCACGATCTGCACGCCGGAAGAGCTTCTGGGCATGGCACAGGAGGAATAGAACATGAACGCCGACCCCATCGTAAAAGAAGTGCGCGAAGCCGGAGCGAAGCTCGCGGCGGAAGCCGGATACGACGTCCACCGTTTCTTCGAGATTCTGCGGCGCGCAGAAACCACGTACGGCAAGCCCCTCGTGCGCGAGCCGTCCGCCCAGCGCGACGGCACGAACGTCGAACCCCGGGAACCCGGCGTGATCTGAGATCAGTCCGTAGTCCGGAGCCGAAAGTCCCCAGTTGCGCAGTCCGAAATCCTAATTGTCGGTTCTCCCGCCACCCCCGCCCGGGGCGATCTGGAGATCGACGACCGAGCCGCCGCGCACGTACGTGCGAAAGAGTCCGGTCTGGGAAGTCATCTCCGTTTTTGAGGGGCCGGCGGCGGAGCGGGCACCGCCGGTTTTTACAACCGGGACCGTCGCGGGTACACTTGAGTCTGTGAGCGACGAGTTCAGGCCGATCTACTCCGTCTGGACGCGGCGCCGGCTGGCGGCGGCGGCGTTGGTCATCCTTGCGGCGGCGGGACTGCTCTCGATCAGGGACAGGATTCCCGACATCGTTCGCGGGAGGTATCTCCCGTTCGTCGGCAAGCGATATCCGTTCCCGGGGCCCGTTGCCGTTGCCGGCGAGACCGCCATCAAAGTGATCCTGACGGCCTTCGATACGCCGTGGGGGGAGGTGGTCGTCGCGCAATCCCGTGCGCGCGGCACGGATGACGCGAGGCTCGACCGGGCGAAGCGGGTCTTTCTGGACCACCTGCGGGGAGATCGGACGCTTGTGCGGATCTTCGAGCGGATACTCGTGCTGCTGCCGCTTGAGCCGGCCGGGTTGGACGAGGTTCTTTACCAATTCACGGTGGCCAACCGGTATTTTTCGGCGGCGGGGCTGCCCGTCCGCATCGATGCCGGGCTGGGCGAGCGAACCATTCCGGACGGCTCGCGGAAGGCGGTATTCCTGCCGACCGCGTTTCGGCTGGCCGGGGAGGTGAGGGTCCGCACGGACGGAACGGCGCACCGCCTGTTTCTGCTCGAAAAGCACGACCACCTGAACATCTCGAGCACGAGCAGGGGAAGGGCCGACATGGAATCGGGCGAGGGATGGCTTTTGCTTTCGGACATGGAGTGGCAGTTCGAGTCCGTTCTCGAAGCCCTTTCGGCGGTGCCGCCGAGGTACAATCTGAAGGCGAAGAAGGGGAGTCATCGCGAGCTATCCTCGCGGCTTGCCGCGGCGATTTCCAATGCGTACTCCAGTGACGGGCGGATCCGCGTGCGGGATTTCCTTTCTGACAACATCCGTTCAATCGCGGTGCACGAAGGCAGGCACCTCGCGGATCGGGGCCTAGGCCGCCTTCTCCTGGTCGCAGCCGGTTCGAGGCTCGGGCGTTATTCGGAGGAAAGGCGGAATGAGATCGCCACCGAGATGAGGGCGTATCTTTCACAGCTTGCGCAGGCCGGCCCTGAGCTTCCGATGGTCCTGGCCGGTCTGTGCGAGCATCTCCTCGGGCTCGCGGAGGGCGAGAGGGAACTGTACGGGGTGGTCGCCTACCACGTTCTCTTGATGGTGATGGGACGGGACGAGCCCGAGGGCGCCGACACGGCAGGTGCGCTGATCTGGACGATTGCGGAGGCGTTGCCGCTGTCCTCGGATGAGGTCCGGTCCGCCGCCCGCCGCGGCTACGAATCGATGTTCGGCAGTTTCGAGCAGGTCGACATCGAGGATCCCCATGGCGAGATCGCCCGCGCCGCCGCGTTGATGGAAAAACGGATGGCGGAGAGGGCCGCGGCCGAGTGATTCCGGGGCAACGTCCCAAAGGCCCATTGGGAGCCGTCGGCGCTACGAATACGGGTCCTCGGCCTGTGCGGCGGCCCACAGCTCGCGAAACTTCTCGCGCACGTAGGGGTGGAACTCGTCGGCCGCCTCGGCGGGGATCTTCGCGCTCCGGATGAGGTCGAGGACATCGGCGAGGTCCTTGAGACGATGCGGAGCGGTCATGCCCGAGGCCAGCTTCAACTCGATAAAACGTGTCCGGGGCAGGAGCGCGAACCTCTCGCCACGCATTGCGGTCGCCGCCGGATCGGGAAATGCAATCGGTTTCGGTTTGCCGTCGCCCGGGTATCGGCCGGCGCTCAGCACGTAGACGTTCACGCGGTTCTCGACGTCGAAGAGCTTCCCGGTCTTCGGGACGCGCTCGGCGTAGCCGCGGCCGAGCGCGACTTTACTACGCCCCCGCCGCGGGCTTGAGGTTACGCATGAGAAACTTCGGCTTGATGATGACGGCGAGGACGGGGAGGAGGATGAGGCCGCCGAGGGCGCTCATGATCATCCAGAACGAGAGCAGGATGCCCATCTCGGCCTGGAAGCGCAGAAAGGAGAACGTCCAGAATACGATCCCGACGACCATTGTCGATGCCGTAAAAAGCACGGCGCGGCCGGCAGTCAGAATCCCCGCGCGCGCGGCCTCGGACAATCCGATTCCGCGCCGCATGTCCTCCTCCATGCGCCCGACGATGTACAGTCCGTAGTCCACGCCGAGGCCGACGCCCAGCGCGACCACGGGGAGCGAGTTCACGTCCAGGCCGATCCCCAACGCGCCCATGAGGGCGTAGGTCAAAAAGTTCGAGATGGCAATGGGGATCAGGAAGAACACCCCCGCGAAGAGCGATTTGAACGCCAGGGCGCACAAGAGGAACGTGATGGAGAACGCGATGATGGTCACGCGCGCCTCGGAGAGCACGATGGCCTCGTTGACGGCGGCCAGAAGCCCGCCGAGGTTCCCGGCGAGCCGAAACGTCGCGTCCTTGAGCGGGTTTTGCGC
>JACRCP010000276.1 GCA_016218965.1 Deltaproteobacteria bacterium | reverse complement strand
CGGAAGCGGTTGCCGGTGTGGAAATCTGACCGCCATGATCCGATTGGCTCACGGCGGAACCGTCACGTTGTCACGAGCGCTGACAACGCGCATGTCCGCGAACAGGGGGTTCTTACGGAAGGATCAAGCTTGCGCACTCCATATCATAGTCCGAGCACGGCGCATGAGCAACCCCCGCCGGAGTCCGTCCCTCCGTTGCCGGCCGGCTGTGCGCTACCGCCGCCTCCGGCGCCGCCGTCGGTCTGCGGGATGGGGGTGCCTGAGTCGACGACCGGCGCTCCGGCGTCCGGTTTGGGTTCGCCGCACATGAAGATGACGGGGTCGCAGACCTGTCCTTCGGGGCACGCGCCGTTTTCGCATATCCCGCCACAGCCGTCTCCCTGGCCGCAGACCGCGTCTTCGCAGTCGGGAACGCAACCAGCGTCCGGCTTGCCCGTGTCGTGTCCGGTGTCAGGGATCCCGGCGTCCGGGCGCGCCGTTCCGGTGCACCAGGCCGTCGCCGCGTCGTACTCGCAACCCTCGTCGCATGTCTCGACGTGGACCCAGTGGTCGCCGGTCGCGGCGCACTCTTCGACTGTCTCCTTCGTCACCGCGTCCTTGCACCTCCGGGCGCCCGGCGAGCAGTTTTCGCCTATGCACGAGCCGTCCTGACAGCCGTTTAGGCAGTCGGCTACCTTCATGAAGAACATGCCCGTGCTGTCGCACACGAACGCGGCCTTCCCGTCGCACTTGGTGGAGCCGGGGGCGCACAACTGCTGGGGCTGGTAGAGTTCGCATGACGCAAGCGCCGCCCCCGAGCCGTCCTTCCCGCCGCATATGAGGACTTGGCCTGTCCCGAGCGTCGTCACGGTCGGCTCGGCGCGGGGCGTTTTGAGCTGGGCCGCGCGCGTCCAGAGCGTCGTGTCGGGGTCCCAGAACTCCTCGGCCGACACGACCGGCTTGCCCGTCCCGTCCTGGCCGCCGGCCGCCAGCACCATGCCGTTGGCAAGCGCCACCATTGAAAAATCGACGCGCGCGGAGTTCATGTCGCCGGCGCGGGTCCAGACCCCCGGGTCCTTGGGGTCCCACAACTCGCACGTCCCCACGAGCAGGCTGTGGTCGGGCAGGTCGCCTCCGCACACCAGCACGCGGTCGTCGTCGAGCAGCACGGCAGCCTGCCGGCCCCTGTTGATGTTGAGTGAGCCCGCCGCGGTCCATGTGTCGGCTTTCGGGTCGTAGATCTCGGCCTCGGCGGCGTACCCTCCCACTACAAGGACCTTGCCGTCCTCCAGGGGCACGCCGGAATGGCGATCGCGGGCGTGGGGGATCGCGGCGCCGTCCACCCATGAGACGTCGCTCCCGCCGCCGGTCTGGGTAAGAAGCATCGTGAGGACCTCGACATCGGTGCCCGGGCCGACGAGCGGAACGTAGACGGTCGCCTGGCCCTGCTGGGGGTGGTTGAGGAACATGACGCTGTTTGTGCCGAAGAACGCGTGCCCGCGTTGTGAAGGCGGAATCTGCTGCCACTTCCACTTCTGGGTCTGCTGATCGTAGCTGTACATGTCGGCCGATGTGTGCCCCGAGCGGGGGTCGGGCGTGGACGTTCCGCAGGGGTGGAAGAAGATCTGGAGGTCCTGGAGATATGTGACCGCATAGTACGCCCTTCCCGCCGACATCGACGGGGCCGAAGCCCAGGTGCCCGCCTTGACGTCGTAGTTTTCGCAGGTCTTGAGAGATGTGCCGCCGGCGGTCCCGCCGCAGACCATGACGAGGGCCCCGGGGAATTTTATTGCCGTGTGCCCCGCGCGCGCCTCCTTCATGGGAGCGGCTTCCGACATCCCCTCGGGCGCCTGCGCCAGCGCAGCTCCGCTGTCAGCGAAAACCAGGCCGACAACTGCAATGACAGCAAGGACCACAAGGCGAAAACCGTTCGTCTTGTTCATCTGCCTGCTCCTGCGCGCTGCCTCATTCCCTCGCGCTTTGCCCTCTGCTCTCTATCCTTTTCCGGGTGCCACGCACAACCCCGGGTTGTCCGTGTGCCGTCGACGCGTCCCACACGGACAAGCTTCGCTTGTCCGTGGCACCCGCCCATTTCGGTCCTCGATCGTTCCCAGCAAAGCTGCACCACGGCGCCCTGCACCTTTCAGCCGATCTTCTTGACCCACCCGTAGGGATCCTCGATCTCGGCGTACTGGAGGCTCAGCAGATAGTTGAAGAGCCTCGTCGCCAGCGGGCCGGTCTTGCCGTCACCCACGGCGTGCGCGCGGTCCTTGTACGAGATCTCGCCCACGGGGGAGATGACGGCGGCCGTGCCCGTGCCGAAGACCTCTTTTAGCGTTCCGGACTTGCAGCCCTCGACGACCTCGTCCACGGTGATGTTCCGCTCGACCACCATGCACCCGATGTCCCGGGCCACGCGGATCACCGAGTCGCGCGTGACGCCCGGGAGAATCGACCCCCGAAGCGGCGGCGTGATGAGTTCGTCGCCCATCAGGAAGAATATGTTCATCGTCCCGACTTCCTCGACGTAACGGCGTTCGACTGCGTCAAGCCAGAGCACCTGCGTGAACCCCGCCTTCTTGGCCTTCTCGGCGGCATAGAGGCTCGCGGCATAGTTGGCCGCCGTCTTGGCCTCGCCCACGCCGCCGCGCACCGCGCGCACGTGTTCGTCGGAGACGTAGATCTTCACGGGGTTGAAACCCTCGGGGTAGTACGCCCCCACCGGCCCGACGATGATGAAGAAGATGTAGGTGGCGCTTGGGCGGACGCCCAGGGCGGGTTCGTCGGCGATCATCGTCGGCCGGATGTATAGCGCCGATCCGTGGGTGCGGGGGATCCAATCGCGATCGAGGTTCACGAGATCCTTCATCGCGTTCAAGACGAACTCGCCGTCGAACTCGGGCATGCAGAGCTTGGCCGCCGAGTTGTTCATGCGCTCCATGTTGGCGCCGGGCCTGAAAAGATAGATGCCGCCGTCTTTCCCCCGGTAGGCCTTCATCCCCTCGAATATCGCCTGCCCGTAGTGGAAGACCATGGCGGCCGGGTCCATTTCGAAGTTGGCATAAGGGACGATCCGCGGGTCCTGCCACCTTCCCTGCGCGTGGCGCATCACGAACATATGGTCCGAGAAGTACCTTCCGAACCCCAGCGTGGCCTCGTCTTTGGGTTTGGGCTTCATCCTGGAGGGGTCGGCCTTGGCGATGGAAAGCTCCATGGACTTCCTCCGGCGTGCGGTGTGATGCGCGGTCACCTTTCGGACACGTGGAGATGAAACAACCAAGACCGGGCACTGTCAAGCATTTCCGTTAGGTCGATTTCCGTTCGCCGGTTCTTTTTGGAGTGCGGCAGCTTGCTACCGCTTTTGCTCCGCCGGCAGCTTGCTACCGCCGTGCCGCGAGCAAGCTCGCGGCGTCCAAAGCGCAAGCAAGCTTGCGCACTCCAAACCGCGGCCGGCAACTTTCCCGTTGACATCGTTCCCGCCGCATGCATAATCATGCGCAGTGGTGCATAAGTATTCACCGCGGAGGAGCGGCGGGCGATGAAGGCGATTCGGCATGAGGCGATCCAGAGGCTGGTCCAGGAACAGGACCTGCCGAGTCAGGACGACCTCCGCCGGGCGCTCAGGAAAGAAGGCATCAAGGCCACGCAGGCGACGCTCTCCCGAGACATCGCTGAGCTGGGAATCGTCCGGGCGCGCGACGGATACCGCCTCCCGGGGCAGGTCGCCGACGCTCCTTCGGTGCCCGAGGGCGGCCTTCAGCACCTGCTCCGGGAGTTCATGCGGGACGCGACCGCGGCCGGCAACATGGTCGTGATCAAGACGCCGGCGGGTGCCGCGGGGGCGCTCGGACTTGCAGTGGACAAGGCGGGGCTTCCCGGGATCGTGGGCACGGTCGCAGGAGACGACATCATCCTGGCCGTGGCACGCTCAGCCTCTGCGGCGCGGGGCCTGCAGAAACGCCTTCTCGACCTGGTCAGGCCCCGGTGAACGCCTCCGACCATCAACCCCCACAACTGAAGGTCACCGTGGTCGGCGCAACCGGCTACGCGGGGATGGAGCTTGCGCGCCTGCTTTCGCGGCACCCGAACGTCTCAAGCCTCCGGCTTTTCTCGTCGCCGCGGACCGGTCCCGCGCGGGCGCAGGACGGCGGCGAGGCGCTCGATTTCCGGATGCGGACCGGGACCACGCTCGCCGTCGAGCCTTATGCCGGGGACGCGCTGTCCGCCGCCCCTCCCGACGTGGCCTTTTTCGCCACTCCAAACGAGACCTCAAACGAGGTCATCCCGGGACTTGCCAGGGAGGGCATCCGCATCGTCGATCTGAGCGGCAGTTTCCGCCTCCGCGACGCCGGCCTCTACGACCGCTGGTACGGCTTCCGCCACGCCGCGCCGGAGCTGCTCCAAAAGTTCGTCTACGGCCTGCCCGAGGAAAACGCGGTGGCGATCTCGAAATCGCGCTTCATCGCCAATCCCGGCTGTTACGCGACGTCGGTGCTCCTGCCGCTCATCCCGCTCGCCCGCGCCGGCCTCATCGACTGGACGGCGCCGGTCATCTGCGACTGCAAGTCGGGCGTGAGCGGCGCCGGGAAGACGCCGACGGCGACGACGCACTTTTCCGAGGTCGCCGGCTCGCTCAAGGCCTACGGCGTCTTCGCGCACCGGCACCTCCCCGAGATCGTGCAGGAATCGGGCGCCGGCGGCAAAGTGATCTTCACGCCGCACCTTCTGCCGATCGACCGCGGGATTCTCTCGACCATCTACCTCAAGAAGACCGACGCGGAAGCGCCGGCGGAGTCCCTGCGCGGCCGGATCTCGGAGGCGTACGCGGGCGCGCCTTTCATCCGAGTGCTTCCCGCCGGCGAGCTGCCGCAAATCAAGTGGGTCGCCCGCACCAACTTCTGCGACATCGGCGTGGCCGTCGAGGCCGGCTCGCCGTGGGTGATTCTCGTCTCGTGCATCGACAACCTTCTGAAGGGCGCCGCCGGTCAGGCCGTGCAGAACATGAACCTCATGTTCGGCCTGCCCGAGGTCGCCGGACTGGAGTAGGGAGTGGCCGGACGGATCGTGATCAAGGTCGGGGGGAGCCTGCTCGACGACGAGGCGCGCCAGCGCGCGATAGCCACGCAGGTGGCGGCGCTCGCGGGCGCGGGGCATTCCGTTGCCGTCGTCCATGGCGGCGGAAAGCACCTTACGGCGCTCCTCAAACGCCTGGGCATCGAATCGCGTTTTCACGACGGCCTCCGGGTTACCTCGGCCGAGGTCATGGACGCCGCGTTGATGACGCTTTCGGGCTCGGTCAACCGCCGCCTCGTCGCGTCGTTCGTCGCCTCGGGCCTCCGGGCGATCGGCCTCTGCGGCGGCGATGCGGGATTCGTGCGCGCCGAACGCCTCGCGCACCCGTCCGTTGACTACGGATACACGGGCGTCGTCCGTTCGGTGGACGCGGCGATTGTTGACGTGTTGATCGATCGCGGTTTCCTGCCCGTAATCGCCTGCGTCGCCATCGGGCCGGACCATCGTTACTACAACGTGAACGCCGACCAGATGGCCGCGGCGTGCGCGGTCGCATTCAAGGCCGACCGCCTCGTGTTCCTGACCGACGTGGACGGAGTGGCCGACGCCGATCGCCGGCTCATCCCGCGCCTCGACCCCGGGACCGTCCGCAACCTTATTGCCGCCAAAATCGTGACCGGCGGGATGCTTCCCAAGCTTGGGGCCTGTCTCGACGCCCTCAAAGGCGGCGTGCCCGGAATCTCGATACTCAACGGATCCGCCTCCGATTGCCTCGACCGCGCCGTGGCGCGCGGCGAGGCGGTCGGGACTGCAATATGCCAGGGGGCGTAAGCGATGGAAGCCCGACCGACGACCTTCGACCTCGACCGTGACCACGTATTCGCGACCTACGACCGCGCCCCCGTTGTCTTCATCCGCGGCGACGGGGTGTGGCTTTTCGACGCGGATGGGAAGCGATACCTCGATCTTCTGAGCGGGATTGCCGTCAACGCCCTCGGCCACAACCACCCGCGCGTGGTCGCCGCGATCTCCGAGCAGGCGGGCAAGGTCCTGCACGTCTCGAACCTCTTTCACAACGAGCACCAGGCCGCGCTCGCCGAAAGACTCTGCGCCGCCACCGGCATGTCGCGCGCGTTCTTCTGCAACAGCGGCGCCGAGGCGATCGAGGCCGCAATCAAGGTCGCGCGCCGGCGCACGTTTCTCGCGAATTCGGGCACATTGGTGGGCGAAGGCGGGCGACGGGAGATTCACTCTCCCGGAGCGAGCGGGGGGATCGGGGGGGAGGTTGAGCGTAGCGTCCCCCGTCACAATGCCAGGCATGAAATCGTCGCGCTGGAAGGATCGTTCCACGGCCGCACCCTCGGCGCCTTGTCGGTCACGGGCCAGGCCAAATACCGCGACCCGTTCGAGCCTTTGATCCCCGGCATTCGTTTCGTGCGCCCGAACGATATCGAGGCCATCTCAAGCGCCGTGGGCGAGCGCACCTGCGCCGTGATCGTCGAGCCGATTCTGGGCGAGGGCGGCGTGCGCGTCCTCGACCATGCGTTTTTGGGCGCGGCGCGCGAGGCCTGCGACAAGTGCGGCGCCCTGTTGATCTTCGACGAGGTCCAGTGCGGCCTGGGGCGGACCGGCGCGTTTCTGGCTTCGCAGGCCTCGGGCGTGAGGCCGGACCTCGTGGCGCTCGCCAAACCGCTGGGGCTGGGCATCCCGATGGGGGCGCTCCTCGGCTCCGAGGCGACGCGCGACGCCTTCACGGCCGGGACGCACGGCTCGACGTTCGGCGGCGGCCCGCTCGCGTGCCGGGTGAGCATCGAATTCCTCGAAATCATCGGGGAGGAACGACTGCTCGAGCGCGTGAGAACGCTCGGCGCCCGGTTCGCCGGACGCCTGCGGGAGATCCAGGCGCGAAACCCGCTCGTCAAGGAGGTCCGCGGCGCGGGTCTGATGCTGGGGATGGAGCTTTCGGTTTCGGGGAGACCGATTGTCAAGGCGATGCTCGAACGGGGCTTCGTCATCAACTGCGCGGGCGAAAACGTGCTGCGCTTCCTGCCGCCGTACATCATTGGCGAAATCGAGCTTGACTCGGCCGCGGCGGCGTTGGGCGATGCGTTGAGCGAACAGCAGGACAACCGATCCTAGGTGCCGGATGCCGGAGGAGGAAAGATGAAAAACGTCAAGATCAAGAAGGTCGTGCTCGCGTATTCGGGCGGCCTCGACACCTCGATCATCATCCCGTGGCTCAAAGAGAACTTCGGGTGCGAGGTTCTGGCGATGGCCGCGGACGTGGGGCAGGGAGAAGAGCTCGAGGGCCTCCGCGAAAAGGCCATCGCCACCGGCGCCTCGAAGGTCTTTGTCGAGGATCTCCGCGAGGAGTTCGTCACCGGCTACATCTGGCCGACGCTTCGGGCGGGCGCCGTGTACGAGTCGAAGTACCTCCTCGGCACTTCGTTTGCGCGCCCCGTCATCGCAAAGCGACAGGTGGCCATCGCCCTCCGCGAAGGCGCCGACGCCGTCGCGCACGGCTGCACCGGGAAGGGAAACGACCAGGTGCGGTTCGAGCTGACCTACAAGGCGCTGGCGCCCGAGCTCGCCGTCATCGCCCCCTGGCGGCAGTGGTCGATCCGCTCGCGGGAGGACGCCATCGAGTACGCCCGCGCGCGAAACGTCCCCGTGAGCGTCTCGAAGACAAAGATCTACAGCCGCGACCGCAACCTCTGGCACGTCTCGCACGAGGGCGGGCGCCTGGAGAGCCTCGCGAACGCCGCCGAAGAGCCGATGTGGCTCATGACCCGTTCGCCGCGGGAGGCCCCGGATCGCCCCGCCCGCGTAAAAATCGGATTCGAAAAGGGCGCCCCGGTGAGCGTGAACGGCGAGGCCCTGCCCCCGGTCAAGCTCATCGAGACGCTCAACGCGATCGGCGGCGAGAACGCCGTCGGCCGCATCGACCTCGTCGAGAACCGGCTCGTGGGGATCAAGTCGCGCGGCTGTTACGAGACCCCCGGCGGGACGCTCCTTTACACGGCGCACCGCGAGCTCGAATCGCTCTGCCTCGACCGCGAGACGCTCCACCAGAAGGAGGCGCTGGCCATCCGCTACGCCGAGCTCGTGTACTACGGCCAGTGGTTCACGCCCCTCCGCGAGGCCCTCGACGCGTTCGTTTCGGAAACGCAGCGGACCGTCACCGGGGAGGTCACGCTCGAGCTGTACAAGGGAAACACGACGGTGCTCAAGCGGTCGTCGCCGTGGTCGCTCTATCGCGAGGACCTCTCGTCGTTTACGATGGGCGCTGGTTACGACCAGAAGGATGCCGAAGGGTTCATCAACTGTCTCGGGCTCCCGATCAAGGTGAAGGCGATTCTGGATGAAGGGCACAAAGCAAAAACGGCGCGGCCGCGCAAAAAAGATTCGGCCGACGATGTGGGGTGGACGGTTCGAGCGGCCGCCGGCGCCTGAGTTCTGGCGCATCAACCGCTCGTTTCCGTTCGACCACCGCCTCCTGCACTTCGACTTCGAAGGCAGCATCGCATGGGCGCGCGCGCTGGGGCGCGCCCGCGTGCTGAACGGGCGCGAGGAGAGGGCCGTGGTCCGGGCGCTGCGCGAAGTCCGGGCCGCGACGGACCGAAACCCGCGCCACGTGTACCGATCGCTCGATCGATTCGAGGACGTCCACTCGTATGTCGAGGCCGCCGTGGTTGAGAAGGCCGGTGAGGCCGGAAAAAAACTCCACACGGGGCGGAGCCGAAACGACCAGGTCGCGCTCGACCTGCGGATGTACGTCGTAAACGAGTGCGACGGCGCGCGCGGGAGACTTCGGGCGCTGATCGCTTCAATCCTCAAAAACGCCCGGCGCCATTTCGGCGTAGTCCTCCCGGCCTACACGCATCTCCAACGCGCCCAGCCGGTGCTGCTCTCGCACCTCTGGCTCGCGTATGTCGAAACGCTCTTCCGGGACCTCGATCGCTTCCAGGCGGTTCGAAAGACGGCCCTCGTCCTGCCCCTCGGCTCCGGAGCGTGTGCGGGGAGCGGGTTTCCGATCGACCGGGCAAGGCTCGCCAAAGACCTTGGATTTGCGGCGGTCTCGAAAAACAGCCTCGACGCCGTGGGCGACCGCGACTTCGCCGTCGAATTCCTCTCGGCGGGCGCGCTCCTGATGATGCACCTGAGCAGGATGGCCGAGGACCTGATCCTCTACTCGACGGCCGAGTTCGGATTCGTCGAGCTCGACGACCCGGTGACCTCCGGGAGCAGTCTCATGCCGCAGAAGAAGAACCCCGACGCGCTCGAGCTCGTACGCGGGAAGACCGGCCGCGCCTTCGGCAATCTCCAGCGCCTGCTCGTCGTCATGAAGGCCCTCCCGCTCGCGTACGACAAGGATATGCAGGAGGACAAGGAGGCGGTCTTCGACACCTCCGACACCATCGCCCTTTCGCTCGACGGGATGAACGCCGTGGTCCGGTCGGTCCGGATCGACGCCGATCGCACGCGGGAGGCGGCATCGACGGGATTCCAGAACGCCACGGAATGCGCGGACTACCTCGTGCGAAAGGGACTCCCTTTTCGGACCGCTCACGAGGTCGTCGGGAGACTCGTGCTCCACGCCATCGGGAAAGGCGTCGCGCTTGACGAACTCCCGTTTTCCGAGTTCGAACGGTTTTCGCCCGTGTTCAAAAAAGACATCCACCGTGCGCTGTCCGTCGACCGATGCGTCGCGAGCAGATCGGTCCCGGGCGGGACCGCGCCGCAATACGTCAGAAAGGCCATCGAAGATGCAGAACGCCGCCTTGCAGATGACCGATGAAATCCCCCAAACGAACGCGGGCGGGGCACGGGTCCGGCCGGCCTCGCTCGCGGACGTCAAGGCAATGGCCGCGCTGATAGACGGATACGCCCGGCAGGGTGTGATGCTCCCGCGGACGCCGGGTGAAATCTCGGAGACCGTGCGCGAATATCTCGTCGCCGAACGCGAAGGGCGAATCATCGGCGCCGGGGCGATCCACTTTTTCACGGAGGATCTGGCCGAGGTCAGGGCGCTGGCGGTCGCGCCGGAACTGCGCGGCAACGGGATCGGATCTGCGTTGCTCGGGGCGCTCACATCGAAGGCGCGACGCGAGGGCGCATCGAGGCTTTTCACGCTCACGTACGAGCCGGCCTTTTTCGAAAGCGCGGACTTCGAGCGCGTCCCGCACGAGGCGCTTCCCGAAAAGGTCTGGGGCGACTGCACGGCCTGCCCGCGCTACAACCAGTGCGGCGAGATAGCGCTGGTGGCGAGGATCTGACGGCATGCGAACCGTTTCAAAATCACACGGTTGGGTCGAGATTGACGGCGGGGTGACGACGCCGCGGGGGTTCGTCGCGGCGGCGGTGTCGGCGGGGGTCAAGCCGGGGACCTCGCGGGACGACCTGGCGCTCCTTTGCGCCACGGGCCCGTCTCACGCCGCGGGCGTGTTCACCAAAAACCTCGTCGTGGCGGCACCGGTCGTCGTCTCACGGGAACATCTGGCGGCCTCGCGCGGGCGCGCGCGGGCGATCATCGTAAATTCCGGGAATGCCAACGCGTGCACCGGCCGGCGCGGTCTGAAGGACGCCGAGCAGATGACGGAGACGGCGGCGGCGGCGGCCAGGACGACTGCGAACGCGACGCTCGTCGCCTCGACCGGCGTCATAGGCCTGCCCCTCCCGATCCACCGGATCACGCGCGCGGTCCCCGCACTCGCGGGACGCCTGTCGCCCGGCGGCGGCGGGGAATTCTCGCTGGCGATCCTCACGACCGACACGCGACGGAAGGTCTGCGCCTTCCGTTCGGAGCGCGAAGGAAAGGCCGTCACGATCGCCGGCGCCGCGAAGGGCTCGGGGATGATCCACCCGCGGCTCGCGACGATGCTCGCGTTCATCACGACGGACGCCGCCGTGACGCCGGCGCTCCTCAAGACCGCGCTGCGCGAGGCGGCTGCGGTCTCGTTCAACCGTGTGACCGTGGACGGCGACACGTCCACGAACGACTCGGTGTTCCTGCTCGCAAACGGCGCGTCGGGGTCAAGGCCCATCGTGAATCGGGGCCCGGCCTGCGCGCATTTCGTGGACGGGCTGACGAAGGTCTGCGTCTCGCTCGCCCGCCAGATAGCCCGCGACGGCGAGGGCGCAAGAAAGCTCGTCGAGATCAACGTCTCGGGCGCCCCGACCGAGGCGGACGCCGACCGGATGGCGCGAGCGATCGCCAACTCTCCCCTCGTCAAGACCGCCGTCGCCGGGGCCGACCCGAACTGGGGCCGGATCGCCTGCGCCGCCGGTTACGCGGGCGTCAAGTTCGACCCGGCGCGCCTCGACGTCGAAATCAACGGCATAAGGGTCTGCCGCCGCGGCGAGGACGCCCGCGCCGACGAAAAGACCGTCGCCCGCGCGCTCATGAAGCCCGAGGTGAGGCTGGACGTGAACATCCACCGCGGCGCCGCCAGCGCGACCGTCTGGACCTGCGACTTCACCAAAGACTACATTGCGATCAACGCGTCGTACCGGACTTGAAATCCCACCGCACTTGCCTTATCCTTCGGGCCTCCAATCGGGGCGTAGCGCAGCCTGGTTCAGCGCGCCTGCCTTGGGCGCAGGAGGTCGGTGGTTCAAATCCACTCGCCCCGACCATTTTTCCTTTGCCGCTCCCGCGCGGGAGGCGATTCTACCCGCGGAACAGTTCGCGGTTCCACAGGCGCGAGACGAACTCGGCGGCGGGGAGGATTTCGATGCCGTCCGGCGGCTTCGACCGTTTGGATCTGCGGGGTCAGCGTATCGCCCCTGAAACGCAACCTTATGATCTGAAGTTCTTATTCAGACTGTCATCGACGTCTTCAGATCGCCGATCGCCAGGCCACCGGCAAAGTCGTGAAGGCCCGGAGATATTGAAGGGATAGAGAAGGGACTGGCGCCGCGGGGCGTTTTGTGCCATAAGATGGGCATGCGACGTGGACGGCAAGCCGGTCGATCGGTTCTGGTGGTCTTCCGTGGGACGG
>JACRCP010000029.1 GCA_016218965.1 Deltaproteobacteria bacterium | reverse complement strand
TTGCGTAAGCTCCAGGAGGTCGCGTAGAATGCCTTCAAGCATGGCTACCACCTTTGGGCAAAAGGGTTGGCGTCTCAAAGACGCCGGGTAGCCGTGTTTGTCAACTTTTCAGCACTGAAATGGCGAAACTAGAGTCTGACGTGTCGGGAAGATCTGCCGCGTCGTCGGAGGCGTCGTTCGAACCGGCATCTTCCGGCCCGCCCGTGTCGGTCCCTCCGTCCTGGCCGGGGTCGGGGTTGCATTTGCCGGCGGCGCATCCGAAGGTGCATGTGGTGTCGTCGTAGGGGCGGTTGATGCACTCGCCGTTTTGACACGTGCCGGAGGCCTGGTACGTGCGGACGGTGTTGGCGTCAATACATTCGGGCTGGGGCGCGATCTCGCACGGGTTGGACGTGAGGCACGGGTCGCCGCCGTCCGAGGCCGCGTCGGCGCCTGCGTCGGACACGTCCGGCAAGTCGGACGCATCGGACGCGTCACCGGAACCGTCGAAAAAAGCGGCATCTGCGCCGGCGTCGCCACTCGACGCAGCGTCAATGCCCGCGTCGGCTTGCGAACTGCCGTCGGCCCCGGTGCCGGCATCCACCTGCGGAAGGTCGGTGGGTTTCACGCAGACCCTTTGGGGAGAACAGACGAACCCTTTGCGGCAAAACCCTTTTTCGTTGCACGCTTCGCCCTCCTGCCCGACATCGGGCAGGGGAAAGCACGACGCGATGAGAATGCCGGCGGAGGCCAAAAAGGTGAAGGTTGATGCGACGGAGGTGATCTGTTTCACCACGCACCTCCCACTTCGAGCGAGACGTTCCCCGGAGTGACCGCGGGGACAATCATGAGCGCCGCGGCCGGTTTTTCCGTGCCCCCTATGTACCAAAGGACGCCGCCGGTCGCCGCGAGAACCCCGCCCGCAACAAAGCCCGAAAGCGACATCGTGTTGTACAGTCCGTTTTTCGACGCGAGGTCGTCCATTTCGGCCTGGCTCCCCGCGGCTTTGTAGTCGTCGCCGGTCTTCTTGGCGAGCGCCGCAAAGATCCCGCCCAAGGCCGCGAAACCTACGCCCGAGTAAACTCCAACCTGTCCCCAGAGCTTCTTGTCGAATGCCCCGGGGCCAGGCACGACCGCGGCGGTCGCAACGGGCGCACTCCGCTTCGCTTCAGGCGCCCCTACACGAGCACCGGGAGGCGAGTCGTCAGCGGGCTTGTTTCCGAGAATGATGTCCGCGACCTTTTCCATCCCGCGCGAGAGCGCCTTCTCGTCGCGGCTTAACTTTTCGGTTGAGCGTTCGAGGACCTTCACGCTCTGCGCGTCGATGAGTTTGAGGGTGATGATGTACTCGTCGCCCAGCCCGCCGATCGAGCCTTCGACGTAGTACTGCGCGCCCATCGCGCCGGCGATTTGCACGAGGCACGCGGTGTCGGTGCAGCCCTTGAGTTGCTTGTTCTGTTCCCAGAAGAGCATCTTGTCGAGGTCCTTCTGCCCGACGACCTGATATCGCTGGGTCCTTGTCACCTTGTCGATGACAAGCTCGGTCAAAACGCCCATGTGCCCGGCGTCCACGCCTTTTTCGGCGACAAGGTCGAAGACCAGAAGCGTCGGGAGAGCGCGCGGTTTGGCCTCGGGTTTCTTTTCGGGGGCAGGCTTGGGCGGTTCCTGCGCGAACGCCCCTGTCGCGAAGAGCAGGCTTGATGGCGAGGGAAGCGGAAACGAGTCTCAGTCGTCGGGTTGCATCCGGCACGTCGTCACCCCGCTGGTGGGCTGTTCGATAGGCGCTCTTTCGGCGTTTTTGCCTCTGGATGCAGTATAGGCGAGCCGACGGGATGGTGCAAGGCGGAAGCCCGCCGACGCTACGGTTTCTCGGGTTGAGCCGGAGCCGTCAGGGCCTGGACCAGGACGAACGCGGCCTGGAGGTACGAAGTCGGGCAAAGCGGGAAGCACTCCTTGCACCCGTTGCACTCCCGCAGGGCAACCTCGGGCACGAAACAGATCTCCCTGCGGATCCCCCTGTCGACGAAACCCACGGCGTTTTTCTTTTTGACCTCGGCGCAGTACCTGACGCACAGGCCGCAGTCAATACAGAACGACGGGTCTTTCTCAAAACGGTCCCTGTCCGCCCCGTATTCGCTCGCATATTCCCGGAGTTTCGGGGAATCCGGGGCATGGGCCAGCAGAAGCTCCAGGATGGTCTTCCTGATCCTGTCTATCTTCGCGGACCTGGTCCTCACGACCAGGCCTTCTTTGACGGGTCGCGAGCAGGCGGTGTCCAGGCTTGTCCAACCCCGGGCATCCACGTCCACCACGCAGATCCGGCAGACTGTGTACGGCTTGAGCTTCTCGTGCCAGCAAAGCGTCGGGATCTCAATGCCGGCGCCTCTCGCCGCCTCAAGGACGGTCATCCCCTCCTCGGCCTTGACCTCCCTGTTGTCTATTGTCAGGGTTACGATTCCCATCGTGTTCCCCTTTACCTGGGTCCGGCCGCGGACAGGCCCCTGCAGACGCCGGCGGGACAACGCTTTTCCCCGATGTGTGCTTCGAATTCATCGCGGAAGTGGGCAAGCGCGGAGTCAATCGGGCTCGGGGCGCCCTGCCCCAGCGCACATAGCGTCGCGTCCCGCTGAACGTCGGACAACTCCTTGAGAAGCTCGATATCGCCTTCCCGTCCCCTTCCCCCGCTGATCCTGTTGAGAACCTTGAGGATCTGCCTGAACACCTCGCGGCACGGGGTGCACTTCCCGCACGATTCATCCGAGAGGAAAGTGACAAAATATTTGACCGTGTCCACAATGCACGCGTTTTCGTCCATCACTACCAGGCTGGGACCCATGGACAGACCGGCCTTGCCAAGTTCGTCGAAATCGACCTTGAGATTGAGCTGGTTTTCGGGGACGAACCCTCCCAGCGGCCCGCCAACCTGGAGGGCCTTGAACTTCCCCCCTCCCCGGACGCCGCCGCCGATGTCAAAGACAATCTCTTTTAGGGTCGCGCCCATCGGAACCTCGACCATGCCGGTGTTGACAACGGCGCCTGTGAGCGAGAAGACCTTCGTCCCCTTGCTGCCGGAGGTGCCGATGCTCCGGTATCTCTCGACGCCCTGGTTGATGATCAGCGGGACATTGGCCCACGTCTGGAGGTTGTTCAAAACCGTCGGCCTGGCCCGCAGCCCCCTCTCCGTGGCGTGATCATACTTCCTGATGGGTTCGCCGACCCGGCCGTCCATCGAGGCCATCAACGCCGTTGACTCGCCGCAGACGTAGCTGCCGCCGTCTATGCTCAACCTCACGGTAAAGTCAAAACCCGAACCAAGGATGTTTTGGCCCAGAAGGCCGTGCTCCTCGGCCTGCCGGATGGCAATGCCGACGTTTTCCACAGTCAGGGGAAACTCACCCCCGACGAAGATGTAGCCGTCGTGCGCTGCCATCGAATAGGCGCCGATGATCATCCCCTCCAGGACGAGATGGGGATTCGCCTCCATCATCATCCTGTCGACGAATGCGCCCGGGTCGCCCTCGTGACAGTTGCAAATGACGTACTTGGTCTCGCCTTCGGCGTTTCGGCAGGCCTCCCATTTCCTGCCGGCCGGGAAGCCGCTCCCGCTCCGCCCCCGCAGGCCGGATTCCTTGATGTCCGAGATCACCTTCTCCGGCGACATCGTGCGAAGGACCTTGACGAGGGCCGAATAGCCGCCGACGGCGAGGTAGTCCTCGATGCTCCCGGGGTCGATCCTCGAATTGGAACCAAGAACAAGCCTCTTCTGTTTTTCAAAAAACTGGATTTCCGATTCGTGGACGACCCTTTGCCCCGTCGCCGGATCAACGTAGAGCAGGCGTTCCACGACCTTCTTCTCTTTGATGGTCCTTGAGACGATCTCGGGGACGTCTTCGGGTTTCACCCGGGCATAGAACACGCCGTCGGGATGGACGACGACCGCCGGACCCTGTTCGCAGAATCCGTGGCAGCCGGTGCGCTTGACGTCAGCCTTGTCCCCAAGCCCCTGCCGCCGGAGGTCCTCTTCGAAGGCCGAGACAACCCCGGCCGCGCCGCAGGCGATGCAACCTGTACCCGCACAGATCGAAATGCAGGGCCTCTTGGGGTCGTTCCGGGACAACACCTCTTGGCGGAGCTTTTCAAGGTCTTCGGGCGAGTTCAGGCGTGCCATGTTCGCGACCTACCCATATTTCTTCATGACCTCCGACGCTTCAGCCGGAGAGAGCCTGCCGTGGGTCTTCCCGTTCACCACCAACAACGGGCCGAGCGCGCAGCAACCGAGACAGTTGACGGTTTCAACGCTGAACTTCGAATCCACGTCCGTCTCGCCCGGTTCGATTCCGGTGTGGTCCTTCACAGCATCGAGTATGCGGCTTGCGCCGCGGACGTGACAGGAGGTTCCCGTGCAGACGTGCACCTCGTGGCGGCCCTTGGGGACCAGACTGAACGCCTTGTAGAAGGTGGCGATGTGCTGGATCCGGCTCATCGGGACCCGAAGCCTTTCGCTCACCCTCTCGAGCGCCTCTTTCGGGAGCCAGTGATTCTCGCCCTGGATCTCGAGAAGCACCTGGATGAGCAGGCCAGCAACGCCGCCGTGTTTCTCGATGATCTTGTCGATCCCTTTGATGTCCATGCCCTATTCCCGTATGTCCTTCTCGGTCAGTAATTCCCCCTCTCCCCCCTCTTGCCTCAAGAGGGGGCGTCGGCAGGCAGGTAGCGCCGGAGGCCCGTGTCGTACCGGACCAGGCCCTGCCGCGACGAGGTCTTGAGGTGTTTCGACACCTCGGCCGCGCTCAAGCCCAATCTTTCCGAGATCTCGCCCGCCGATTGCGGCCTCTCGCGAAGCAGGAGCACAATCCGGCTGGTCGCCAGTTTTTCGCCGATCGTCTCGTCAAACAGCCGGTTGAACTCCCCGCTGTCGTAGAACTTCTCATGCGCCTGATCGGGATCCCCCGAGGAGCGCAGGTGCACGGGCGCCTTGAGCTTTTCGGAGAGCACGAGCCTCATGTACGGGACGATCGCCGTCGCCGCCTGAAGCCTGTACCTAAGGTCCTTCGCGCAGAGGCCCTCGGCCTTTCCCAACGGCCCGAGCTTCTGCATCCTGGCGCCGTATTCGTTCATGATGTTCGCAAAGCGAATCCCCTCGCCCGCCGACACCCATTCGAGCCTGAGCCTCTCGGGGTTGAGGCCGGCGCGCTCCATGACCTTTTTGCAGGTCTTCACCATGCCCAGCGCGTCGTAGTTGCCGTTGGTGACGTAGTGGCAGTCGTTCAAGTGGCATCCGCCGATGAACACCCCGTCCATGCCTTTCGAAAAGGCACGGAAGGCATGCCCCGGGTCGATCCTTCCGGAGCACATCACCCTGATGAGCCGGATGAACGGCGGATACTGAAAACGGGAGACACCGCACAGATCGGCGCCGCCGTAGCAGCACCAGTTGCAGATGATTCCCACGATCTTCGGTACGAATTCCGCGCCCGCGCTCATTCTTTCCCGCCTCCAGTGCCGGGAATCGAGGTTTCCGGGAACGCCGCGTCTATCTGGCCCAGAATCTCGTCGTCGGTGTAGTGTTTGAGGGCAATCGCCCCCGTCGCGCACTTCATGTTGCAGAGGCCGTCGCCCTTGCACAAGACGGGATTGACACGGGCCTTTTTCCCCTGCGGCGTCTCCACGAACTCAATTGCTCCGTACGCACATGCCTTGATGCACGCCCCGCACGATACGCAGTCGCTCTCGTTCACGGCGCAGACGGAGCCCGTGGCCGTGACGGTATCCTGCGAGAGGAGGGTCAGGACGCGGCCGGCGGCCCCGTACGCCTGGCCCAACGCCTCGGTGATGTGTTTCGGGTAGTGGGCCGTCCCGCACAGGAACACGCCGTCCGCCGCGAAATCCACCGGGCGGAGCTTGACGTGGGCCTCCTGGAAGAAGCCGTCCGGGTTCGTGGTCACCTTGAAAAGCCGGGCGACCTCCCGGCTTCCGGCCGAAGGGACAATCGCGACGGAAAGGGCAAGGAGGTCGGCATCCAGGGCGAGTTTTTTGCCCAGGATGAAATCGGGCACCGTCACGCGGAGGACGGGCCTGCCCTCCTCGACGGCGGTCTCAACCTGCGGTTTGTCGTCCGGTTCGTAGCGGATGAACTTGACGTCCTTGTCGGCCGCCTCGCGGTAGAAATCCTCCGAAAACCCGTAGGTCCGCATGTCCCGGAAAAGGATGTGGACGCCCGTTTTGGGGTTCTTCTCCTTGAGCTTGAGCGCGTTCTTGACCGCGTGGCTGCAGCATATCCTGGCGCAGTAGTTCCTGTCTTCCTGCCGGCAGCCGACGCACTGGATCATCACGATGTTCCGCGCACCGAGCAGCAGAGAGTCGCCTTGCGCGATTTTCTGCTCGAGCTCGAGCTGGGTCATCACCCTGTCGTCTTCTCCGTAGAGGTATTCGGCGGGTTTGTGCTCGTCGGCGCCGGTGGCAATGACCGTCGCTCCATGTTTGATCGCGACGACCCTTCCCCGGGTCCTCACCCTCGTCTCGAAATTCCCGACGTATCCTGCCGCCTCCGTGATGGTCGCGCCGGTGTGGACAAGAATCAGGGGGTGCTCGTAGACCTTGCGCGCCGTGTCCTTGACCAGCGCCTGCACGTCGAGCCCTTCGAGGGTGTAGTGGATTCTCCGCGCCGTCCCCCCCAGCTCCGCCTCCTTCTCGACGAGGTACACCTCGTGTCCCTGGTTGGCGATGCTCAACGCGCAGGTCATGCCGGCCAGACCCCCGCCGACCACCAGCGCCTTCTTGTTGACGGGCAGCTTGAACTCCTGCAGGGGCTCAAGGTGGCAGGCGCGCGCCACCGACATCCGCACGATATCTTTCGCCTTCTGGCTGGCCTTCTCCTTTTCCCTTGAGTGGACCCATGAGCAGTGCTCCCTGATGTTCGCCATGTCAAAAAAGTACTGGTTCAACCCCGCTTCGCGCAGCGTGTCCCGAAACAGCGGCTCGTGCGTGCGGGGCGTGCAGGCCGCGACGACGACGCGATTGAGGCCCTTCTCCTTGATCGATGTCGCCAGTTTCTCCGCGGCATCGGTGGAGCATATGAAGAGGCTTTCTTCGGCGTGGACGACGTTGGGAAGGGTCCTGGAGTACTCGACCGTCGAAGGGACATCGACCACCCTTCCGATGTTGGCCCCGCAGTGGCACACGTAGACGCCGACCCTGGGCTCCTCCCCCGAGACGTCCCTCTCGGCCGGGTACACCCGCTCCCTCGCGAGTTCTCCCCTGCGCGGGGCGAGAAGCTCGCCGCACTGTGAGCCGGCGCCGCTCGCGGTCACGACCGATTCCGGGATGTCCATGGGCCCCTGGAAGGCCCCGCTGACGAAGACGCCCGCGCGGCTCGTCTGCATAGGGTTTTGGGGATTGGTCTTGCAGAAACCGTGGGCGTTGAGCTCGATGCCGAACGTACCCGAAAGCCCTTTCACGTCGGCGGGAGGGTTGAGTCCGACACCCAGCACCACCAGATCGAACTCCTCCTCCTTCACGCCGTCCCGGTCGGTGGCATACCGTATCGTCACGTTTTTCGTCCCCGGGATCTCCCTTCCGACCGACACGTAGCTCCTGATGAACCGGACGCCCGGAAGGTTGCCCGCCCTCTGGTAGAACCGCTCGAAGTCCTTGCCGTACGAGCGGATGTCGTTGTGGAATATCGCGCACTCGGCCCCGGCGTCATGGTCCTTGGCCAGGATCACCTGCTTCTGAATGTAGGTGCAGCAGACCGCCGAGCAGTAGCTTTTGCCGCCCGGGATGACCTGTCTGGAACCGACGCAGTGGATCCAGGCGATCCTGTGCGGGTGCTTCTTGTCGGAAGGGCGCAGCACCTCGCCTTCGTGCGGCCCGGTGGCGCAGAGCAGCCGCTCGAAATCGAGGCTGGTGACCACGTTCTGCATCTTCCCATAGCCGTAGTCGCCCCTCGGTCCCGGGTCGAATGCGCCGTAGCCCGGCGACAGGACGATCGCCCCCACGTTGACTTCGACCTTCTCCGCCGTCTGATTGAAATCTATGGCGTTCTTTTCACACACCGCGGTGCAGATCCGGCATTTCTTTTCTTTGAGGTATAGGCAGGTTTCATCGATGTAGGGGACGAGCGGAATCGCCTGGGCGAAGTAGATGTGGACGGCCTTGTTCCGCGACAGCTCCTGGTTGAACGGGTCCGGGACCTGGACCGGGCAGTATCCGACGCAGGTCGTGCAGCCGCTGCATTTTTCCTCAAGGATGTATCTCGGCTTCTTGCGAAGCGTCACCCTGAAGTCCCCGGCCTCGCCCTCGACCCTTTCGACCTCGGTGTAGGTGAGGATCTCGATGTTCGGGTGCCGGTCGCACTCGATGAACTTGGGGGACTCGATGCACATGGAGCAGTCGTTGGTCGGGAAGGTCTTGTCGAGCTGGGCCATCTTGCCGCCGATGGTCGGCGACTTTTCGACAAGGTAGACCCGGAACCCCGCCGTGGCCAGATCGAGGGCCGCCTGGATGCCGCTGATTCCCCCGCCGACGACCATGACGTCGCCGCGGTTTTTGTTGCCCGATTCCACCGTCACGTCCTACAACCGGATACCAGTCGCCATTGAGCACAGAGACCAAAACGCAGAGCCGCTTCGCAACGATTTCCTGCCACAGAGGTCACAGAGCGCACAGAGAAACGCAGCGTCTTCTTCGAACTTGTTTTCATCTCTGTGTTCTCTGTGTACTCTGTGGCAAAACTGCTCTCAAATCACTTCCCTTACGATCTCGGTGATGTCACGCACTTTGATCGAATCCTCATCCCCGCCGCCCGGCAGGCTCGATTCGAGCATGGTGATGCAGTACGGGCAGGAGGTCGCCAGCACCTCGGCGCCGGCCTCCGCGGCCTGCTCGAGCCTGAGATCGGAGAACCTCTCGCCCTTGGGCGTATCCATCCAGACCCGGCCACCCCCGCCCCCGCAGCACAGGCTGTCCGCCCGCGAGTCGGCCATCTCGACGAGATCGAGCCCGGGAATGGCGCCCAGGACCTCCCGTGGCTCGTCGAATATCCCGTTGTGCCGCCCGAGGTAGCACGGGTCGTGCCAGGTCACTTTCGTCCCGTATTCCCTTTTGACCTCAAGCCTTCCGCTCCTCAACAGATCCGCAAGGAACTGGGTGATGTGGACGATCTCGAAGTGCACCATGAACTCCGGGTACTCGTTCTTGAAGGTGTGGTAGCAGTGGGGGGAGGACACGATGATCTTTTTGACCCCGTGCTCGATGAAGCTCTTGATGTTCTCCCGGGCGAGCGCCTTGAAGATGTCCTCTCCGCCGGTCTTGCGGATGCTCTCTCCACAGCAACTCTCCTTCTCGCCGAGAATCCCGAAGTTCACACCCGCCCTGTTGAGAATATCAGCCGTGGCGGCGGCGACCTTTTTGAGTCTCGGGTCATAGCTCAGGTAGCAGCCGACGAAATAGAGGGCCTCCATCCCCTCGGCAAACGGCGCCACCGGGAGGCCCTTCGCCCAATCCGCCCGTTTTTTCCGGTCTTCGTTGAGAGGATTGCCTTCGCTGCGAAGGCTGGCCCTGACGCCCCGTGCGGACCGGGCGGTACCGGGAAAGACATCGTACTTCGAGGCGACCCTGCGCAGCGAAACGCCCAGCGCTATCTGGTCCACCCCCCGGGGGCACTGCTTCGGACAGGTTCCGCAGGTCGTGCAGCGCCAGATCTCCTCGCGCTCGATCTCGGTCAGGCCGAAGCAGGCCTCCCGAATGACCCTGCGGATGCTGAAATCCCTGACCCTGTTCCACGGGCAAACGACATCGCACTTCCCGCACTGGTAGCAAAGCTTGTAGACCTCTCCGCCGGCCTCCTTGATCTCGTCTATTGTCTCTGCGAATGGGGCGACCGTCTCCACTGCCTAGCCCTTCTTTGAGATCCTTGCGACGGTATCCAGCATCTTTTGCATTCCGTACTTGTTCGCCAGCGATTCGAGCCCTGTCTCGAGTTCCTCCCGAGTAGCCGCCTCCTCCTCGACCTCCTCCTCCCGTTCCTCGTACACGAGGGCGTCATTCAGGCACCACTGCACGCACATCGGCTCGTCAAGCGGCGGGTCGGACTCGCACACGTCGCACTTCAAGGGGAGCCCCGAATCAGGCTCCGTAAAAAGCGGCCTTGACGGGCAGGAAGCCCGGCAGAAAGCGCACTCGTCGTAGTCCTTCCCGTCAATCGTGTACTTGTCCCTTCCGGCGCATTCGGCCGCGGAGTACTCGCCGGCATAGACGGGGACGTAGATGTCGCGGAGCGGCTCGTGGATCACCCTGATGCGGGACCTCTCGGGGTTGTTGCTGCTGTATTTGGGCGAGGCGTGGAAGGCCGAACAGACCACCTCGCACGCCCGGCAGCCGTTGCACTTGTCCACGTCCACCCGAATGGTCTTGACAATACGCTTCTTCTTCTCTGCCTTCATGTTCCGGCGCTCCGCCCTTTTCCTTCGCCTATCCCACCGAACCCTGCGGGGGAGGGACTCCCTCTTCGGGTGTCAGCATGCCTCTTTTCGCCAGGTCTTCGGCAACGTCGTCGAGTCCCAGCCCGCAAAGCGATTCCCTGGTCGGGATACCCCGTTTGTTCCACCCCTTGAACTTGTAATACTCGTCCAATAGCTTTGCCTCGAGCTCGGGGAATCTCTTCTTCCAGTGGTCCTCCGGGGGCCGCTCGTCGTCTCTGGTCAAGCCCCTCCGGTTGTTGACCGCCCGGACGAGTGTCCTGTTTCTCCTCGTTATCTTCGTCAGGGCGGCCTCGTCGATGTCAATCCCCGCGGCCGCTGAGATGATCTGCGGGTAGTTGTGGACGTGATAGGGGGGTTTTAAGGGGAACGACGAAAGGCCGGCGCACATCCCGAGGGCGTCGTCTATGTAGTGCATCATCTCCTGCCAGTCGACGATCTCGCACGACATCTCGACCGTGGGGTAGTAAGGGTTCGACCGCTCGCCCCGGAATTCCCAGTCGAGCAGATACTGTTTGAATCTTTCGTGGGGGACGTGGATCCAGTCCTTGACGAAATCCTCCCGCTCCTCCTTCGTGGCAAAAGGCGCCTGGGGGAACTGCCCTTCGATCTGGGTTATGTTCGATTTCTCCCCCGTGCTGTACATGAGGAAGTAGACAGGGTTGAGCATCCCCAGCTTGAGCGGGAGTTGCTCGTGCTTTTTGATGTTGTTGTGCGCGTAGGCATCCGCGCCCTTGCCGATCCTTTTGGCCGCCCAGTAGGTCCCGTCGGCCAGAACGTCTCCGATTCCTTCCCGGCGGACGATCCTGTCGAGCAGCCAGTAGAACTTCCCCTCGTTGTCGGACGGCATCCCTTCCATGTCCTGTTCTGAAAGAATGCCCGCCTCACGGAGTTCGAGGCCGAAGGCCATGACCTGCGGGGCCGAGTAGGCGTCCACCCCATACTCCGTGGCGCGCTGCGCTATCCTGAAACCGAAATCCAGGTCCGAATAGGCGGCCATGGTGTAGGTGAGCTTCGAGAAGCACTTCATCATGTAAGTCGAGACGCCCGGGGCGGAGATCGTCGCGCCGCACTTCATCGGACAGTTGTGGCAGCTTATCAGGCGTTTCCGCACGCTCTCCTGCGTCCCCCTCCACTTCTCTTCGATCTCCTTGGTCCAGAAGTCTCTTCTGCGGGTGCGGGAGTTTCCCCACATGAAGTTGGTGGTGTGCCATTCCTCGTCAATGAGCTTCATCTCCTGCGGCGAGCCGAGACCGGCCAGGATGGGCATCACCCCCGGGACCGGTTTCTTGTCCCGGACCTCGATGTACTTCAGTACACCGTTGCAGAACTCCATGAACTCGGCCGGGCGGGCGATGTTGATGTCCTTGGTCCCGCGAACGGCTATCGCCTTGAGGCCCTTGTCGCCCATGACGGCGCCGATGCCGAGCCGGCTGGCGCTGGACCTGCCGTGCTCTATGGACGCGAAAAAGACCCGGTTTTCGCCGGCCATGCCGATGGCCGCCACCTGGGCCTTGGGCTCCCCAAGCTCCCGCCGGATGAGCTCCGCGGTCTCGCACGCGCCCTTGCCGCGCAGATGGGAGGCGTCGCGTATCTCAACCTTGTCGTTGTTGATCCACAGGTAGGTGAGCTTCGGGGACTTGCCGCGGATGATCACCTTGTCGTAGCCGGCGTGCTTGAGTTCCGGCGCAAAGAACCCGCCCATCATCGAATACGCCATGAACAGCGTCTGCGGAGAGATCGTGGACACGATGGTGCGATTCGCGCCCGGAGCGTGCGTGCCCACAAGGAGACCGGCGGACAATATCAAGAGGTTGTCCGGAGAAAAGGGTTCGACATCAGGCGGGACCCTGTCCCACAGGAGCCTGGCGTTGGTGCCCAGCCCCCCCAGGTGAAGCTCGGTCAATCCCGGGTCGGTCTCGACCCTCTCGACGTTTCCGGTGGAGAGATCGATTTCAAGATTGAACCCTGTTTCCGAAAACCTCATGCGTGCTCCGCTTAAATACGCGACCTTCCCTGCTGCCTACTGCTTTCCGCCTGTTCCTCTGGTGTCCCGTATGTGACTGCGCCGCCATCAAGATCCCTGTCCTCGTTCGGGGCGTTCTTTCAAATACTCGCGGCCGCCTACCTGCCGGCCTGTTCCTTTCCTTTCACCAGCGCCGTGAGCGCCGCGTTGTACGGCACCGGGACGCCGGCCTCGGCCGCCCGCCGGACTATCGCGCCGTTTAAAAAATCGATTTCGGTTTCCACGCCCGCCTCGATGTCCACGAGGAGCGAGGGTTTATGGTTCCCGGCCCGAGATAGATAGGCCATGCCGTGTTCGAAGAACCCCTCGCCCATGCCGTATCCCAGGGCCTCGGCCACCGCGATGCCCTCGCGCATGAGCGCCTCGGTGACCGCGTGCGTCTCCGGCAGGTCGAACGCCTGCTTCATCGTCTGGCCGGTCACGCCGCACACCGGCGACATCGCGGCGTTCAAAACCGTCTTGGCCCACTCCTTGGCCTTGATCCCGAGCGTGAACTCGGTCGCAAGACCCGCGGCCGAAAGCGCCGAAGCGAGCGCCCGCGCCCTGGCCTCTCCCCCGGGCGCCAGGGCGCCCATGTAGCTGGGCGGATTGTGAAACGTCATGTTGACGACGCCATCCGAGACGTAGTTGCCCGCGAAGTTCACGACCATCCTGAAAATGCGTTCGGCCGGCACGCCTTCCTTGAGCATGTCCTCGTTGTCAATACCGTTCTGGACGACGACCACATCGGTGTTGCCGCGGACCCCCGAGAGCACGCGGCAGAGCTCGCGCCGAAACGTCGGGGCCTTGAGCGAGACGAGAAGGACGTTCGCCCCGGCCTCCGACAGCCCGGCGAGCGTTGCGCTGGTGCCCGTGATTCGCGCCTCGACCGGGCTTGCCCCGGTGACGCGGATCCCCCGCGCCGCAATGGCTTCAAGAAGTTCCTTTCTCACGTCATAGGCCAGCACCGGCGCCCCGGCCTTTGCGAGATGGGCGGCAATCATCGACCCGATCGCCCCTGCCCCCGCGATTCCGAACGTGAAGGCTACCGGTCCTGCCACTGCGCCTCCCGTTTCTCGGCGTATGCCTTGAGGCCTTCGAGCGTGTCCTGGGACTTCATCAGCTCGTCCAGGAAGATGGCCTTCGCGGAGTCGAGCGCCTCGCCAAATGGACGCCCGCGCGCGGCGCGTTCGGCCTTTTTGCAGAGCCTGATGACGGCGCCGCTGTGCCGGGCGACCTCGGCCGCGAACTTGTCGACCTCGCCCGCGAATCCCTCGACGGGGACGACCCTGTTTGCCATGCCAAGCTCGCGAGCACGCGCGGCGGGAACCGGTTCGCCCGAAAGCATGATCTCGAGCGCCGCTCCCCGCCCGGCAAGCGAAGGGAGCAGCACGGCCGCGAGGGGGGGGAAGAACCCGAGTTTCACCTCGGGCTGGCCGAACTTGGCGCGCTCCGAAGCGATCACCATGTCGCAGGCGATCACAAGCTCCATCCCGCCGCCCAGCGCCGCCCCGTCCACAGCCGCCATCGTGGCGCAATCCAGCCGTTCGATTGCGAAGAACAACCGGTTGAACGCGTCCATCATGAGCGGGGCGCGTTCGGGCGTATGGTCAAGGATGTCCATCCCCGCCGAAAACGCCTTTCCGTTGGCGGCGACGACGATCACCCTGACGGACGGGTCAGTGCCGGCCTTCGTGACCGCATCGAGGATCTCCTCCATCATCTTGAGGCCAATGATGTTGAGCGGCGGTTTGTTGAGCGTCAGACGACACACGCCATCCTTTTTCTCAAAAAGGATTTCACTGTAGTTCATGTTCGCTCCCTTTCGTGCGCGCAGGTCAAATGCCGGCCGCGGACAGCCAAATCGCAAACGCCTTTTTCATAGTATAAAGGAGGGGGGGGCGCAAGGACTTTCGCAACGGGTTTCCGCGCGTCACGCTATCCTTGACATTGCCCGGCGGCGTGTCTAGTCTCGGGCCCGCAAAACGTTTTTGAGAACGCCAAGGAGGCAACCATGTCCATGACAGCGTGGCAGATGACCGCGGCGGGGCAACCTTTGAAAAAGGCGGAGTTTCCGTTGCCGACCCCCGGCCCCGGAGAGGTGCTGGTCAAGGTGGCGGGTTGCGGCGTGTGCCATACGGACCTGGGCTTCCTCTACGACGGTGTCAAGACGAAATCTGCGCTGCCTCTCACCCTCGGACACGAGATCAGCGGCGTGGTCGAGGCGGCGGGTGAGGGCGCTGGGAACTGGCTCGGGAAGGCGGTCATCATCCCGGCCGTCATGCCCTGCGGCGCCTGCGACCTTTGCAAGCGCGGGCTCGGCAACATCTGCCGGACGCAAAAAATGCCGGGCAACGACATCCACGGCGGGTTCGCCAGCCACGTCGTAGTCCCGGCCGCCGGCCTCTGCGAGGTAGCCGGCGTCTCGGCCGACGGGATCGTGGGCCAGTCCGGTGCCACCCTGGCCGAGATCTCAATCGTGGCCGATGCCCTGACCACCCCCTACCAGGCCATCAAAGAGTCCGGCCTGGGCCCGGAGGACACAGCCATCTTCGTGGGCGTCGGCGGCGTGGGCGGCTTCGGGGCGCAGATCGCCAAAGCCATGGGCGCCACAACCGTCGCCGTGGACGTGGACCAGGCGCGGCTGGACGCCCTTGCCCCCTACGTCGACCTGACCCTGAACGTGAAGAACCATCCCGGCAACGAGCTGCGCAAGGCCGTTGGCAACTTCGCGAAGGAGCGCGGGAAGCGGCCGACCGAATGGAAGCTCTTCGAAACGTCGGGGACGGCGGCAGGCCAGAAGACGGCGTTCGGCCTTCTGACCTTCGGCGCCTCGCTTTCGGTGGTTGGTTTCACCATGGACTCTCCCGAACTCCGGCTCTCGAATCTGATGGCGTTCCACGCCACCGCCCGCGGGAACTGGGGTTGCCTGCCGGTCCACTACCCCGGCGCGCTCAAGCTGGTGACCGAGGGGAAAGTGAAGGTCAAACCGTTCATCGAGCGGTTCCCCCTGGACAGCATCAACGAGGTCTTCACCCGCGTCCACGCGCGGGAGATCAAGGTCAGACCCGTTATGGTGCCGTGACGCCCGGACGCGACCCGGCTGCGCTGTAGCGGCGTTTTCGGGCCCCGCCGGGCGCCCGGATGGGCGCCCACACCGAACATCGCGTCCGAAAACGCCGCGGAGGCGCGGCCGGGGAGCAAGCCGGGCGTCCCTACTTCACTTCTTTTTGGGCATGACCTTCTCGGCCAGCGCCGCGTCGACGGGGTGGCCCTGCGCGACGAGCTGGCGGTAGAGGATGAAGTCGATGACGTCTTTCCCGGTTTCCTTCCGCGAGTTGAATGCCCCGAACCCGAGCGGCGCCTCGGTTGACATGTTGGCCGCGAGCCAGTGGCGGTTGATGACCTTGGCCTGGTCCCAGAAGAACTTCTTCTTGAGCCTCACCTGTTCGACGGTGTTTATGAGACAGCCGGGGAAGAGGTTCGTGAACGTCCAGACGAGCGAGTTTATCTCTTTGTCGAGGAGTTCGAAGTCGGTCGGGGCGGTCTTGAGATATTCGCGGGCCTTCTTTGCCGAATCGCCCTTGACGAACTCGCCGTAGACGATCTCGCCGTCGTCAACGAACCGGTCGGTGACAACGAGGGGGTTGCGGACCCATTTGCCGCCGTCCTTGATGACCGGTATGGCCTTTGAAATCATCCCCTTGAACGCCATCTTGTAGGCGCTCCACTGCTCGCACGAGATGCTCGACCACATCGCGTCTTCGATACTCATGTACCACGGGAGGAAATCCGTCGCGCCGCCCACCGGGGCCGAGCCGTGCCGCGGCCCCGCCTGGCCGTAGATGGCAAGGTCCGAGCTTAGGGTGATGTCGCAGGCCCCGCCCACCTCCTGCCCGCCGCCCACGCGCATCCCGTTTGCACGGCAGATGACCGGCTTTTTGCAGCCCAGGATGGCGTCGATCATGCCGTTGAAGAGGTCCATGTACTCGCCGTACTCGGCGGGGCGGAACGAGTAGTACTCGGCGTATTCCTTCGTGTTTCCGCCCGTGCAGAACGCCTTGTCGCCTGCCCCGGTGATGATGACCGCGACGACCGAGTGGTCGCACGAGGCGGACTGCAAGGCGGCGATGACGCCCTTCACCATCTGGGTCGTGTAGGAATTGTACTGCGCGGGGTTGTTGAGCGTGATCCACGCGGCGTGCAGTCCCTTGGCCTCCTCGCCGCCCGGGCCCTTGATCGGGCGAAGGTCGTAGAGGATGCCGGGGGCCTCCTTGGAGAAGTGCTCGGCGCCCCACAGGTAGTGGTTCTTGAGATTTCCTTCCATTCTGTCCCTCCTTGATGATGCCGGATCGACGGTCCTGGATGTCCAATTGTCCAACGGACAAAACGCGCCTTTTTCTAGTACGAAGATCAGGGGAGCGCAAGCGTTTTTTGGGGCGTTTTGGGGGACCAAAAACTAGAACATGCCGACCGAGAACGACCAGGCGCCGGCGGGCTCCTGCGCGGCCTCGTCGGGGAGCAGGTTGATTCCGAAGTCGAGCGAGAGCGGGCCCACGGGCGTCTTGTACCGGAGCCCGAAGCCCGCGCACGGCCGCAGTTCAATCGGGTTGAAGTTGTCGGGGTCAATCCAGAGGTTCCCCGTGTCGACGAACAGCCCTCCCTCGAACCCGCCCGACAGCGGGAACCTGAACTCGGCCCTGTACAACACATAGGCATTGCCTCCGGGAGACGGAACTACAATGGTCACCGGCTGGCCGTTTTCGTCGGTCACCGCGTTGCCCTGATCATCCGTCTTGACCCCGAGTTTCTGGTCTGCGGGCACGTCGGCGGCGAACATCGCCTTCTCTCCGAATCCGCGCAGCGTGGATCGTCCACCCATGTAAAAGAGGGCGTCGGCCGTTGCCTGCGCCTTGTCGGCAAGCGTCTCGATGGCCCCCCCGCCGACCAGGAGCGCAAGCGTCGTTTTTCGCGACGTCGGAATGTAGAAGGATGCAAAGCCGTTCACTTTGATGAAATTGACCTCGCCCAGCTTCGGTTTCGCCAGGTTGCGCGTGTACTCGACGCCGGCGCTCACCATGAACCCCTTGTGGGGGTTGAACTTGTCGTCGCGCCAGTCGAAGGCGATTGTGGGGCGCGCGGACCCCAGCCACTGCAGCCCCGCCCCGGTTTTGCGCGCCTGCTGCTCACTGAACGAAAGCGACTCCTCGGGCACCTGCAGCTCCGAAAGGGTCAGGAACTTGTATTCCACGGAGTATGAAAGCAGGACCGTGAGCGGCTCGATGATCTTGAACTCCATACCGGGGGTCGCGGCGATCCGGTCCATCGAATAGACGCGCTCGTTTGTGCGCTCGTTCACGAGGTCGAAGCGCACCGACGTCGGGACCGGGATTCCGTAGATCTTCGGAAGGTTGAGTCCCGCGCCGGCCTCGCGCGCAAGCGCGTCGGTGAACTTGAGGTTCTGGAACCCGGCGGCAAAGCTCTCGTCAAGGTAGCCCGGCATGTACGCGAACACCTGATACCCCACCTTCAGTCGCGTCGACAGCTCAAGCGCGCGACCGAAGAGGTTTAGGTGCCCGTACTCGAACGCCGTTCGCACACCGTCCTGCGTCGAAACCCCCATGGACACTTCTATCGCCCTCGGGTCGCGCTCCTTGACGAACACGCCGAGGTCCTTGACCTTCTCCATCTCGTCGGGGCTGAAGAGCTGAACGGAGGCCCCCTGGAGGATCTGGAGCCTGAGCAGGTTGGCCTGACTGTCGGTCGCGCGGCTCGGGCGGTACAGGTCGCCCGGCTCGAGCTCGACGTTGTCCATGATGACGGCTTCGACGGTGGTGTCGTTCCCCTGGAGGATGACGCGCCCCACGCGGACCTGGACCCCCTCGTCGATCTGGTACACAACGTCGGCGCGCGTACGGTCCTTGTTGTACTTGAGGTCCTCGGTGACATTCGCGTAGATGTAACCTTCTTCGGCGTATATCGAGAGGATCTTGAGCCTGCCCTCCTCGACCTTGGACATGTCGACATGACCGCTGACAATCGCCCGCACCTTGAACATCAGGAAGAATGACGAGAGGCCCTTGTTCCCCTTGAACTGGACGGACTTGACGAACGTACGCGGCCCCTCTTCCACCTTGAACTTCACCGTGACCCGGGAATTGCCTTTTGCGAAACGGAAGTCGGCCTTGGACACGTTGCTTCCGAGATATCCCTGGCTCTTGTAGTAATCGCCAAGCGCCTGCGACGCCTTTTCGAAGACTTCCTGCACGAACACCTTGGCCGGGTCGGTTTCGTACGAAGGGCCGTGCTGGGGTTTCTTCCGGTATCCCTGTCGGTTTTCGACGAGTCCGCTGTCGGCGACCGCGCTCTCGACGCGGTCGAAGACGGACTCGGCGGGGCGGTAGTCGGCAACGAATCCATCCATGACCTCCCTGAGCATCGCCGACGACACAGCCTTGTTCCCGTCAAACAGCACGTCCTGCACCAATGTCTGCGGCCCCTCCTGAATCTTGAACGTCAGGACCGCCCCGCCGGTTTCCTCGTCGACAACCCTTTGCGGCGTGACCTTCACCCCAATGAATCCCCGCCCCGTGTAGTGGTCCTTGAGCCTCCCTGCGAGCGTATCCGGCTCGACCGGCGTGTCCTGACCCGCGATCGCCCGGCGCACGAGTTGACGGAGCTCCGACACCGGCACGCGGCGGTTGCCTTTGAATTCGATCTCGGTCCGCGCGCCGCTTTCCACCGCTATCGGGACGACCGCGGTGTGTGTCTTGCCGTCGACGGCTATCGCGGGTTCCCTTTTCTTGTCCCTGAGATATTCGACATTCGCGAACCAAAAACCGTATTTCCGATAAAACTCGCGCAGGCGCTGGAGCCCCCTGTCCAATCTCGCGCGGTCCAGCCGGTCTCCCGCGCCGATGTCAATCTCGCCGCGAAGTATCTCGGCGGGGAAGTGAGGCGTCCCGCTGAAGTTCACTGTCTCGATACGCACTGGAGGCCCTTCGGTTATCTGCACGTAGAGACGGTACTTGATGGTCCCCCCGACCTGGGTCGCCCTGATCGACACCTTCGCGTTGTGGAAACCCGCCTTTTTGTGGATTTCCCGGATGGCCCACTCCATGTCGGATATGTTCTCGGCGACGAACTCGTCGTGCCGATCCACCTTCATGGCGCGAAGCACCTCGAGATCCGAGATCGTGGGGTTGCCGCGGATTTCGATGTCGTCAATGCGTTTCCGCGGTTTTAGCTCGATGATCACGATGGGGCCGCCCTTGGCCCGCACGGCGAACGCCTTGACCTCGCGGTACAGCCCGGTCTGATAGAGGAGCTTGATGCTCTTGCGCACGGCCGAGACCGAAAACGGCGAACCTTTTTTGAACTCGAGGAGCTTGATGACGTCGGCGACGTTGATCCCTCCGGGCGCCCTGACCTGGATGCCAATGATCTTGTCGCCCGGCTGGGGCACAAACCGCACCGAACTTTCGATGGGCGGCAGCTCCTTCTCGACGACCTGCTGGTCGCCCGCCTCCTGCGCAGACGCCGTGCCGGCCGCGACGAAGATCGCCGCGATGACGAAACCGACGCTGTGGACTGCATGCCTCAAGTGTTTCAGTACTCCCACCGCAGGCGCAGGTCCGTTCCTATGTCTCCCATGGGAACCTGCGCGTTGCGCCCCCAGCGACCGCGGAGCGTGGTCACGCGGTTGAGCTTGTATTCGAGATCGATCTTCTGATCGTTCGAGTCAACCACCGACGTCACGTATTCCAACCGCATGTAGGGCGTCAGTTTCCAGCCCACCTGAACCATCGGGACCGTGGTCTTGGACAACTGCGAGTATCCCGTCCCGACCCGGAACTTGTCGAGTTGCGCGATTGACACCGGCACCATGTCCTTGATGTCGATCTTGCTCATCTCGGCGAGACAGCCGAAGATCTTGACCTCGTCGTACGCGGGCGAGCCGCTGTCGCGGAAATTCATCTTGAAATCCCCGTCGACCCCCGAGATATCGACGCGGATCGGGTGCTCGGCGCCGGTCGTCGCGTCCTGGCACGACGTATCGGCCTGGACCTCGAGGTTGTAGGCGATCCGGTGACGTTCCCGGAGCTGAACAAGCGCGCGTTTCACGTCGTACTCGTGAGAGAGGATCTGCGCCTTCGCCCTGATCGTCGAAACGGTCCCGACCACCCCGATGCGCTGCGCCGATCCCGTCACCCGGATGTCAGCCTTCAGCTCGGCATCCAAAAGGTCGTTTTTGATGATGATGTTGGAATCGGCCTTGACTCCGAGGTCGAGCTGAAGGATCTCCTTTTCCTTGTCGAACTGCGGGGCGGCCTTGACGCCCTTCTTTTTGAGACTGGCGAGCACCTTGTTCCAGTCGAGAGGCTCCGTGTACCGCGCCTCCTCGACGTGGATGTTCCCGCCTATGAGAATCGACGACGGGTCGCCCTCGACGGTGACCTTTCCCGAAAACCTTGACGGGAACTCCTTTGGGAATTTCAGGGCCATCCCGTGGAGGTCCACGCCGAGCCTGAAAGTTTTGGGCGCGAAGTTGTCGAGCTCGACCTCGCCGCTTCCCCGGATCTGGCCGTCGGCCATCTTCGCCCGCAGTTCATCAATCTGGACCTTGGAGCGTGTCACCGACGCCTGAAGGACAACGTCCTCCACGGGATGCTGCGGAACAGCATGGATTTTGAACCTGCCGCCGTCGAGCGAAACCATGCCGCTTATGTCGAGCTTGTCGAGTTTCCCCGACACATTGGCCTTCACCACGACCTTCCCGTCGGCGGTGACGGCATCCTTGGCGAGCGCGTCGAGCACACCGAGATCGGCCGTCGCCTCGGCCGCCAGATCGACCATGCCCCGGGCCACCTGTCCGCTGCTCACGACAAGTTCGATCCCCTCGCCGCCGATGACAATGGGATCCATCGTCACGGCGCCGCTGCGGAGCGTTACCGTCGTGGGCTTCTTGAGCTCGAATTTCATGTCCGACATCCCGAAGTCGACGGCCTTAAGTCTCACCTCTCCCGCGGAGTTCATCGGGTCGGTGAGCTGACCGGCGAGATTGATGTCGGCCTCCAACGTGCCCTTCATGGCCTCGCCGCCCGGGATGAGCCGGGCGTAAGGCAGTTTCTTGATCTCGGCGCTTAGCGAAAACGGCTGGCGACCCTTGAGGTTGGCCTTGGCCGACGCAAGCAGCGTCCCGCCGAACATGTTGAGCGACGCCGCCACGTCCTGCTCCTTCATCGTGACGTCGATGTACGACGGCGGGAGCGTCTGCTTTCCGAGCACGGTTTCCGTCATGCTCACGTGCGCCTCGATGGCGGGGGCCGCGACCGTCCCGCCCACGGATGCCTTGAGTTCGACAGCCGAATCGACGGGAAACGCCTTTACGTTTGCGTACGCGATATGGCTGAGCTTGAGCTTTTCGGTGCGGGCCGAAAAATTCAGGAACCCCTTCTTCGACATGGTGCCTTCGGCCGTCACGCGCGCACCGTTTAGGGCCACGACGAGCTTGTCGACCTTGACGTCCCCCTCGGAAAGTGTCGCCGCAAGGTCCACCCTGTCGATCTTCTGTTCCATGGCCTTGATCCCCGTGACCGCCAGCGAGGCCCGGCCGCTCAGCGCGTCGGGCGGCCCCTCGACATGGGCATTGACGGCGACCGTCCCGGCAAACGGCGAGAGGTCCACGCCCTTGAGATTCAAGATGCCCAGTATGTCCTGTAGAGGCGCGTCCTGTGTCGCAAAATCCGCCGCTATCGTCACCGCCTTGCCGAAATCCACCGTGGCCGAGGCGGTGTACTTGAACTTCCCCCGCCGGCCATTGACGTCGGTGGCGGTGAGTTTGTTGTCCTTGATGCGCACCGAGGCGCCAAGGTCACCCGGCGAAAGGCCCATCACCTGAAGGCCCGCGAACCTCACGTCCGCGCCGATCTCGAGCCTGGGGTACGGGCCTTTTACCTCGGTGCTGATGGGCCCCGTCCCGCCCATGTTGATCCCCGCGACCGGCGAGATGGACGAGAGCGAGAACGATTCCGAGGACGCCTTGAGGTACATCCCCTCGTTGGCGTCGAACATGAACCGTGAACCGTCGATCACGAGGGTCGAGTCGTCGATGCCGATTCTGCCGCGGCTCAGCGTCATTCCCCTGGGTGTGAGCTCGGCATCAGCCGAAAAGCGCATGGCCTTGAGGGCGAACGTCGGAGGCCCGGCCGACTTCCTGCGCCACGACTCCTTCAGCACGGCAAGGTCGGTGATGTGGAGATCGGGGTGGATGAAAAAACGGAGGTCGCCCATGACCTGCCCCGACAGCTTGACCTTCCCGGCGGCCGTAAGCGTCAGCGGCAGGTCTTTGACGCCGATGTTCTCAAGAAGCCGGTGCACCTCGAGGTGTGCGATCTGGACCTCGCCCTCGACCGGGAAATCGCCTTCGAGCGTGATCCCCGCGTCGATCCCCACGTGGACGCCCTGGTTCTTGACAGTGAGGTTTTTTACCTCGGCGCGGTTCTTGCCGTAACTGAAATGGCCCGCAACGTCGCCTATGTTGAATTCCTCGAACCGCCCCTTCTCGACCGTCAGCGACCCCGATGCCTCGACCGCCGGGATGGCGCCTTTGGCCTTGGCCTGAAGGGTCACGCGGCCCGACGCGTCCGGAAGCCCGAGCCCGGTGCGTTTCATGAGCTCGAGCGGGAGGCTCAGCGATACCTCTGCGTCCACGGCCGGCGCGGCGAAACCGCGCACGGCCCCTTTTGCCTTCACGAACCCTTCCTTCCCAATCAAGACCTCGAGATCCTTGACGTCCGCCCCGTCCTCGGCAAGCCAGCCCTTCAGGGCAACCCGGATGTCGCGAAACTCCTCGGTCCCGGAGGTCACCGCAAACGGCTCGGTTTCGAGCGTTATGTCGTAGAATCCCGGCTGGCGCTTTGCGCTCAACTCGAAACCCCGCAAATCCACGTCGAGCCGGCCGGGTATTTCAAACTTCGCCCGGCCCTTCCGAATGGACGCCGACATCACCTCGACTTCCATCCCGGGGCCCGCTTTCGGCGGCGGTTCTTCCTTCTTTTTTTCGGCCGAAGGGAGCTTCGGGAGGTTCACGATCTCGCCGTCTTTCATGACGATGTGTCCGGCGGGCCGCTCGACCACGACGTCCTTGATGACGACCTTGTTTCTGAGAAGGTGAATGGGGCTGAGTTCGACATACACCATGTCTATCGAGCCGATTGGCGGATTCTTCCCGTCGGAGAGCGACAGGTCGAGGAGGGTGACGGCGGTGCGAAAGAAATTGACGCGGATCGCTCCGATCTTCGCCTCGATCCCGAGTTTGTCCTTGAGAATTCCCTGGACGGTGCGGCCGACGAACCGCCCCCCCGCGGCAGACTGCAGGAAAAAGAACACGAACACAAGGAAGGCGAGCGTGGCGAACATGAGCCCGCCCGCCGCAAAAACGAATACCTTGGCGACCTTCCGAAGTGCCCGCATAGGCATACCACCCCCCGCCAAAATCTAGCAGAGAATCCCCGATAGGCCAAAAACATTGCACATGGCAATCCGGGCGTCCGGCGCCTGGGCCGGCGAACTGGGGATCTTTTGGTCACTTCTCACGGGCTGCCGCAGGCTTGAGAACGAAGGACTTGCCGGCGACCACACCACGCGCGACGGCGGCACCGCCCGCGTCGGATTCAAGCCAGATAACGAAGGGGCCGACGGCAGCCGCGGGCACCAGAAGGATGGCCCAAACGATGAAAAGGAGCTTCGTTCTTCGTTTCACCCCGAACCCCTCGCCTGCCGCACACCGCCTGCCCTCACGGTCCGCAAAGCCCAGTCAACGTGTCGCAGTTCGGGACCTGCGGCGGGCACGGCTGGCCCGGCTCGCGGCAGTCGGGCATGCACTTCCCGGCGCAAGGCAGGGGCTCGGGACAGCAGACGGCTTTGGGCGGGCACTCGCCGGCATCGGTGCAAAGCGGCGGCTGGCCGCCGTCGGGGACCCCCCCGTCCGGCCGCTCGCAGGCGTCGAATCCGGTGTTGATGAACTCGGCCGGGAGTGTCTGCTCGGGCAGGAGCTGCTGGTCCACGACCTCGGACACCGTCCGGCTTCTGGCGCCGGCCGGGTCCTTTGCGTGCAGGAACTCGAGGTACGGGTGGAACTCGGCCGCGTTTTGGCTGCTGCTGTGAAAGACCGCCCCGTACACGTGTCCGGCAGCCATCGAAGAGAACGCCGCCTCGGCATCCTGCCTTTTCTGGTATGCCTGGTAGTGGGCGAGCCAGTTGCGCTTGATCCCTTTGTATTCGCCGGCGAGCACGAACTCGTTTTTGCCCTTCGCGGGGGCGTTGCCGTCGCTCTCCTGCGTCCCCGGGGCCTGGTGGTTCGAGTAGCCTGAGCACGTGTCGTTGACGATTTCGTCGGGGATCTCGGTCTTGTCCTGCTCGTCGTTTGCGCACCCCGCCTTGATGTCGGGATTGAGCTGTTTGAGCTTGCCGATGTAGTCGGCGAGGGTGCCCAGGTACCCCTCGGATTTCCCCTGACAGGCGCGCTGGGCCAGGGCGACGTCCTTGGGGTAGCCCGAATACCCGTCCCAGCCCCCGTGGAAGACGCCGTGGTGGTGCGCCGCGACCTCGTGCCCTTTTCCCTTCCACACCGCGAAATCGGCCTGGCGTCCCGCGTCGGCCATGATGTAGTCGGCCCACTGCGCGGAGAACATCAACGTGAGCTTGATGTGCCTCTGGTCGGCCGCCTCGATCATCTGTTCGAGGATGCCGTAGCTGTCCGCAAGTTGCTGCTGCTGGTTGGGCATGCCGTGAAACGGCTCGTTGTGGATGGCGATGAAGAAGTAAGGGATCCCCGCGTCGGTGCCTACGTCCGGTGTCCCCGCGTCTGCACCAGTGTCCGGTGTCCCCGCGTCCTCCGGGCCAATGTCGCTCCCTCCGTCCCCGGTGGCCGGTCCCCCGTCTTCGGTCATCTGGCCTCCGTCGCCCGGATAAGACACGTCGGACGGATCGGACACATCGGACTGATCGCCGGCGTCCGTCGCCCCGCGATCCTGCAATCCTCCGTCGGCCCGCCCGGTTTCCGTGCTGCTGTCGCTGCACGCCCCGAGCCCAAGAACCGCCGCCGCCGCAGGCACCAACATGAACAGGTTTTTCATGTGCGACCTCCCGCAAGGCGATCATGACCGAAACACCACCCAAGTGTCTACGCAACGCTTCATTTGCCCGGGCAGGTGGACCTCGTGGACGGAGTGGACGGGTCCCCGCCTGCGCGCCTTTCGGACCGAACCCTGTGCAGACGCTCGGTGAATCCGCCCTCCCGCTCGAAGACGGCCGCCTGCGAAGCGACCTGGCGATCGAGCAGGGCGCACGCCACGGCGATCAGCGTCAGCGCGGCGTTCGCCGCGATCTCAGGGTAGGTTGGGCCCTTGCCCGATTGTCCACGATGTCCATGGTGTCCACCCTGTCCACCCTTCTCGTGGATCTCCTTGACCCACGCCGTCACCTCGTCGGCGGTCTTGCACCGCCGCGCGATCAGATCGGCGCGGCGCTGGTCTTCCCGCACCGACAGCGGAAGCCCCCGGTGGCGCAGGAAGTCCTCGTAGTCCAGCCGAAGTTCCTCGAGGCTCGCCCGGGCGACGTTCGTCAGTTTCAACTCCATCTTCTTCGACGTCCCGCTCGCCTCGCTGCCTTCGGCGATGTTCTGCACGCCGCTGCGCGCCGCCTGTGTCATCTGATCGTGCGTCCGGCTGCGCTTGTCGATGTACCGCCCGCAGAACCGCACGGTCACGTCGTAGGCGAGCTGGGCAACCTGAAAGCTCTTCAGCCTCCGGTACCCGCCGTGCGGAGGGATGAGGGGTTCAGCCGTCATCGAAACACGTACCACGCACCGCCTCGGCCGGGCAAAAGGATCGATGCTGATGCCGTCCTGTCTCGGGTGGATTGCGAGCCTACTCCGGGCAGTGCCTTGCCGGATCGGGGTCGGCGTTGTCGCAGATGACCTCGCTCGTCTCGTAGTGGACGGTGGGTTCAAGCGTGCCGTTTGTGGCAAGCGTCGCGCCGTCGCCGATCTGCAAAAGAGCCACCGATCCGCCCACCGCGTATCCCAGCCAAACGGCCCGCGTCACAACCCCCTGCGCACCGGTCACAAACATGTAGATGTCGGCCCAGACCGGACCGATCGCCGAGATTGCATGACCGCCGACGATGTGCTCGAACCCGGCGACCCCCAGCACATATCGATATTCGATCCCTGCCGCCGCTTCGGTGTAGTCCGCGAGCGTCACCGTCCAGACCGACCCTTCGGGCCCCGCGACGTGCTCGACGTCACCGAGGCAGTACGCGAAGGAGTAGTCCCTGCCCGAAAGCGAGAAGCGCACACTCGCGATGCCGGGCGGGTCGTCCGGTTCGGGCGAAACGCCTGCCGGGTAAGCCGTGCACGAAAACGGACCTTCACCCGCGGCGGCGCCCACACACACCTCGTCGGCCGCTGTTGTCCCGGCGCACTCCTGCGCCGGCGCGCACGCGGCAAAGTAGCCGCAACGCACGTGGCACGCCCGCGACTCCGGACGGTACGGAAGCGTTGCGCACTCGAGACCGCAATCGCAGGGTTTCGAGGCCGGGTCGCACGACTCCGCCTCCTGCGCCGCCGCCGGGTTGCAGAGAACACATGTCCCGCCGGAACACCCGGCCGAACTCCCGCAACCGGTCGGGTCGCTCCACGAATAACAGCCATCCGTGCCTGAGGGCTCGCACGTCCTGAATTCGTCGGGACCGTCGCAGGCGGACTGGCCCGCGATCGCACCCGGACAGCGGTTTGGGCAACTCGTCCCGGCATCGGCCACCGTCCCGCCGTCGGCCGCCCCGGCGTCGCTCGCGGCGTCCGGCGCCCCACCCGCATCGCCTGAACCGGCGTCAGCCGCGGTCCCTCCGTCCCACGAAGGTTTTCCGCAGTGCCCGCCCCGGCAGACCTCGCCCCAGGCGCAGTCCGATGTGTCGAGGCACGCCGGGCCGTGGGACGCGTCAGAACCGGGTCCGCCGTCACCCATCCCCGCGTCGTACGGCGTGCCGCTGTCCTGGTTTCCACCCCCCGAGTCCGATGCCGCGCCGGCGTCGGTTCCCCCACTGCCGGCATCTCCCATCCCCCCGCCGGCATCGGCCCCTCCCCCGGCGCCTCCGTCGGCCCCCGGCATCAACATGCTTGATTCCGAAAGACTGCCGCAACCGATCAGGAAAGGCGAAAGGCAGAAGGCGAGAGGCAGGAGCAGGAAACACGCAACACGGTTTCCAAGAAGGCTTCTCGAGAGTCGGTTGTTCTTCTTCGCTTTCATCGTTTGTCCCTCATCCCACACGGACAAACGCCGTTTGTCCGTGCCACCCACCCCGATCCCTTCACCCCGTCCGACCTCTGACCTCTGACCTCTGACCATCGCGTCCACGCGCCTCACGCCTCGCGCCTCGTGCCTTCCTCAGAACTCATACCCCACTCCGAATGTCCCCTTGAGCGAATTGGTCTGCGTGAGTTTGTTGTCGAGGTAGAGCACGTAGAAATCCAGCTCAAAGAACGTCTGCGCCGAAAAACCCGCGCCGATCGGCACGTTGATCCCCGCCGCCGGGCCGTATATGAACGCTGTCGCCGCGTACTCGGTCTGGTTGGCGTACTTCTGTCGGTTGTACCCCGCGCCCACGTTGGCCCCCGCAAGGACGTCCAGGAACGGCAACTCAAACCGCCACGCGACGTACGACTCGAGCGAGAACATGTGCATGAAGTAGTGCATGTTGAGCCGCACGTCATCGACCTTGGCCTGGCTGTACGAGAACCTCGGAAGGACCGAGACGGGGCCGAGGTTCGTCCTCACCCCGGCAATGCCTTGGCTCGCCGCTTCGATGGACGAAAGGAGCCCGCTCGTGATCCCGTAGCCCGCCATCACTTCCCAGCCGCTTCGCCGCCTTGTGTTTCCCTTGGTGAGCGCCGCGACCATGTCGCCCTTCTGCATCGCCGCCGGATCGACTTCGACGCGGGCCCCGGCGTCCAGAGCGACCCTTTGCGAGAAGAACGAGCCTTCCCGCTGCTGCGCAACGAGGTACTCTCCGGGACGGAGCGCGACGAGACGCCTGGCCCCTTCGGGCTTGCTCACCTCGGCCGCCACCTCGCCCTTGTGGGCGTCTATGACCGTGAACGACCCCGCGCACGCCGGGCCGAAGAGGAGCGACGCGCGTGCATCTGCGACCGTCGAGAGCACCACCTCGCCCTTTCCCGCGATCTTGAAGTCGTACGTCGGGTGCTGGACCCCCGCGACGGTTTTTGCGGTGGCGGTGGCGGTCTTCCCAAAAGCGTACTGGTAGACCTCTGCAAGCGTCACCTTCCCGTCGCCGTTCGCGTCGGCCGCGCCCCGGAAGCCCGAAATGAGATAGGTGGTGAAGAACGAGCCGCCCAGGTCGTGCGACTCCTGCGAGTGCTCGCCGCGCGCGCTCGATGTCACGATCGCCGTCCCGCTGACGTCGAGCTGGTCCGTCACCGTGATGTCAAACGACGGTCCTATGCGCCCGCCCTTGACCTGCGTGAGCGCCCCCGACAAGCACGAGTCGATGAAGGCAATCTTGATCCCCGCCGGTACGGACTCCACCCACTTCCGGATTTCGGTGAAGGGGACGAGGTCCGATCCGAGCTCGAGGTTTATGCCGTCGGCATGGCCCGAAAAATACAGAACCACCATCGCGCGGGCCGGCGGCAGAGACGCCGCCCTGATCTGGCCATCGGTTTTCGCGAGCGCCGTACGGAATTCCGAGGCCGATGCGCCGGCAAGGAGCGTGACCCGTCCGCGGTCGAATCCCCCAACGTCCGTCAGAACCTCGGCAAACCGCTCGGCGTCCCGCTCGGCGTACCGGAGCGCCGCCGACCTCTCGACCCCGCGGTTGTTCCCCGCGACAACGGCGTACTTCACCACCTGTGCGTGGGCTGCCGAGGAGAGACAGAGGGCGAGACAGTTGAGACAGATGAGACATCCGATCGACCAAGCGATTCCGCCCGCGTCACCCGCCCGCACTGCCGCAAGAGCTCTGGAACCCGATCCGATCACTTCACCGCTTCCTTTCGAAACACGGTAGTCGCCTGCTTCATCTCAAGCGGCAGCGCCTTCAGTCCCTCCACGGACCCGAAACTCATGACGGACTGGATGGCCGATTTGACTTCGCCCAAGCTGAACATCCTCGACGAATACAAAACGAACACCCGCTCGCCGCCGGTGCTCTCGTCGAGGACTATGCTCCCCGGAAGCGCCTCGGACCCCGCGGCGACCTTCATCGCCGAGTCGCCGTCGGGCGGGTAGTACAGGTTCACGGACCCGTTCTCTTGGACCGACACGACCATCAGGAAACCGTCCGCCGGAACGGCCGGTCTGAACCTCAACCGGTCGCCGGGAAAGACCGTTTCCCCATCGAACAGTTCCCGCACCGAACCCTGGTGCTCGACGAACACGGTGAGGCCGAGGGTGCCCTTGATCGCGGTCTGCGGCGCGTCATTCCGCGAAAACGGCAGTTGAACCAAACCGATCACGAGCAGTATCAACGTGATGGTCAACATCGGGACCGTGTACACAAGCTTGAAAGGATGGTCCTCGGCAAAAATGCGCTCGTACCAAGGCACCTTCCGCGACAAGCGAACCACCTTCCCGACCGTCGCCGGGAAGACGTCGCGCCGGAAGACGTCGGAGGCGTGGTCGAGCTCGGCGATCTGCGCCGTGCAGCGCGGGCAGGACTTCACGTGGGCGTGGAGGGGGTCGGTTTCCTTTCGGCCGTCGAGGACCCATGCGTCCAGGGCCAAAGACGAAGGACAGCCGCTTGCATTCGTCATTCGACATTCGTCATTCGGCATTCGAGAACCTCCCCACCAATTCCCTGAACTTGCCGAGCTTTCGCCCCACCGTCTTCCTGCTCAAATCGAGAACATCGGCTATCTCGTCCTGCGTCATGCCGTCCACTATCGACATGTACGCGATCTCCACGCATTGTCGATCGAGCGAGGTTTCGGCGGCCCGGAGGATCCTTTCGAGATCGGCGCTCGATTCCTGGACCGGTCCTGTCGATGTCTTCGGGCCTTCTACCGGCGGCGCCGGCGTTTCGAACCTCCCGTCCCGGATCACGTTTAGGCAGTGGTTGGTGGCTATCCGGTAGATGTACGGAAGGTACCCCTTCTCGTCCCTGATATGGCCGCAGTTCTTGAGCACGCGGACAAACACCTCCTGCGTCGCGTCACGCGCCTTTTCGGGGTCCCGAAGCAAGCGGAGGCACCTCCGGTAGACGAACGGTCCCAGCCGCCGGTACAGGCCCTCTATCTCGGACGCGTCCATGACGCCTCGTCACATCTTTGTTACACGCGAACGCCGAAGAGCGGGAACCACAACCGAGAAGTCCCGCGCTTCGATCTTGCACCCGTTGGCGGAGATTCTATAATGATTCCGTGAAAAAACGAAACGCCGTCAGAATCCACCGGGCCGACAGCGTCGCCGTGGCGGCGCGCGACATCGGGCCGGGCGAGGAGGTCGTGACTGAAACCGGCCCCGTGGTGCAGGCGGTCGAACCGATACCGGCCGGCCACAAGGTGGCGCTTTCGGACCTCCGAAAAGGCGACGCGATCATCAAGTGCGGCGAAACCATAGGCGTCGCCTCCACGGACATCCGCCGCGGAACCTGGGTCCACACGCACAACGTCACGGGAGACAAAACCGATGGCTGAAGACTGAGAGCAATGGGTTTCTTGGGCTACAAACGGTTTGACGGCAGGGTGGGCGTTCGGAATCACGTCGTCGTGATGAGCTCGGTTTCGTGCGCGAACGGCGTGGTCGATGCCATAGCGCGCGCCGTGCCGGAGGTCAAAGCGATCACACATACGGAGGGTTGCGGGCGCGGCCCGGCGGACGTCGCGCTCGCCTCGCGGACGCTCGTCGGTCTCGGCACAAACCCCAACGTCGCCGCGGTCCTCGTCATAGGCCTTGGGTGCGAGGTGATCCGACCCGAGTTCCTCTCGGCGGGGATCGCGGAGTCCGGCAAGCCGGTTCGGGCGCTCTCGATTCAAGACGAAGGAGGGTCGCCCAAGACCGCACGGAAAGGCATCGAGCTCGCCCGTGAGTTCGTCGCCGAGGCCGGCAGGCTCGCGCGCGTTCCATGCGGCTGGGACCAGATCGTTCTCGGGGTCGAGTGCGGGGGTTCCGACGGGTTTTCGTGCGTCACGGCGAATCCCGTCGTCGGGACGGCGGCGGACTGGCTCGTTCGCGAGGGCGGGACGGTCGTCCTGTCGGAAACGACCGAGATGATCGGAACCGGGGAGATACTTGCGAAACGCGCGGCCTCGCCGGAGATCGGCGCGCGCATCCGGAGCCTGATTGCCGACCAGCGGCGGAACACCGTCGACGTCCTCGGCCCGCTTGCCGACATGGTCATCTCGCCGGGCAACATGGACGGCGGGATAAGCACAATCCGCGAGAAATCGCTCGGATGCATCATCAAGGGCGGTACCACGCCGATAGGGGAGGTTCTCGACTACGCCGAGGCACCGACGAAAAAGGGCCTCGTTGTCATGGACACGCCCGGGTCCGACATCTTCTCGATCACCGCGCTCGCGGCGGGCGGCGCGCAGTTGATCGTCTTCACGACCGGCCGCGGGACGCCGGCAGGCTCGCCGATTGTTCCGGTCATCAAGGTCGCCTCAAACACCGCGATGTTCGAACGCATGCATGACGACATGGACTTTGACGCGGGCGAAATCCTCGACGGCACGCCGATTGACGAAGCGGGCCGAAGACTGATCGCATTGATTTGGCGAGGTCGCGGGCGGCCGCGAAACCTGGGCCGAGGTCAACCGAAGCGACCTCCTCGCCATCCACACCACCGGCCCGGCGTTCTGAGGGCCGATGCTTCGTGCGCGCCCGCTCGCTTGCGTGGACGGTCCGGCTCGGACTGAAGGCATCCATTGTTAGCCTTATCCGCCAAAGAATCGATAAAGATTGCCCAGGATGGCCATCACAAAGACCCACATTATGGCTGGGAAAACCAAAGCAGCACAGAAAGAGTACAGTAATATAGCGTTATCACTCTGCCCGATGCCTTCTCGTTGCATTAGTCTTCGCAGACAAAGGAACTCTATTGCTGCAATACCTAGGAACAGCCTGCTACTCGGGCATTTAGAGATTTTAAAGACACGGCAGACAGCGAATCTTTTCAAAAAACAATCATCGAGGTTTTCCTGGCGAGTGCCCATACGGTTTGTGTTAACTGACGGCCCCCCCCGTGCCCCGCGCCCGTTTTTGGTTGTATCGAAACCGGACTTGACTTGGTGGCATGTTGTGGTACCGTGTGGTCAATGCGGCAGCCCGCAGGTGGACAGCCCGTAAGGGCTGGCGTGGAATGTCCCCCGAAAGGGGGCGTTTCATTTTATAGCCACACTTTTCCATACCCTTCCACTTCCCCGCGTGGCGCGTTGACGTTGAACTTGTCCTTTGCGGCCTGGTGAACCTGTCTGCCGAAGTTTTCGCCGATGTCAGCGATGAAGCCTCTCTCGACCAGACCTGTTTGATGGGGTGGGCAAGGACATCGGCCAACTGAAGACCCGCGATGTTGGCGGCTTTCCGCCGCAACTTGATGTCTTTGCTGGTCAACGCCCTCTGGTGACGGGTGTGGTCGAACATGAGCGTCCCGCTTTCGTACACGCGCACGTAGGCTTGCTCCAACTGCCGATCCTCCTCCCGACCACGGGACTCAGCCATCACGTCGCCGACAGCGTTCTTGTAGTTCAGCCATCCGCTGAATCGATCCAGCATCGCGGCGAGGCAGTAGTGGTACGGGTGGAACGGGCTGGTGTTCTTCTCCGAGTGCTTCTGTTTGTCGATAACGACGCAGACCATCCGGAATCTCGCGCGACCGACGACTTCGAGGAGTCCGGCGTCGAATTTCTCCCGAACCGCGTCCATCCTCAAGATGCCGAACGGCCCCTTGCGGTTAATGATGTCCGACCGGTGGAGCACAACCGGTTTGTCGGGCCTCGGGCCGAACATCTCTCGTTTGAATCTCTCAAGGTCATCAGCGAAAGCGACGTACTCGTCAACCTGCTTGAACCACACGCCCAACAGGGCGAGGTAGCGGCGTGAAGGGTGTTCGAGGTCGTTGTAGGTGTGATCGCCCGACTCGTCGATGTAGAGACGATAACGCGGCGGACGCTCATGCGGTACGGGATGTGTCATCACTCACCCAGTTTCAGCCTCTGCTGTCCGGACTTCTTGTCCCTCCGCTCGTCGGGCAGGAGCGCGCCTTCCTCGACGACGCTGCGCCAGTTCGAGAGCAGCGTGGAAAGCGCGGACAGTTCGTTCGAGGGCAAAAGATCGGCCGATTCGCCGCTCTTCAAAAGGCCGAATTCCCAAACTCCCGGGTTCTACCTCTCGTCGATCCACGCAACTTCGCTCAGCTGTTGCGCGATGTACGGATCCTCGAGCCAAGCGTGCATCCCGCCCTCGCCGTTGACGTGCAGACGCAGATAGGCGGTCGTGAGCGTGTTGATGATCTCGAAGGCGCGCTCCTCGGTCATCGTGGCCTTGCACATGTCCCCGAATATCGCCTGCGCCATCGGGATCGAGCAGACGTTGGTGAACGACATGTGCGTGGCGCCCGTCAACTCGGCCTTGGACTTGGGTTTGGGCATGCCGTTGTAGATTGGGCGCGTTTCGATGTCGAGCGGACAGGTCGTGTCCTCGGTGCCTCCCATCGTGAGCCCGGGGACGTAGACCTTGGCGAGGTTGTCGTCGAACATCGCATTGTATCCGCCGGGCGCCAGCGCGACCAGCGCCTTGAGACCGGGTAAGCGCGGGTCCATGCGAAGCATCGTCCCCGGTGCGTAGTACGGGACGTAGTCGCAGAAGATGTCGGCCTCGACCCCCTGCGCGCATGCAGCCTTTGCGCGGTCCATGTCGGCCTCGGACCCGGCGACGATGATCGCCGTGAACGCGCCGAACGAGTGGCCCGTGATGGCGGTGAGATCCTCGCGCACAATCCCCTCGAGCACGTGGCCCGAGGTCTTGCCAAACTCCACGGCCTTTTCATACGTGAAGTAGACGTCCTTGGGCCTCTCGAGCGTGACGTTCGCGACGTCCTCGTCGGTCGAGGTGAAATCGAAGAGCGTGTTCCCCTGATGATTGGGCGCGGCGACGACGAACCCGTGGCTGGCGAGGTACTCGGTGAGCGAGAACGACTGGAAGGCGATCCCCTTGAACCCGTGCGAGAAGAGAATCAGCGGGAATGGACCCGCGGTCTTCGCGGCCGGGGCGTCCTCCCACGCCTGCCCTTTCATCAGGCCCATGTAAGTGGCCTGTTTTGCGCCTTGCGCCGATGCGGGGTACCAGAAATACATGGGGACCGTCCGCTTGCGGTTCTGGTCGTAGATGAGATTGTTGTTGTAGACCCCGGCGAGGTACGGACCCCACGCATCGGGCGGGTATTCGACCGGCTGCGAGGTGTCGGCCGAGCCGCCGTCATGCACACCGGCGTCGACCATGCCCGCGTCGGTGTCGACCGGCCCCTGGTCCGCGTTCCCCTCGTCCGTCGGCCCGCCGTCGGGTGTTTGGACATCATCGGGAAGGCCGGCGTCGACGGGCTCCCCGGAATCCGGGACCCCGCTGTCGATCTCGGCGTCGCCGCCGGCCGCATCGGCCGGTTCCACGTCCTCGGTTCCCGTTCCGTCGGCAGTGTCAGCGCCGGTCGCCCCGTCCGACGGTCCGCCGGTTCCGGTGTCCGTTCCGGCGGCCGCATCAAAGCCGCCCCCGGCGCCGCGGTCCGTCCCGACCGGGGTTTCAACCGCGTCATTGCACGCAACCGCGCCGGCAACGACTGTGAACGCAAGCAACGCCAAACGTAGACCAGACATCGGATCCCCCTTGTGATTGGGTCCGTCAAGCCGGATTATCCGCGCACCGGGCGGCAAAAGCAACTCGGCCGGCCTTTTTTCGAAAACGCCAACAGCTCGAAAACGCCGGCACGCCCCCGGACGGGGTCGCGCGCGATTTTGCGCCCATGCCGGCGGCCGTTTTGCTTGACTTCACGCCGCGGTGGGCCGAGTATTCCGGCCCGATGAAACGAAGAAGTCCCAACCCATTCGCGCGGTACTGGATCCTGGATTCGCGCGTGGATTTTTTGAATCACGGGTCGTTCGGCGCGTGTCCCAAGGTCGTGCTGGCCAAGCAGTCGGTACTGCGGGCGCGAATGGAGCGGCAGCCGGTACAGTTTCTCGATCGGGATCTCGAGGGCCTGCTCGGCGATGCGAGGGCCGCGCTCGGCCGTTTCATCGGCGCCGACCCGGACGATCTGGCGTTCCTTCCGAACGCGACCGCCGGCGTGAACACCGTGCTCCGGTCTCTCAAGTTCAAGCGCGGAGACGAGCTGCTCACGGCGAACATGGAGTACAACGCCTGCCGGAATGCGCTCTACTTCGCGGCGCGGGGCGCGGGGGCCCGGGTGGTCGAGGCGAAGGTCCCGTTTCCAATCTCGTCGCCGGATGACGTCGTGGACGCCGTGCTCTCGCGCGTTTCAAAAAGAACCCGGCTGGCGCTCGTAAGCCACATCACCAGCCCGACCGCCCTGGTATTTCCCATCAAGAAGATCGTGAAGGAACTGGATCGGCTGGGGGTCCAAACTCTCGTGGACGGCGCCCACGCCCCCGGCATGGTCCCGCTCGAGATCGAGAAGATCGGCGCCGCGTACTATACGGGCAACTGCCACAAGTGGCTTTGCGCCCCCAAAGGCGCCGGGTTCCTGCACGTGAGGCGCGATCTTCAAAAGCACATCCGTCCGCTCTCAATAAGCCACGGCGCAAATTCCAAACGGACCGACCGGTCCCGTTTCAGGATCGAGTCCGACTGGACCGGCACCGACGATCCCACCGCGTACCTCTGCGTGCCCGAGGCGATCCGCTTTCTCGGCTCGCTCGTCCCCGGCGGATGGAAGGAAGTCAAGGCCCGGAATCACGGGCTTGCCGTCGAGGCGCGGAAGGCCCTGTGCGCCGCGCTCAAGATCACCCCGCCTTGCCCCGAATCGATGCTCGGGTCGATGGCGTCGGTGGCTCTGCCACAGGCGGCGGGCGGTGGGCGGTGGGCGGCAGTGAATTCGGGCGGCCGGCCGATCCGGCCTACGGCCTACAGCCTACAGCCTACAGCCTCTGGCCTCCGGCCGCGTTCCGTGAACATCGACCCCTTGCAGGACATCCTGTACGAACAGTACGGGATCGAGCCGGTGGTCTTTGCTTGGCCGACACCGGAACACAAGATGCTCCGCGTCTCGGCCCAGCTATACAATTCCCGGGAACAGTACGTGCGTCTGGCGCGGGCGCTCGCGGATCTCTTGGAGTGCGGGGGCCCACCGTCGCCAAAGCGGCTGGGTACGTTGTGATATCTCCGGCGGAGGCGTACAGGAAACCCCTTGCCCCCGTGACCGTGGACTGCCACGTCCACCTTTTCCCCGAGCGCCTGTTTCGCGCGATCCGCAGGTGGTTCGACGGCGTGGGCTGGGAGATTCCGTATCCGCACCCGCACGATGAAGTGCTTTCGGCGCTCAAGGGTTTTGGCGTTCACGAGGTCTGGGCGCTCACGTACGCGCACAGGCCCGGGACGGCCGAAGGGCTAAACGCGTGGATGAGCGATATCGCCCGCTCGGAACCGATGGTGCGGGGTTTTTTCACCGTGCATCCGGAAGACGACGACCCGCGCTCGATCGCAGAGCAGGCGATGGACGAGCACGGCCTTGAGGGGATGAAGCTCCACGCCGAGGTCCAGAACCTCGCGGTTGACGACCCGCGTCTCGACGGCGTGTTTGATGTGCTGGAAGAACGCCGCGCTCCATGCGTTCTTCACACGGGCGATGCTCCGTACCCATACACGAAAGAGAACCTCGATGTTGCGCGGGTTGCCGTGCGCCTCAAAAGGAATCCGGCGCTCGTGGCGGTGATCGCCCATCTGGGTGCCAACCAGACCGCGGCGTATTTGGAGCTGACGAGGGAGTACAACGGCCTGCACCTCGAGGTCTCTTTCACGAACTTCCCAGGCAGAAAAGAGTCGGGTCTCCCGGACTACGGCTCGCTCGCCCCGTACGCCGATCGCCTGCTCTTCGGCTCGGACTTCCCGAACCTCATCTTCACGTACGCCGACCAGGCCGACGCATGGTGGAACCTCGACTGGGTGAAAAACGACGCGGCCATGTTTTTTGGCGGCCGCGCGCGACACCTCCTGCCGCCCCGGGACTGATCGTTCGTCGCCTTCCTGCCTGCGCGTGCCGCGCACCGCCTACTGCGTGTTCTTGGCGTCTCCCGGCCTGCGCGTGACCTTGAGCGACCGGCGGTCGAGGACCCGTTCGACGTCTTCGAGCGTCACGCCGGCGTTTGCCATGGCAACAAGAGTGAAGTAGATGACGTCGGCCGCCTCGCCCGCGACCTCGCCCATGGTTGCGGCCACGCCAAGCTCGCCGGCCTCTTCGAGGATTTTCGCCTTGAGCAGTGCCGGATCTTCGAGGAGTTTTTTCGTATACGAGCCGGGTGGGGCCGACTCGATGCGGGACGCTACGAGACGGAAGAGCGCGCCGAAACCGCCGTCCGGCCCCCAGCACGTGCGGGTGCCGGTGTGGCAGAAGCCCGTTCCGTGCTGCCTCACCGTGAACCTGATCGCATCGCGGTCGCAGTCGAGGTCGATTCGCGTAAGTTCCTGCGTGTCGCCGGAGGTCTCGCCTTTAGTCCACAGACCGCGCCGCCGCGAGTGGTACACGCCCCGGCGGAGCCTTACCGCCTCACGGAGGCTTTCGCGGTCGGACCAGGCCAGGCCGAGCGCAACCCCGCGCTCATCACACACCACCGTCGGCCAAAGAGGTGAAGCTGACGGCGGAAGGCCACCCTCACCCCGACCCTCTCCCCCGCGGAGAGGGTGACCAACGGATTGAGTGAGTTCTTGGGCTGATGGCTGGACGAGTGGGGCGGCGATGGCGTCGGCGAGGTTCATCTTGCCGGTGTAGATTGCCATGCCGACCTGCGCGTCCACGCCAAGGCGATCGCACACCGCGACCTCTTCTACAGTCGTCACGCCCCCTGCCACGGTGAGTCTTGTGTCGCCCGCCGCGTCCGCCAGCTCCTTGACTCTTGTGAGGTCGATCCCCCCAAGCCTCCCCTCGCGTTCGACAAACGTCACAAGGAACCCGCCGACGAGGTCCCGAAGCTCCTTCATCCGATCGACCACGCGCTCGCCGGTCTTTTTGCGCCAGCCCTCCACGACGATGGCGTCGTGCTCGGCATCGAGCGCGGCAATCACGCGCTCCTTCGGCAGGCGCTCGAGAACCTCGCGCCGCGCGGCCGTTCCCAGAATGACTTTCGAGGCCCCGGCATCCAGCCACTCGATCGCTTTCTCGACGGACCTGATTCCCCCGCCCACGCGGCACGGGGCGGTTTCGATGACCTTCCTGATGAGCGTGGAGTTCTCTCCCCCGCCGATGGCGGCGTCGAGGTCAATGACGGCGATCTCGCCGGCAAGCCGGAACGTCTGGGCCAGAGGGACCGGATCGCCTGCATCGAGCGCCTTCTCGCGCCCGCCCACGAGCTGGACGGTCCGGCCGCTCATGATGTCTATGGACGGAATGATCAAAGCCGCACCTCCACACCGCGCGCGGCGAGAGCGCGCTTGACGTCGCCGACCGTCAGATCCGAATCGTGGAATATCGAGGCGGCGAGCACGGCATCCGCGCCGGCGACAAGGGCTTCGAAGAGGTGATCGGGGGTGTTTGCGCCGCCTGACGCGATTATCGGGACCTGCACCGCCGACGACACCGCCCGGATGAGATCCAGGTCGTACCCCGACCGCGTCCCGTCGCGGTCCCAGCTTGTGAGCAGGATCTCTCCCGCGCCGGCCGCCGCGGCGTCTTTCGCCCACTGCACCGCATCGATCCCCGTGCGTTTTTTTCCGGACAGCGTCACGACCTCCCACCGGCCGAGTACCGAGTGCTGCTTGCCCGACGTAGCTTGAGCGGAGTCGGGAGTGCCGAGTGCTTCGCTGGCAGGACCAAAGAACGCTCCTTTGTAACCCGGCCGATCCGTGATCTCGGATCTGTGATTTCCGATTTCGGCTGATGGCTGATGGCTGATGGCTGATGGCTCAAGGTTCCGGGCGGCGTCGAGCGCGAGCACGGTGCACTGGCGGCCGAAGCGGTCGGCAAGCCGCGTAAGAAGCGAAGGGTCCTCGACGGCGGCGGTGTTGACTCCGACCTTGTCGGCCCCGGCGTCGAGGAGCGCCGCGGCATCGTCGATCGTCCGGACACCCCCGCCCACAGTGAGAGGGATCGAGAGCCGAGCCCGAACCCTGCACACGGTTTCGACCGCGGTCCTGCGGCCTTCGGGCGTCGCGGAAACGTCGAGGAGGACGATCTCGTCGGCCCCCTGCGCCTCGTAGCGCTCCGCGCACTCCTCTGGCGAACCGGCGTCGCGAAGGCTCTGAAAGCGCACCCCCTTGACCACGCGCCCGTCACGGATGTCGAGGCAGGGGATGATCCTAACCGCAAGCATCTATCCACCGCCGAATCAAGGCTATCCCCAACTCCCCGGACAGTTCCGGGTGAAACTGGCACGCGAGCAGGCCGCCTCGCTCGAAAGCCGCGACGAACCTCCCGCCATGGTCCGCGAACGCCGCCGCGAAGCCCCCCGGGACCGACGTCACCCGGTACGAGTTGGCGAAATACGCGTGTCCCGGCGCGATCAGCCGGCATTCGGAATCAGGCTCGACCTTGTTCCAACCGAATTGCGGCACACGGACGTTTCCCGAAAACCTGCCGACCGTCCCCTGGACGACCCCGAGTCCCCGCACGGCCGGACTTTCCTCGCTCGCCTCGAAAAGGAGTTGAAGGCCGAGGCAGACACACAGCGTCGGGGCGCCCGACCGGATGCGCGAGACGACGACGGCACCGAGACCGTTCGAGCCGAGCCTTTCCATCGCCGCCCCGAACGCGCCGACGCCGGGAAGGACGGCGAACGGCGCCGCCTCGATCTCACGCGGGTTCTCGGACAAACACGCCCGCGCCCCGGCGCGCGAAAGCCCCGCGACGATCGACGCAACGTTTGCCGTCCCCGTGGGGATTATCCAGACCTCACGACTCACGACATGAGACTCCTCTCCGATTTGGAGTGCGGTAGCTTGCTACCGCTTTCTCCTCGCGGCAGCTTGCTGCCGCGTGCCCGGTCGACCCCGGCCGCATAGGGCGCGGGCAGCAAGCTGCCCGCATTCAAAGCGCAAGCAAGCTTGCGCACTCCAAAGCGCCTCGTGCCTCAGCGGAGAGTTCCCTTGGTGCTCGGCACGCCGTTCGAGCCGTCGGGCGCGACGGCCTGTCCGAGCGCGAGCGCCAGTGCCTTGAACGCGGCCTCGGCCCGGTGGTGGTCGTTCTCGCCCCGCAGGACTTCGACGTGGATCGTCGCCCGCGCGCTGAGCGCGAGGGAGCGGATGACGTGCGCAATGTTTTCGCAGGCCAGTCCACCGATGTCGAAACGCGAGAGACCGAGGTCCACCACCGCGCACGGCCTGCCGGAGAGGTCGACGACCGCACGCGCCAGCGCCTCGTCGAGCGGAGCGTACGCGTGTCCGAAGCGCGCAATCCCCCGCCGCTCGCCAAGCGCCTTGTCGATGGCCGCACCAAGCGTGAGCGCGCAGTCCTCGGCGCTGTGGTGATCATCGACCGCTGTGTCGCCCTTGCAGGTCAGCGATAGATCGAATCGCGCGTGCTTTGCGAGTGTCCCCAAAAGATGATCGAGGAACCCAATACCGGTCCTGACCTTCGCGGCGCCTTCGCCATCGAGGTCCAGGTGGACGGTGACATCGGTCTCGCCGGTCTTCCGCGCGATCTGCGATCTGCGTCTGGCCATGAGCTGTTCTCCTCCGTCCGGTGCACACGGACAACTTCCCGTTGTCCGTGCCACCCTTGAGTCAGCGTTTCCTGCCGCCCATCACCTTCGAAAGCGCGCCGGAGAGACGCTCGAAAGCCCGCGCGTCTCCCGGGCAGGTAATCCGCAGGCAGTCTTCAATCCCCTTCATGCCGGGGAACGCCCGCACCGCGATCCCGTGGCGCGCAAGCGACTCCCAGACGCCCCGCGCGTCCGAGAAGTGCGCGAAAACGAAGTTCCCTTCCGACGCCAAAGGCCTGGCTCCCAAACGCGCCAAAAGCGTCTTGAGATCCTCGCGCTCGCGGCGCACCCGCCCGACGAAGTCTTTTACCGGTCCGTCGCCGGTCTTGAGCCACGCCATCACCATTTCGATGGATGGTCCCGCAACAGGGTACGGAGACCCCGCGGCACGGAGCCATCCGATCGCGTTTCTGGGGCCCGCCGCGTACCCTACGCGAAGTCCCGCGAGTCCCCACGCCTTTGAAAACGACCGCAGGACCACCGCGTTGGGGAGTTTGAGCGCCGCCTGCGTCGGGTCCTCCGAGGCGAACTCGACGTACGCGAGATCCACGACCAGGAGGGCGTTTGGCGCCGCGGCCGCCAGGCGCTCGATGTCAGCGGCCTTTGCGGTGAGCCCCGTCGGGTTGTTGGGGCTCACGATGCAGATTGCGGTCGTCCGTTCGCTCACAGCCCGGAGGACTTCCTCGACCGGGTAGGCGCCGTCCGTCCACGGCACTTCGAGGACCGTGCCGCCGGCGAGACGTGCGTAACGCGTGATCATCTCAAACGTCGGCACTGGCAAAACGATCTCACGGCCTGGTGCCAGGACCGCGTGACAAACGCGGGACAGTGCATCGTCAGCCCCGGCCGTGACGACGACCTGCGCCGCCTCCAGCCGCAGGTGCGACGCGATCACAGCTTCGAGCGCGCGCGTCGATGGGTAGCGCCTCACCAGCCCCGGGCCGTACCTCCTGAGAATCTCGACAAGAAACGACGGCGGGGCAAGCCCCTCGTTCCCGTCAAGAAACAGGTCTATCGTCCCCGCGGGCCGCGGAACACGGTACTCCTCGATTCCCTCCACTGCCGGAGTCGGTTTCAACATGCCGTTCCTCCCATCCCTAGGGCACTATCTGCGTCAGCGCCGTCACCACCACGTCCGTCCCGCCCCTCTTTTTGATCTCCGGGATGAGGCGCGGCAGGTCTTTTCGCGGCGCGGCCACCTTCACCGCGTACCCCGCCCCTCCGTGCAGCGTCGATATCGTCGGTTCGCGCATGCACGGCAGAATCGCTATCACCGACTCGAGCTTCTCCGGCGGGACGTTGACCTCGAGCATCACGCGGTGCCTGGCTTCCAGCACCGAGCGAAGCAGCAGCACCAATCCCTCCAGCCTCTCCTTCTTGGACGGGTCGTCCATGGCCGCCGGGTTCGCGTAAAGGCGCGTCGAGGAGGTCATCAGCTCGTCGACGACGACAAGCCCGTTGGCGCGAAGCGTCGCGCCGCTCTGGGCCACGTCCACGATGCAGTCGGCGTCCTCGGGCGGGAACACCTCGGTGGCGCCGTACGACCGCACGAACGCGGCCCTGAGTTTCCGCTTTGCCATCCACGCCATCGTGAGCCGCTCGTACTCCGAAGCGACGACGACCCGCCGCCGGGGTAGTTTTCCGTTTTTGAGAAGCGCAGCCGGGGCCGCCGCGACGATCCGCACCGGGTCAAGCCCGGTGTCCAGGAGTTCGACAAGATCGATGTTGAGCTCTGCAACCCAGTCCGCTCCCGCAAGGCCGGCGTCGCGCGAGCCGGCGTGGAGCATCTCGACGATGTTCTGGGGTTTTAGGACCTTGACTTCGAAACCGGGGACCGAGACCGCGGGACGGTACCCGCGCTCCTCGCCCACAACGCGTATTCCCGCGTCCGAAAGGAGCGAAAACACCCCCGCCTGCATGCGCCCTTTCGGAAGCGCCAGGTGCAGAAGGTCCTTCTCGCCGACTTGAGCCATTTCCATCTCCTTCCCCGCACAAACTCAAACGCCGGCCAAATTAGGGCCGGCGTCGATGGCGAGGCGAACTCAATGCCGCGGCTGCACCATCACCCGGCCCGGATCGGCCCGTGCTCGCGATGATGTGAAACCGCAATCCTCATGGCGCGCGCAATATATTCGAAAGAGGCGGGGGAGTCAAATCACCATTCGTTCGTCCACACTACTCTATCCCGCACGGTTTCCGGAGGGACATGTTGATCTCGAGCTCCCTCGACGGCTTCAGGAGCTTCAGCGCGCGCAGGTAGAGCGAGTTGTCCCGTTTCCACCGGCGGTTGAGGGCGCGGGCGTAGCAGGCGATCGCGGCGCTCGAGTGGTGGCCGAGCAGCGCCTGTTTGAGTATCCAGCCGGGCGAATAGAATTTCCGATGCGCCCGGATCTGTGCCTCCTGGAGCTGCTCCGCCGACAGCCTGGGGTGTCTGATGACGACGTGGTGGGTGTCGTACATCGACCAGTCGCGGAAGAGTATTCTGCCCGCGCGGTCCATCTCGTCGAACGTGCGGCTTCCCGGCAGGGGCGTCAGCACGAGGGCTTGGATCGACATCAGCTTCGCGCGGCGGGCGAACGCGACCGTCGCATCCGCGATGTCCGGACCGTCGTCGTCGAAACCAAGCACGAACATCCCATGGACGTCGATACCGGATTCCCGGAACTTGAGGAGGTTATCGAGGGTCGCCTCGACCTCCTGGCGTTTGTTGGCCGAGGCGAGGCTCGCGGGGTTCACGGACTCGACCCCGATGTAGACCGTGTCGCAGTTGGTCTCCCGCAGGAGCGTCAGCAGCTCATCGTCGCGCGCGGCGTCGGCCCTGACCTGCGTCGACCATCCGAATCTCGTCTTCGCCGCCTTCATGGCCCGCAGAATCTCCTTGGCGCGCGCGGGCGAAGCGGCGAAGTTGTCGTCGTAGAAAAAGACGTGGAGGTTCTTTTCCTTGTCCGCGTGCGGGAGAAGCTCTTCCATCACGGAAGCGGTGCTGCGGTAGCGAATCCGGCGCCCGAACATCCCCGTCACCGAGCAGAAACAGCAGTCGAACGGGCATCCCCGCGAGGTCTGGACGGGGACGATACGATTCCCAAGCACCCCCTTGACATCGCTCCATCCCCGCACGAGCGAGAAATCCGGAGCCGGGTTGGCGTCGACGTCCACACGCTCGGGGTCCGGGGCGGTGCGGACCAGTCCGTCGCCGTCCAGGCACGCCATGCCGTGCACCTCGCCGGCCGGTCTTCGGCCCTCGATGTGCTCGATGAGCTCCACGAACGTGTGCTCGGCCTCGCCCATGAGCACCCAGTCGGCGTGCGCCGCGGCTTCGGCCGGCATGTACGTGGCGTGCGGGCCGCCAATGACCACCCTGCGCCCGAAAAAACGCGCCCTGTCGGCAACCGCGTAGGCGCGCGGCGCGGTGGAGGTTATGGTCGAGATCCCCACAAGATCGGCCGAGCGCACCTCGTCCCAGTCGACCTCCGCGACCTCCTCGGCGAACACGGCGGCGTCGTGCCCGAGATCGCGCGCGATCGTCGCCAGAAGCGGCGCCCCCAGCCGCGGAAGGCCGAATCGCGAGAATATGTGCAGGTCGGGAGAACGCGGCTCTATCAGAACGATCTTCATTGTTTCGCCTCCGCCGGCACCGGGGCCTTCCGTGCCGCCTTTCGAATGTCATTTTCGAGCGCATGTCCGATCGCCTCGATCTCCTTCTGACGCTGACGAAGCAGCGTGCGCCAGCGTTTTATCCCTTTTTCAAACTGGTCCATCTTGGCGTCGAGCGCGGCGATCCGGTCCTTCATGAGCGTGA